>JBFFGE010000091.1:0-17373 GCA_041557595.1 Alphaproteobacteria bacterium
GAGCGCGTGGGTACGCAATCGCTCTCGACATTGAAATTCAGGAAGCGCAGCCCTTGCAGGGCCAGCGCATCGATCCGTGGCGTCGGCGCACCCCGCAGGACGCCGCCGCCATAGCAGCCGAGTTCACCCCAACCGAGGTTGTCGGCGAGGATCAGGACGATATTCGGATGTTTTTCGGCCATGGAGACTCCATTTGATTGCGGGCAGTGTGACGGCCGCGAGGACAGGCGTGACGGGCGGCGGTGCGCTCGATCCTAGCGCGCGCCCTCGCCGCTGGCCAGATACCGGGATCGCTGCACCGGCACGCCTTCACCGTTGACCCGCCAATGCCAGGCGCGGATAATCGGATTGGAAAGCGAGGACACAGCCGATGATGCAGGATAATCCCGACGATGACATGCCCGACCGGATGAATATCTGGACGACCATCGGCGGCTACGCGCTCGGCGGGATCATCGTCTTCATCATGTTCTACTGGTCGCTTCCCGCCACCAGCCTGAACTGACCGCTCCGCCCCAATTCTTGGGAATGACCGGTTCCGCCGGCGCGCCAGGCGCCGGCGTTTTCGTGTCTTAATACCCTACCCGCCGAGCAATCGGGGCAGGACCAGGACGATTTCCGGAAAGATAATGACCAGTGTCAGGCCGATGATCTGAAGCCCGATGAAGGGCAGCACGGCCATGAATATTTCCTGCAGGGTTATATCCGGAGGCGCCACGCTCTTGAGCCAGAAACAGGCGGGCCCGAAGGGCGGCGACAGGAAGTAGATCTGGATGTTCATGACGAACAGGACGCCGAACCAGATCGGGTCGAAACCCAGCCCCACGATCACCGGCGCGAAGATCGGCACGGTGATATAGGCGATCGCGATCCATTCCATGAAGGTGCCAAGCACGATGAGAATGCCCATGATCACGAAGATTACGCCGAGCGGCGGAATGTCGAGGCCGCGCAACAGCCCCTGAATGAATTCGTTGCCGCCGATGACATTGTAAATTCCGACAAAGCTGACCGCGCCCAGGATCAGCCAGACGATCGTGCCGACCGTGATCATGGTCTTGCGCAGCGCGTCCTGAAGCATGGGCCAGGACAGCCGCTTGCGCGACGCCGCCGCCGCGATCGCGCCGAACACGCCGACGGCGGCAGCCTCGGTCACCGTTGCGATGCCGCCATAGATGCTGCCGAGGACCCAGAGGATCAGCAGCATCGGCAGGATCAAGCCCTTTAGCTTTGCGGCCTTCTCCGCTCCGGTCAACTGAATCAGGCCTTCATCCGGCAGCGGCGCCAGATGCGGCTGAAGCCGGCAGCGGATCATGATGTAGGCGATATACAGGCTCGCCAGCAGCAGGCCCGGCAGGAACCCGCCCAGGAACAGGTCCGAAATTGACACATTCGCGGTCAGGCCGTAGATGATCATGATCACCGATGGCGGGATCAGCGTCGCCAGCGATCCGCCGGCGCAGATCGTCCCCATCGCGAGCTTCTTGTCGTAGCCGAGACGCAGCATCTGCGGCAGCGCGATCAGGCCGAGCATAACGATCTCGCCGCCCATGATCCCGGTCATCGCCGCCATCAGGACGGCGACCAGCGTCGTTTGCACCGCCACGCCGCCGCGCAGCCGGCCGGCGATCATCGACATCGCGTCGAACAGGTCTTCCGCCACGCCGGAACGTTCCAGGATGTTCGCCATCAGAACGAACAGCGGCACCGCCACCAGGGGATAGGCTTCGAGCAGGCCCTGCGCGTTGCTCGCCACCAGGAACAATCCCGGAATGCCGAAATACGCCAGCGCCGTGCAAATCGAAACGGTCAGGGTGACGATGCCGAGCGGGATGCCCACCATCATCAGCAGGATCATCGATGCGACGATGATGATCGTCGCCGTTTGAATATCGACCATCGGTTCAGTCTCCCGGAAGCTCTGTGGACTTCGGGACACCGTGCCCGGTCAAATGCTTGATGAGGTTTACGATCAACTGCAGCCCGTACAGCAGCGCGCCGACGAACAGCAGTGTCTTGAGAATGAGCGGCTCGGGCGAGTTGAACGACGTGCCGCTGCGTTCCAAACTGGAAACCGCATGGACCATCGGGTCGAAGAGCGCGTAGGTAAACGTAAACATCGCGGCCAGGCTGATCAGAAGGATGACCAGGTCGAGCCACCACTTTCCTCTGCCCTTGGCATGCTCATACACCACCGTGATCGAGATATGCGCCCGGCGCATCGTGATATAGGAGCCGGACAGCGCCCAGGCCGATCCGCAGACCACCATGACGACTTCAAATGCCCATTGCGTCGGCGAATTGAAGAAATACCGCATGGCCACCTCGTAAACGGTGACGACGGCGCAGATCATGTAAAGGTGGCAGACCGACAAACCGATATACTGGTTGAGCCGGTCCACTGCGCGAAGCAATGCATTCATTGGCTGGGCTCCAACTGAAACGTGCCGTGACGAGGCAATCCCGTCACGGCATGTTCAAGTTTAGATTTTGCCGTTGTCGAACCGCCTATTTAAGAAGGCCCAACGTTTGCATGAACTTGATGTTGGCGTCGTAGGCTTCCTTGGCCAACGGGCTCTGCTTGGAAACGTCCTCCCAGGCGCCCTGCGCAACCTTGCGAAACTTGTCGCGCTCGGCTTGGGTCCAATCGATGATGGTAATGCCCTTCGTGCCGGTCCCGGCCCGGTCGGCAGCAACGAGCTTGCGATCCTGAAGATCGGTCGCCCGGGTCATGTCGGTCCATGCGGCATAGTACCAGGTCGTGAGTGCGGCCTGGCCCTGCGGCCCGATCTTGTCCCAAACCGACTTATTGATGACGAACTGCAGAACCGCCATCGAATGAATACCGGGATAGATCGGGTACTTCGCGATCTTGTTGAAGCCGAGCGACGAGTTGTTGGTGTACGAACTCGCGTCGGCGGCATCGACGACTTTCTTTTCGAGCGCGGTATACAGCTCCGGGAACGGGATCGAGGTCGGCGCGGCGCCGACACGGCGGAACACTTCCGCCGCCATACCTTCCGGCGACCGCAACTTCAGGCCCTTGAAATCCGCGACAGTCCTGATCGGCACGGTCGCAACGAAGGCTTCCTTCGCAAAGGGTCCGGCGCCGACGACGTGGATCTTGCCCGGCAGATGTTTGTCCCAGGCTTTCTGCAGGATTTCGACACCGCCACCAAAGCGGAAGAACATCTGCTTCTGTTCCGGCGTGTCGTATCCCGCGATCAGATCGCCAAGAATGCCGAATACCGGATCGCGCCCGGCAAAATAGGCGACGGCGTTGTTATCGCCCTGCAGGATGCCGGCGGCAACGGCCTGCGGCGTTTCCCGATGCGGCACGACGGTCTTGCTGGGTCGAATATCGATCTTGAGCTTGCCATAGGTCATGGCCTCGAGCTTCGGGACCCAATTGTCCTGCAAATATTTCAGTGAAAAACTGCCCGCGGCGTTCGCGGTTTGAATCTTGATGACGGTCTGTGCGTTCGCAGCGCCCGCGAATACAACTGCGGCGACGGCAACGGCGCCGACCAGAATGCGTTTCATGTTCTCCCACTTTCTCTTCTTAAAACTGTTCATTTAACCCCAAATTACCCTTGGGAGTAGACAAGGGCAGACAATGCAAGTCAACAAATCGACGGAACGGTGCCGCCATGACACCGGGCCCATTGCGTCCATTCCCGAATTTGGTGCTATTATCGACCCACCGACAGACCCCCCTACCGCAGGAGTTTCCCCGATGGAACGCGCGCTCGACACCACGCAAGGCTCAACCGATGTGACACGGCGGCTCGCCGAACTGGCAAGCGGCATGACCTTCGAAAAGCTGCCGGCCACGGCGGTCGAGGTCGCCAAGCAATGCCTGCTGGATTGGCTCGGCGTGACGCTGGCTGGCGCGCAGGAACCGTTGGTGCAAAAGCTGCTGGATTTCGCGGCGGCTGACGGCCTCGGCGACAAGACGACACTGATCGGGCTGAACGCCCGGGGAACCGCCAGCCAGGCGGCGCTGATCAACGGCTCGGCCGGTCACGCACTCGATTACGACGACTGCCTGCGGGCGCTCAAGGGACATCCGACCGCGCCGGTGGCGCCCGTGGTCTTTGCGGTAGCGGAACGCGACGGGATATCGGGCAAGGACCTGCTCACCGCCTTCGTCGCGGGCGTCGAGGCGGAAGCCCGCGTCGGCATGCTGATGGGCGACGGACATTACCTGAACGGGTGGCATTCGACCGCAACCAACGGCACCTATGGTGCGGCGGCCGCCGCCGCACGGCTGCTCGGTCTGGACGGCGCGGCGACCAGCACCGCCTTCGGCATCGCCGGCACCCAGGCAGCCGGGCTCAAGGCGTCCTTCGGCACCATGTGCAAGCCGTTGCATGCGGGCAAGGCGGCCATGAACGGGCTGCTGGCGGCTGAGCTTGCCGCGCGCGGCTTTACCGGCCGCGACGATATCCTGGAATGCAATCAGGGCTACGGTTTCACGCAGACCGACAGCTATGACGAGGCCGCGGCGCTCGACGATCTGGACAGCCATTTCTGGACACCGAACGTCTTGTTCAAATATCACGCCGCCTGTTACGGCACCCATGCGGGGATCGAAAGCGCCGGCGCGATCCGCCAGCACCCCGCCTTCGATCTTGCCAAAATCGAGTGGATCGATGTCACCGCGCCCAGCCGCACCATGAACATGTGCAACATTCCGGAACCGACGACCGGGCTGGAAGTCAAGTTCAGCCATCGCCACACCACGGCCATGGCGCTCACCGGCGAGCCGACCGGCGATCCGGCGCTTTATGACGAGAAAACCGCGAGCCGCCCCGACCTGGTCGCCTTGCGCGGCAAGGTCACGGTCGGCGGCGACGACACCGTCGGGCCGAACGAAACTCACCTCACCGTTCATTTGTCGGACGGCACCGTGATTCGGGAACAGCGCGACATGGCGATCCCGAATACGGATCTCAAGGATCAATGGAATAAATTGGAGAGCAAGTTCCGTGCCCTGGCGACCCCCCTGATTGGCGAGGCGAATACCGAACGCGCGATCACGATCGTCGGCGAGCTGGAGACGCGGGAGGGAATTCAGGATTTGCTGGAAGCGTGCGCCAAGCGGGTGTGAGCGTCAGACCGGTCGCCCGGAGGATTCGATTGAAAAAAGACACTCGATACTCTCGGCAGGGCCCCCCTCGCCCGTCGTCAAGCTCAAGGTGAGGCTGGAAGTTTCAATCTCGGAGCCTCATCCTGCGCCTGTCGAAGGATGCGGACCGATCTCGCCGGCCCTGCCGCTAGCGGGGATTCTTACCGGTAGTCCATGTGCTGCGCTGCAAGACGGGATGCGACGACGCCATAGGGCCGCAGGACCGAATTGGACCGGTCGAGGATCACGCGGTCGGCGGCGGACGCGTCTTTCGCGATGATGTGGCGTTGCTCGCGGACGCCGGTGACAATGCTGTCGACCAGACGGGGCGAAAGCAGTTTCGCGATGCGGGCGCCTTCGGCGGCCTCGGTCAGCGTGCCGGCATTGAATTCCAGCGACGAGGAAATAACCAGGGAGCCGGACGGGCGAATGGATTTGGGCAATTGGACGACGATGGGCGGCAGCGTATAGGTGCTGGAATACTGGGAATCGGCTAAGGCGGTGTGGATCGACGTCCGCCAATTCGTCGGATCGTGCAAAATCACGGCGACGAGCATGCCAATGACGAAGAACCCGAGCGTAGCCGCGATCCCCATCTTCTCTTTGCCACTGAAGACGCCACGGGGCGGCTTTTTAGCGGGCATTTTAGATAAATGCTTCATAACTTGTGTATCCCCTGCCGCATTCGCGTTATGCGGGAGTATCGCCAAATCGACGATTTGGACAAATGCGCTGGGTCACACCGATTTGAAATTAATTTGGCGGAAATATGCGGATTATTGAATATGGCTGACCCGCTTGCACCAAAAAGCGCCGGCAATGACGGTTGAACCTCAAATCGGCGTCGCCGCCTGCGCCGGGCGCATGGGCCGCGCAATCATGGCGGCCGTGATCGACGCTGCGGATTGCCGGCTCGGCGGCGCCAGTCAATACGCCGGACATCCGGCGGTCGGCCGCGACGCGGGCGCTCTCGCCGGCCGGGCAGCGGCGGGGATAGCGGTATCCGGCGATGCGCCGGCCATGATCGGCGTCATGGACGCGGTCATCGACTTTTCGACGCCGGACGCCACGGCGGCGCATCTGGCGGCGGCCCTCGACCGCCGCACGCCGATCGTCATCGGCACCACCGGGATGCCGGCCTCGGCACGGAAATCGCTGGAAGCCGCGGCGCGCGACATCGCCATCGTCGCCGCGCCGAATATGAGCGTCGGCGGCACGCTGCTGGCGGCCCTTACCGAGCACACGGCGGCAATCCTGGATGAGTCGTACGACATTGAAATCGTCGGATTCCAGCACCGCCACAAGGTCGACGCCCCATCCGGCACCGCATTCTCCGTCGCCCGGGCGGCCGCGCGAGGCCGTGGCATCCCGCCCGATACGGTCGGCGCGACACCGCGCGACGGCCACACCGGCCCGCGCCCGTCCGGGCTGATCGGCATGACGACGATCCAGGGCGGCACAGTAAGCGGTGAGCACGGCGCGATCTTCGCCGGTACCGGCGAACGACTGGAATTCCATCACAAACCGGCCGACCGCCGGGTCTACGCGCAGGGCGCGGTGCGCTCCGCGCTGTGGCTGATCGGCCGCCCGCCGGGACTCTACGACATGCGCGACGTGCTGAGGCTCGCCTTGCCGGAAACAAACAGCGCTTAGGCAACATCAAAGGCAATCGAACCAAATGATCGAACGCAGAAACATCCAGAGCCTCGACGGCGCCCGCAAGGCGGAGATCGTCGCCCATGGCGGCCTGATCTTCACCTCCGGCATCCAGCCGGAGTCGACCAAGGGCGACATCAAGCAACAGATGACATCGGCGCTCACCCGGCTCGACGCGTTGTTGGCCGAAATGGGGGAAAGCCAAGCGTCCATCTTCGTCATGCATGTCTGGCTGAAGGACATGCGCTATTTCGGCGCGATGAACGCGGTCTGGAACGCCTGGGCCGACGAGGACAACCCGCCAGCGCGCACCTGCGTCTCGGGCGAGCTCTACCGGCCCGACCTGCTGGTCGAACTGGTGGTCATCGCCTGCCGTACCGGAAGCTGAGGCAGGCGAATGACCATCACCAAAATCGGCAAAACCAAGGGTCCGCCCTCACCCAACATCCATCTCGGCGCGGCCAATGCGGACTTGATTTCGGTGTGCCTGACCGCGCCGGACAAATCCGGCGATCTGGCGGACCAAACGGTGCAAATCCTCGTTATTATCGAGCGCCACCTGATCGACGCCGGATCGGCGCGCGACCGGCTGTTGATGGTGCAGGTCTGGCTCGCGGATATTTCCGGCTTCGCCGAATTCCGCGACGCCTGGAATAGCTGGATCGATCCCGCCAACCCACCCGCGCTGTCCGTGGTCGAGGCACAGGCCTCGCGACGCGATTCGCTAGTCGAAATCCGCGCCTATGCCGCGACGGCGGCACGGTGAGGTGTGTGCGGCTACACGCTAGATCAACCTGCCTTTAATTGGAATCAATTTAAGGCCGAAAAGTTGATCGATTCTATAAAGATAGAGCAGCGTGCACCCAAATGCGCGCACGCTGCTCTATCAATCAAACGGGACCGCGTTTTCCCGAATCCAATCGGCAAGACCGGCATGGTCCAACCTGCCTTCCGCGACGGCGAAGGTTACCGCAACGGCATCGCGCTCGGTAACGTCGAGATCGTAGCCATTCATGTGCAGTATCGCGACGATGGCGCCAAAGGACACGCGTTTGTTGCCGTCCACAAAGGCGTGGTTATTGGAAACGCCATGCGAAACGATTGCCGCAATTTCGAAAACCGTCGGATCATCGCCATAGTCGATCAGGCTTTGCGCACGCCCAAGGGCAGCTTCGAGCCGACCCAGGTCCCGCACGCTGGGATCGCCACCGAACCGATCGATATATTCGTTATGAGCGTCAAGGAACGCTTCGATGGGCGGCAGTGAGAACGCGCTCACTTGGCCAGTTCGGTCATGGCGCCGGGATACCGGACCGCCGCTTTGCGGAAGCCGTCCATTGCCTTGGCGTAATCGCTGTTTTCACGCGTAATGACGACACGATCAGCTGTCGCTTCGACCCGAACCTCATCGCCCCGCGCGAATCCCGCGTCCGCCAGCACTTCCTTGTTGAGCGTTACGCCCAACGAATTACCGAAAGCCTGAACCTTCGTTTTTGCCACCATCGTCATAACCTGCGTTAATACGTTGATATGTGTAATAACGAAGGTCATGACTGTCAAGGGTCAATTTGGTGTAACGGGTGCCGCATGATACGTCATAGAGTGTCGTAGAACGACTATGGTTCCGGCGGCGCTCCCCTATCGCAAATATTCCAGGTTTTTGTGACAGGCCGCTGACCTTCGCGGCGGCCCGAAATCGAAATCCGGCGGAGGGAGAACCCAAGAAATATCCTTAACCTTCCCCGAAAGGGAAACTCCAAGGAGACGCAGTCCTGTGATTTATCAACACCGTCTGGTCATCGCGCGCGGCGGAAAACTCGAACAACGTCACGAGCATTTTCAGAACGTCGCCTTGCAGGCGCTCGACGATCACGGCTCCACACTCGTTGGCGCCTGGGAAATCTGGATCGGCGTCGATGCCGGCTGCGCGCTCTGGCAATTGCGCGAACATGAAAGCCTGGCGAGCTGGGAACAGCACCGCGAACGGGCGATGGCCGACACCGCGCTGCGCGACGGCCAGGACAAGGGCCTTTATCCGACGCTCGATTTCGTCGACACCGCGATCCTGCGCCTGACCGATTTCTCGCCCGGGTTTCCGCCCAATTGGCCCACCCTCGACGCGGTGCGCGGACAACCGCGCGCCTTCATCGAGCAGCGTGTCCTCTACCTCAAACCGGGGACGGCAACAGCGCATCATGCGCTCTACGCCGAAAAGATAATGCCCGCGCTGGCGCGCGACGGCGCGTCGCTGATCGGCTTCTTCGACACGGTCATCAGCCCCGGCACCACCAACACGGGCTCGCACCGGAGCGTGGAAATCCGCAGCTTTCCCGATCTGGTGTCCTGGCAAAACTGGCGCGAGGCGCAGGAGAGCGACGCCGAATTATCGCAATTGGTAAAGGGTGAATGGCTCGGTACCGTCGAACGCGTGGAAAGCACCCTTTTGCGACCCATGGACTACAGCCGAATTCGCTAACGTTTTCGCGGCTCGCGAACGCCTCTCCCTCAAATATTCATATACGCGCCGCCATTGCAGTGGATCGTCTGGCCGGTGATGTAGCCAGCGGCCGGGCCGACCACGAAGCGGATCAGGTCGGCCATGTCCTGCGGCGCGCCCTTGCGGCCGAGCGGGATCTTGGTGTCGCCGCCGGCAGGCACCGGGCTCGACGACGGATTGTTCTCGCGCACCGTGTCGAAGCTGCCGACAACCACTTGATTGGCACGGATGTTGTCTTTCGCCAGATCGAGCGCGAGGCCGCGGATGAAGGCGTTGAGGCCCATCTTACCCGCCATGACGTGCGAGCGCCCGGCCTGGCCGCGCAGCGAGGACATGCCGCCGACGCCGATAATACAGCCGCCGCCGCGCTGCCGCATCGCCGGCACCACCGCCTTGGCGAGATGAAACGTGCCGTGGATCGAAATATCGATGGTCTGTTTCCAGGTCTCCCAATCCAGCTCGTCGAACGGCTTGTTGCTGCGATTGGCGGCGTTGCACACCAGGATGTCGATACCGCCGAATTCGCGGATCGCCGCATCGGTCATCAACCGGACCGCGTCCGGGTCGGTGATGTCGGCCATCACTGGAATCGCCTTGCCGTCGGCTGCCCGGATGCCCTCCGCGACCTCCTCGCACAGATCCTGCGCCTGCACCGCGTTCACCACGACCGACGCGCCGGCGCGGGCGAGTTCCTCCACCGTCGCGCGGCCGATGTTGCGCGCGCTGCCGGTCACGATCGCGACTTTTCCTTCCAACTCGTTGACGAGGTCGGTCATCTTTCATTCCTTATCTTTGGTCTGCACCGGTTGCATCGATGCGATCCGGTCCATGGTGCGAAGCGGTATCATCAAGTCTACCCGGTTCCAGGCGCCGAACGATAGCGCCATCGGTTTTGCACCGTCACGGTCCGGAGCTATGATGGCGGAACGGCCCAAGCGGACCGGACCCAGAACACATCATCGCGGGCGCCGCATCGGGCGCCCCATAATGCATCACGGGAGGACATCATGAAGAAACGCGTGGCAGTTGTCGGCGCAGGCGCGGTCGGCGGATATACGGGCGGCCATCTGGCGCGGAACGGCGTCGACATCACCTTCATCGACCCCTGGTCCGAGCATGTGGAGGCGATGCGCAGCACCGGCCTCAAGCTCCGCGGCGTCACGCAACAGGAAAGCTACGATGTCCCGGTAAAGGCGATGCACGTCACCGAAGTGCAGAACCTGGCCAAGCAGGATCCGATCGACATCGCCATCGTCTCGACCAAATCCTACGACACGGAATGGGCGACAGCGATGATCAAACAATATTTGGCGCCAGAGGGTTTCGTCGTCTCGCTGCAAAACTGCATTAACGAAGAACGCATCGCCGGGATCGTCGGTTGGGGCCGCACGGTCGGCTGCATCGCCAGCACCATCTCGGTCGAATTGAAGGAGCCGGGGCTGGTGCAACGCAATGTGCCGTTGCGCGGCGAGAAGTACACCGTGTTCCGCTGCGGCGAAGTGCACGGCACGATCACACCCCGCGTCGAGGAACTGGTCGAATGGCTGGTCTATTGCGACAGCGCCAAGGCGACGGACAATCTGTGGGGCGAGCGGTGGTCCAAACTGGTGATGAACGCCTGTCATAACGGGCTGTCCGCCTGCACCGGGTATAGCGGCAACGAAATGGGCACGATCGAAGCGCCGCGCTGGCTGTCGATCCGGCTCGCCGCCGAGACGATCCGCGTCGGCCAGGCGCTGGGCTTCAAGCTGGAAACCATCAAGGGCCACACCGCCGACACCTGGGTCGCCGCCGCCGATGGCGACGCAAAGGCGCTCGACACGCTGGTCACGTCGCTGACCGAAGCCGCGAGCGAGCGCGGCGACGACCAGCGTCCGTCGATGGGGCAGGACATGGCCAAGGGGCGGCGTACCGAGATCGATTACCTGAACGGGCTGGTGGTCGAGAAAGGGCTTGAAGCCGGCATCCCGACGCCGGTGAACGAAGCCCTGATCGCAGCGGTTCACGCGGTCGAGCGCGGCCAGAAGCCACAAGGGCCGGACCGCATCAAGGGTATCTGAACCGGCCGCTGCGCCGTCCGAGATCTATTTCGGCGCAGCGTTCCGGCGCATCTCGCGCCGGATCTTGCGCCATTTCGCGACGTTGCGGTTATGCCCCGCAAGCGTGCGGGCGAAAGCGTGTCCGCCGGTCCCGTCGGCCACGAAATACAGCTCGTCCGTTTCCAGCGGGTTCATCACCGCAGCCAGCGAGTCGCGCCCCGGATTGCAGATCGGCCCGGGCGGCAGGCCGAAAATCCGATAGGTGTTGTACGGGTGATCCCGCTTCAAATCCTGCCGGGTCAGGGCCCGGCCGAGCGGTCCCTTGCCCTCGGTCAGGCCATACACGACGGTCGGGTCGGTTTCCATGCGCATTCGCTTGCGCAGCCGATTGACGAATACGCCCGCGATGCGGGCGCGTTCCGATGCGACGCCGGTCTCCTTTTCCACGATCGAGGCAAGGATGATCGCTTCGCGCATGGTTCGGATCGGCAATCCATCGGTGCGGTTGTCCCATAGTTCCGCGACAGTCGCGGCCATCGCGTTCTCCATCCGCTGCAAAATCGCGCTCCGGCTGTCTCCGAGCGAGAAATGATAGGTATTCGGCAGCAGTGACCCCTCCTGCGGAATTGTGGTGACGTCGCCTTTCAGGCCTTCCGTGTTGGCCAGCACCTCAACCACTTCCTTGACGGTAATTCCCTCGGCAAAGGTGACCTTCCGAACCGTGGTCCGGCCTTCGAGAAGGACCGCCAGCACGTCGCGTGTGCTGACGCCGGGATCGAAGCCGTATTCTCCCGCGCGCAGGCGCCGCTGGACACCGCTCACCCGCGCAACTGCCTCAAACAGCTGCGGATTCGCAATCACGCCGTTGTCATGGAGAAGCCGGGCGATATCGCTGACGCCGGCCCCGCGCACAACGACCACCGTCGTCGGCTGTTTCAGCGGTCCCGGCGCGATATAGGCCCGGTACACGAGCGCGGCGGCGCCAAGCACCGCGCACCCGACGATGACCGTCAGTGCCGCGATGAACCTTCGCCGACCGGACGCCATCGGAACGCTACGGGGCGCCCGAAATAATGAGAGAGGCGTTGGTGCCGCCAAATCCAAAGGAATTGGACATGACGTTGCGCACCGGACGCTGTTTCGCCTCGAACGGCACAAGGTCGATATCGCAGCCGGGCGACGGCTTGTCCAGATTCAAGGTCGGCGGGACTATCCCGCTCTGGATCGCCTTGATACAGAACAGCGCCTCGACCGCGCCGGCCGCCCCGAGCAAATGGCCGATCGCCGATTTGGTCGACGACATGGACAGCGAGTAAGCATGGTCGCCATAGAGCCGCTTGACCGCATTGACCTCGATCTCGTCGCCGAGCGGCGTCGACGTGCCATGCGCGTTGATATAATCGATATCTTCCGCATTGAGCTTCGCCCGCTTCAACGCGGCGCGCATCGCGCGATAGGCGCCGCTGCCATCGGGCGCCGGCGCCGTGATGTGATGCGCATCGCCGGACATTCCATAGCCGATAATCTCACCATAGATCGTCGCGCCGCGGCGTTTCGCGTGCTTGAGTTCTTCGAGCACGACAACCCCGGCGCCCTCGCCCATGACGAAACCGTCCCGATCCACGTCCCACGGCCGGGAGGCCTGTTGCGGCGCGTCGTTGAAATTCGTCGAAAGCGCCTTCGACGCCGCAAATCCGGCCATGCCGATCCGGCACACGGTCGCTTCGGCGCCGCCGGCTACCATGACGTCGGCATCGTCCCACATGATCATCCGCGCCGCATCGCCGATGGCGTGCGCGCCGGACGCGCAAGCGGTCACCACCGCGTGGTTCGGACCGCGGAAGCCGAATCGGATCGACACCTGGCCGGAGGCGAGATTGATGAGGTTGGCGGCGATAAAGAACGGGCTGACCCGTCTCGGCCCACGCTCGTGCAGGATCACCGAGGTATCGCAAATGCCCGGCAATCCGCCGATGCCGGCGCCGATGAGGACGCCGGTACGGTCGCGGTCTTCCTCCGCGTCGGGCAACCAGCCTGAATTTCGTACGGCTTCATCCGATGCCGCCACGGCGCACAGGATGAACCGGTCCATCTTGCGCTGGTCCTTCACATCGACCCATTCATCCGGATCGAAGGCACCGTCCACGGCTTTGCCCACCGGCAGTTGTCCCGCAATTTTGCAGGCCAGGTCGGAGGTTTCAAAGTTCACGATCGAGGCAATGCCGGACTCACCGTTAATCAGGCGTTTCCAAACGTGTTCTACCCCAATCCCCAACGGGCAAACCAAACCCATGCCCGTCACAACTACGCGCCGCATGGTTATGGATCCGATAGCTCTATGCGCCGATTCTGGCAGGAGTAAGCTCAGCCAGCGTTCGCTTCAATATAGGTAATCGCATCTTTTACAGTGAGAATCTTCTCAGCTGCATCATCCGGAATTTCGCAACCGAATTCCTCTTCAAACGCCATGACCAACTCGACGGTATCCAGGCTGTCCGCGCCAAGATCGTCAATAAAACTCGCGCCATCCGTGACTTTCGAGTCGTCGACGCCGAGGTGTTCAACGACGATCTTCTTAACGCGTTCGGAAACGTCACTCATTTCTTCAGAACCCTTCTTGTATTGCTGGGTAGCAGCCCGGTCCGGCCAGTACCGGCTTGGCGACTCGAACCATTGATAACTGCCCCGTTGTGAGGCGGCGCTTGGTTAACATACTTTACTTACAATGGCTAGCATCTGAAATTCGATATAATTAACGTCATCATATCATCGCCATACCGCCATTGACGTGCAAAGTCTGACCGGTAACGTAAGCAGCCTCCTCGCATGAGAGATACAGTACGCCACTCGCCACATCCTCGACGGAGCCGAGACGACCGGCAGGAACAGCATTTAATAGGTTAGTCTTAACATCGTCTTTAAGAACGTCCGTCATCGCGGTTTCTATGAAACCCGGCGCGACGCAGTTTACCGTGATACCACGGCTCGCCACCTCCTGCGCCATGGATTTCGCCATGCCGATCAGCCCGGCCTTCGACGCGGCGTAATTTGCCTGCCCCGCATTGCCCGTAATACCGACGATCGAGGTGATATTGACGATTCGGCCCCAGCGGCGCTGCATCATGCCCCGCAAGACCGCCCGGCTCAGCCGGAATGCCGCGCCCAGATTGACGTCGATGACAGTATTCCAGTCCTCATCCGACAGCCGCATCGACAGCATGTCGCGGGTCAGCCCCGCATTGTTGACCAGAATATCGAGTGTCCCCAATTGGGCCTCCGCATCCTTCGCCAGTACGGCGGGCGCCGCCGGATCGCTCAAATCTGCCGGCGTCACATAGGCGCGATCGCCGAGCCGGTCGGCCAATTCCCGAAGGACCGGCTCCCGCGTTCCGGACAACGCGACCGATGCCCCGGCGCCATGCAAGGCCACGGCGATTGCGCCGCCGATGCCGCCCGTCGCGCCAGTGACCAGCGCCCCTTTGCCCGTGAGATCAAACATGCCGGACCATCCTCATTCGTTGACCCAAGAAACCACGACAAACCAATACTGCGACTACAGATCTTTCACGATCTCGTCGAAATCCGCGGGCGACTGCAGGGATCGTCCCGACAGCTCGCGATCGATGCGCCGGGCAAGTCCGGACAGGACCTTGCCCGCTCCTGCCTCGATCAGCGTATCGACGCCTTTCTCCTTCATATACAGCACGCTCTCGCGCCATCGCACGCGCGCGGTCACCTGCTCGACCAGATAGCCGCGGATTTCTTCCGGCCCGGTCACCTGCGACGCCGTCACATTGGCGACCAGCGGCACCAGCGGTGTGCGAATTTCGGTTTTCGCCAGGGCCTCCTGCATCGCATCGGCAGCCGGCTGCATGAGGGCGCAATGAAAGGGCGCGCTGACGGGCAGCATGATGCTGCGCTTGGCGCCCCGTTCGCCGGCAAGGGCGACCGCGCGCTCGACCGCCGCGGTATCGCCGCTGACCACCACCTGACCCGGCGCATTGTCGTTGGCGCAGTTGCAAACGTCGCCTTCCTCGGCGTCGCTGGCGATCGCCTCGACCGCATCGAGTTCGAGACCGAGCAGGGCCGCCATCGCGCCGTCGCCGACCGGCACCGCTTTCTGCATCGCCTGGCCGCGCAATTTGAGCAGCCGCGCGGTATCCGCAAGGCCGAGCGCGCCGGCGGCCGCGAGGGCGGAATATTCGCCGAGCGAATGACCCGCGACGAAGGCCGCCTTGTCGGACAGGGCGATACCGCACTCTTTTTCGAGAACCCGAATGACCGCGACGCTAACGGCCATCAGGGCCGGCTGGGCGTTTTCCGTCAGGCGCAGATCGTCTTCCGGCCCCTCGAACATCAATTTGGATAATCTCTGGTTCAGGGCCTCGTCCACTTCCTCGAAAACGAGGCGCGCGGTGCCGAATGCCTCCGCGAGATCCTGCCCCATGCCGACCGCCTGAGACCCCTGTCCCGGAAACACGAATGCCTTCGTCATTCTGGAAAATATCCTCCCCCTAAGGTATCGCGGCCCAGTGATAGCGGCTGGCGCCAAGCTGTCAAGCCGAACGCCCCACGCCCCCCGGCAGCCGGGCGGAAAACCCCGATTTAGAGCTTTTCGCGCTTCCGCAAATGTGTATAGTGCGCCCGCTATGACGGGGCGCTCGGCGCCCTTCCGACAAATCATAACTCCTTGCCGGGCCTTCGGGACCGGCTAGACCCGGGCCGTCCTCACGGACGTCGGGTCGCGAACAACCGAAGGGAGTGTTCGAAGTGCCGCTTTACGAAAGCATTATGATCGTACGGCAGGATGTTACGGCCGCGCAGGTCGACGCCCTGGCCGACGGTTTCAGCGAAATCCTGACCAACAATGGCGGATCGATTGAACGTCGGGAATACTGGGGTCTTCGTACCCTGGCCTACCGTATCAAGAAGAACCGCAAGGGCCATTACGTCCTGTTCAACATCGACGCCCCATCGGAGTCGGTGCAGGAAATGGAGCGCAATATCCGGCTCAACGAAGACGTGTTGCGCTACCTGACCATTCGGGTTGACGAAGCCCGTCCGGAGCCTTCCCCGATCATGCAGGGCAAGGGCGACCGCGAACGCGATCGCGCCGACCGCTCGCAACGGCATGGCGCGCCCCGCGGCCGGCCCGACCGACCCGACCGGCCCGCGACTGCAGCGTCGCCAGCCACGCCTGCAGCCGAACCGGCGGCCGCCGACGCGGCGCCCACCGAGAGCAAGGAGGATTGATCCATGGCAGATGATAGAGGCGGCCGTAGACCCTTTTTCCGCCGGCGCAAGACCTGTCCGTTTACCGGACCGAATGCGCCGTCGATCGACTACACCGACGTCAAGCTGCTCAGCCGCTTCATTTCGGAGCGCGGCAAGATTGTGCCGAGCCGCATTACGGCGGTTTCCACGAAAAAGCAGCGGGAACTTGCGCGCGCGATCAAACGGGCCCGCTTCCTGGCGCTTCTGCCCTATGTGACGGACTGAGGCAGGCCAGCGCGGCCAAGGAGATTGATGCGATGAACGTAATACTTCTAGAGCGGGTCGAGAGTCTCGGGCAAATGGGCGATGTGGTCGCCGTAAAGCCCGGATTCGCCCGCAACTACCTGTTGCCCACCAAGAAAGCGATGCGGGCAACCAAGGAAAACATGGCGTATTTCGATACCCAGCGCCAGCAGCTCGAGGCGGACAACCTGAAGCGCCGCGACGAAGCGGCCGCGGTGGCCGAGAAACTCAACGGCCTCAAAGTGTCGGTGATTCGCAGCGCCGGCGAAACCGGACAGCTTTACGGATCGGTCAATGCGCGCGATATCGCCAACGCGGTGACCGAGTCGGGTTTCACGGTTTCCCGCAACCAGGTGGTGCTCGACCGGCCGGTGAAGATGCTGGGCCTTTTCGATTTCCGCGTCCGGCTGCACCCGGAGGTCGACTCGACGGTTACGGTGAATGTGGCGCGCAGCGTCGAAGAAGCCGCCGAGCAGGAAAAACTGGGCCGCGCGATCCTCTCGGTCGCGGCGGAAGAAGAGGAAGCGGATCGC
>JBFFGE010000092.1:0-17244 GCA_041557595.1 Alphaproteobacteria bacterium
GCGACTGCGCCACCACGGCCTCGTAGAGGCGCCGCGCCGCGGCCCGGATGGGCGATGTCTTGAAGAACCGGTCCAATATCATTGCGTGATTTCCCGAGCCGCCCCGAGCGGGCGCAGTTGCCAAGCCGTATTGCTCTGCCAGCCGACCTATATTAGTAGAATGACGTGTCCGGCAATGGCCGGAACCGAAAAAACTGAATTTACTCGAAATGGGGCCATGAAACACGCGGGATTCGTCACATGTACGATATTGGCGGCGTTCTTGTCGGCGTGCAGTCCGCGGTCCAATACGCACGGTAATTTGCTTACCGATGGCCAGCTTTCCGAAATCAAGGTCGGCCAGACGACCAAGGCGGAATTGCTGCGGCTAGCCGGACCCCCGTCCTCGCAGGGCACATTTGACGCGCAGGTCTGGTACTACATCGGCCGCCAGGTCGAGCAATGGGCATTCTTCAACCCCCATGTGAAACAGCGGAAATCGCTGGCGGTGTATTTCGATCAGAACGGCGTGGTCGAAAACATTCAACTGTACGGCAAGGACGACACCCGTAAAGTCGACATCGTCCAACGCGAGACGCCCACCTCCGGCCGCACGATCGGGTTCTTCGAGCAAATGATCGACAATTTGGGCATCTTCCGGAAGCGCTGATCGTCCGGTCGGCACGGCCAATCGGCGGTCACAAAGAAAAGCCCCGACACCGAAGTGCCGGGGCTTTGTCGTGCAGTATCGCCGCGTCTAGACCATTTCTTGCTTAAATTGACCCATATGAAATGGTCTGTTTCCTGGTTTTTACGCGAATACGTCGTCGCGAACCGTTTCGGTTCGCTCGGGATTTGCTCTAATGCGCCAGCATCGCCAGCAGCAAGAGTGCCACGATATTGGTGATCTTGATCATGGGATTTACCGCGGGTCCGGCCGTATCCTTGTAGGGATCGCCGACCGTATCGCCAGTGACCGCGGCATGGTGCGCTTCCGATCCCTTGCCGCCAAGATTGCCGTCTTCGATATATTTCTTGGCGTTGTCCCAGGCGCCGCCGCCCGCGGTCATCGATATGGCCACGAACAGCCCGGTGACGATCACGCCCAGCAGCATCGCACCAAGCGCGGACAAGGCGGCCGACTTGCCGGCGATTACCAGGATCACCCCGTACAGCACCAGCGGCGACAGGACCGGCAGCATCGACGGAATGATCATTTCCTTGATCGCCGCCCGCGTCAGCATATCGACGCAGGTGCCGTATTCGGGCTTGCCCGTGCCTTCCATGATGCCCGGAATTTCCCGGAACTGTCGGCGCACTTCATTGACCACCGATCCCGCCGCACGGCCGACGGCGGTCATGCCGAGCGCTCCGAACAGGTAGGGCAGCATGCCGCCGACGAACAGGCCGACCACGACATACGGGTTGGAAAGCGAGAAATCCACGACGACGCCAGCGAAGTAGGGGAATTCCTTCGGATTCGCGCTGAAAAAGGCGAGATCCTGCGTGTAGGCGGCGAACAGCACCAGCGCGCCGAGCCCGGCCGAGCCGATGGCGTAGCCCTTGGTGACCGCCTTCGTGGTATTGCCGACCGCATCGAGCGCATCGGTAATCTTGCGAACGCTCTCGTCGAGTTCCGCCATCTCGGCAATGCCGCCGGCGTTATCCGTAACCGGTCCATAGGCGTCGAGCGCCACCACCATACCCGCAAGCGCCAGCATCGCGGTCACGGCGATGGCGATGCCGAACAGACCTGCCAGCATATAGGTCGAAACGATCGCGGCGCAGATGAGCAGTGCCGGAATTGCCGTGGCCTCCATGGAAATCGCCAGCCCCTGGATGACATTGGTGCCGTGCCCCGTGGTCGACGCCTGGGCGATCGACCGAACCGGCCGGTATTCGGTGCTGGTGTAGTATTCGGTGACCCAGATGATCAGGCCGGTCAGCAAGAGACCGATGACGCCGCAGATGAACAGGCTCATTCCGGTGAAGGTCTGCCCGCCGGCATTGAAGACCGTATCCATGCCGAGCAAGGTATCGGTGACGGGCCACAGTGCCCCCGCCGACAACACGGCGCCGGCGATGAAGCCCTTGTAGAGCGCGCCCATGATGCTCTGGCTCGCGCCGAGGCGCACGAAGAAGGTCGAAAGCACCGAGGTCAGAATGCACACCCCGCCGATAACGAGCGGGTAGAGCATCAGCGGACCGGCGATCGCCTGTCCGACGAACAGGATCGATGCCAGCACCATGGTCGCGACGACGGACACGACATAGGTCTCGAACAAATCCGCCGCCATGCCGGCGCAGTCGCCGACATTGTCGCCCACATTGTCGGCGATCACCGCGGGGTTGCGCGGGTCGTCCTCGGGGATGCCCGCCTCCACCTTGCCAACCAGATCCGCGCCCACATCGGCGCCTTTGGTAAAGATGCCGCCGCCCAATCGTGCAAAGATTGAGATCAGCGAAGCGCCAAATCCAAGCGCAACCAGCGGATCGACCAGCGCCCGGCCGCTCGCGCCATCGCTCAGCAGGTACCAGTAGGTTCCCGCCACCGCGAGCAATGCCAACCCGGCAACCAACATCCCGGTCACCGAACCCGCCTTGAAGGACACGGCCAGCCCCTCCGCCAGTCCCGTGCGGGCGGCTTCGGTGGTGCGGACATTCGCCCGAACCGAGACAAGCATGCCGATATACCCCGTCGCGCCGGATAATACGGCGCCGACCAAATAGGCCGCGGCAACCTGCCAGCCGAGCAAAAAGTAAAGGATGACGGCGATCACCGCTCCGACGATGCCGATCGCCGTGTACTGGCGATTGAGATAGGCGCCGGCGCCTTCCTGGATTGCGCCGGCAATCTCCTGCATCCGCTCGGAACCGGCGCTTGCGGTCCATACGGACCGGCCCGCAATAATTCCATAAGCTATAGCCACCGCAACACAAACGAAGACGAATACGAGCATTTCCCGAACCTGGATTTGTTATTGAGAAATCGATGAAACGAGCTGTCGCGCGACCCGTGTACTCCCCCAAGATTCCGAATCAGAATGGGCTGTCGCGAAGCGGCCGGAACATGCCAGAACGCCGAACCTATGGCAACTGCCGATCCCGCCAAAGCGTTCCAAATCCGAACGCGCCGACGCCAAATCCTGCCGCTACACGCCGGGCGCGCGGCGGCGCATTACCATCAACCAGATCAATGCCGCCAGTACGGTCAGGATCGGCGCCACACCGGCCAGATTCACGGTGGCCCAGCCAAAACTGTGCTCGACCCATCCCGATGCCAACGCCGCCGCCGAAACCATTGAAAATACGAGAAAATCGTTCAGCGCCTGGACCTTCGCCTTTTCCGCGGGCGCATGGGTGCTAGTGAGCAGCGTGGTGCCGCCGATGAACAGAAAGTTCCAACCGAGCCCGAGCAGAACCAGACCGCCCCAAAAATGCCAGACGCCGGCGCCGCTCATATTGACCGCAATGCACAACAGCATCAGCACGGCGCCCGTAAAGATCATCCAGGCTTCGCCGAATCGCTTGATCAAGTGTCCCGTGAAAAAGCTCGGCGCGTACATTCCGAGGATATGCCACTGGATGACCCAGGCCGCGTCGTCGAATACATGGCCGTAAGAGACCATCGCCAATGGCGTCGCCGTCATCACGAAGGTCATGATGGTGTAGCCGATCATCGCGGCCAGGACGGCAACGACGAAGGTCGGCTGGCGGGCGATAACCGACAGGGTCCGGCCGCTGCTGGCGCGTTCCTCGGCGCGCGGGACCGGGATGTCGACCCGGGACAGCAACAGGATGGTCAGCACGGAAAGGCCAATCATGGCGGTGAATCCGCCGGCGAACATGACGGGCGAGAAGAGATCGCGACTCCATTTCGCAAGCTCCGGACCGATAATCGCGGCGATCACCCCGCCCGCCAGAACGAAGGAAATGGCCCGGCTCTTGAAGGCTTCGCTGGCGGTATCCGCCGCCGCGAAGCGATAGTACTGCCAGATCGCGTTGTGCGTGCCGAAGATCAAGCCGGCCGCGGCAAAAAGCCAGAAGCTCTGGGCGAAAATCGCATAGGTGGCGAGCGCCGCGCCCGACATTTCGATCATCTGCCCGGCAATGAAAATCGTCCGGCGGCCAAAGCGCCGCATCAGGAGCGAGGCGGGTACCGTCGCCGACATGGTTGCGACCCACTGCAAGGCCAGCGGCAGCGTGGCCAGCGCCTTGTCCGGCGCAATCGCGTGCGCCACCAGCGGCGATGTCGCCAGTATCAGCGAGCTGCCCGACATCGACAGCGCGAGCGAGAACGACAGCAGAACGACATTGCGCCGCGTCGGGTCGCGGCCGACCGCCCCTGGAGTGTCCGCAGATTGCCGATCCTTAGGAGTTTCGCCTAGATCAACCTGCCTTTAATTGGAACCAACTAAAGGCAGAAAAGTTGATCGATTCTATAAAGATAAAGCAGCTTATGGGCGCCCGAATGGGCGAACGCTGCGCTAGTTGGAAAGGGCGGCCCGCTCGAACGCACCCTGGATCAGCACATTCTTGACCTTGCCCTTGCCAACCGTCCGGTCGCTCGCCCGCTTGAGGCGTCGTCGTACCGCATTGACGTTGATGCCGCCCGCGCCCGGTGACCGATAGGCATAGTAATCGAAGAGATCCTTGATGAAGGCGTCCTTCAGCCGGGGAAAGACGGCCCTGACCTCATCTTTCGTGTTTTCGTCATGCATTTCAAGGGTGATGCGAAACAGCACATACTTCTGAATTTCGCGGTTGCGGATGATCGGAATGACCAGATTCTTGACGTCCAGATAGATCGGATCCGCGGTGACCACGGCCGGCGCTTCCGTTTCGGCCGTCTTCGGGTCTTCTGGATTTTCCGCCTCCTGGCCTTGCAGGAAGAAAAACGCCGCGCCGCCCCCCGCGAGCAGCAGCACAACCAAGACGATTATGATTACCAGTTTCATCGACGGGTCCGACCGCTACCGATCCTGTTCCGGCGGGCCAATATCGGCGCACCGGTCAACCGGCGGTAGGTATAGCGCCCCCCGCCACGCCAAGCCAAAGGATTATCGATGGGTGTATCCGGCGGCCGCGAAGGGCATCGGCCGCCCCTGCCCGTCCAGCACACGAACACCGCTGCCGGCTTCGATCGCGCCGATCTCGGTCATCGGCAATCCAAGCGATGCGGACGCTTTTGCTATCGCGGGACCGGCGTCGGCGGGGGCGGTAAACAGCAACTCGTAATCGTCGCCGCCGGTCAGCGCCGCCTCGCGCAGATCCGGCGCGCCCGCAATAGCCTTGGCGGCGGCCTCCGACAGCGGGACGCGGTCCGAGTCGACCACCGTCGCCACGCCGGACACATCGGCGATATGACCAAGATCGCCAACAAGACCGTCCGAGACATCCATACCCGCCGTCGCCAAACCGACAAGCCGCGCGCCCGCGTCGAGGCGCGGCTGCGGCAAGCGATACCGATCGATCAGCCAGTCTCGCGCCGTGCCGTCCAGTCCCGTCAACGCGCCACGGGCCGCCCGAAGGCCGAGCGCCCCATCGCCGATGGTGCCGGTCACGAAGATACGATCGCCCGGCCGCGCACCCCCTCGGCGCAAGGCGGCGCCGTGTGCGACTTCACCGAACGCCGTCACGGTCAGGCATAACGGTCCCGGGATGGACACGCTGTCGCCACCGGCCAGCGCCACCGCGAATTGCGCCTGATCGGCAGCGAGGCCGTCCGTAAAGTCCGCCAGCCAGATATCGTCGAGCGTCGAGGGCAGCGCGAGATTCAATGTGTAGCACCGGGCGGTCGCCCCCATTCCGGCAAGGTCAGAAAGATTGACCCGCAGGAGTTTCCGCGCGATCAGCGCCGCCGGCTCGTCGCCGATAAAATGCACGCCGGCGACCATGGTATCGGTGGTAACAATCAGGTCGCAGCCTGCACTCGGCGTGATCGCGGCCGCGTCGTCGCTCAGGCCGAACGCGCCCGGCCAGCCCTGCGCCAAAGGGGCGAGATAGCGCGCGATCCGGTCGAATTCACCCGTCCGAACCGGCGTCATGGGCGTCACCCACCGTTTTCGTCTGCTGTGTCCGGTGCCGGGCGACACGATCGAGCACGGCGTTGACCAAGGCCGGCTCCCGCTCATTGAAAAAGGCATCCGCCACGGCGACGTATTCGTTGATGGTCAGCGCCGCATCGATATCGTCGCGCCCGTACAACTCGTAGGCGCCGGCCCGCAGGATGACCCGCATCAGGACTTCCAGCCGGTCGAGCCGGCGGTCCTTGTCGAGCGCATCGTTCAAGTATCCGTCCAGCCGCGGCCGGTCGCCGGTCGCGCCCCGTACGATATCGGCGAACAGCGCCATATCGATCTCGGACGGCGCCGATGGCGGCTCCGCATCGCCGAGACGATGACCGCTGAAATCGGCGATCACCGACTCCGCGGACTCATTGCCGAATTCAAGCTGGTACAAGGCCTGCACCGCCGCGACGCGGGCGCCGCGCCGCAACCGCCCGATCGAAGATCCGGAACGGTCATTCATGAGGATTCGACAGCGAAACGCCGCCGCAGGGCAACCATGCGCAGACACGCTTCCACGGCCGCCCGGCCCTTGTCGCCCTGATCCTGCGCCGCCCGCGCCCAGGCTTGATCGCGGTTCTCGCAGGTCAGGATGCCATAACCGATGGCCAGCCCGTCGCGGACGGACAGATCCATCAAGCCGCGCGCGCTTTCCTGGCATACATAGTCGTAATGGGTCGTTTCGCCGCGGATGACACAGCCGAGCGCGACGTAGCCGTCGAAGCCGTCCGCCCCGCCGGCGTGCGCCGCAAACGCGATCGCACCGGGAATTTCGAATGCGCCAGGCACCGCCAGCCACTCGAATCGTGCGCCCGACGACGTCAGCGCCGCTTCGGCGCCGCGTGCCATCTCGTCCGCCAGCTCTTCGTAAAACCGCGCTTCGACGATCAAAATTTTCGGTGGGGAATCATTCATTCAACGGCACTCAATCCAACGCGATCGGGCGCTGTTCGATCACCTTCAGACCGTACCCGTCGAGCCCGACGATGGTTCGCTTCGTGTTCGACAGCAGGATCATTTCACTGACGCCAAGATCGAGCAGGATTTGCGCGCCGACCCCGTAATCGCGCAACGCGCGCCGCGGTCCCGGCTCGCCATTGCCGTTGGCTTCGCGCGCGGCCACCTGTTCCGAAAGGTATGTGGGGTGCGGTTCGCGTATCAGCACGATCGCCCCCTTGCCGGCGCGGTCGATCATCTTCATCGCGGTATGCAGCTCGTCGCCGCGCCCGCTTTCCGCATCGCCCAGGACGTCGTCCAGCAGGTTGATCGCATGCATCCGCACGATCACCGGACTGCCATCGGAAACATCCCCTTTGACCAATGCGATGTGTTCCGCATAGGAGGTCTTGTCCACGAAGACGTAGATCCGGAATTCGCCGCCGAAACGGCTCACGAGCGTGGTTTCGCCAACGCGCTCCACGCTCCGGTCGTTGCGCAGCCGGTAGGCGATAAGATCGGCGATCGAGCCCACTTTCAGGCCGTGAAATTGCGCGAAGGGGATCAGATCGTTGAGGCGGGCCATCGTCCCGTCATCGTTCATGATTTCGCAAATCACCCCGGACGGGTTCAAACCGGCGAGCCGCGATATGTCGACCGCCGCTTCCGTGTGGCCGGTCCGCACCAGCACGCCGCCTTCCCGCGCCATCAAAGGGAAGATATGACCGGGCGTGCCAATGTCCTCGGGGCCGCGCTCCGGATCGATCGCCACCGCGACGGTGCGCGCACGGTCCGGCGCCGAGATTCCGGTGGTGACGCCTTCCGTCGCCTCGATCGACACCGTGAAGGCGGTCTGATGGCGGCTGTGGTTTTTCTGGCTCATCAAGTCGAGGCCAAGACTTTCACACCGCTTCCGGGTCAGGGCGAGGCAGATCAGGCCGCGACCGAATTTTGCCATGAAGTTGATGGCATCCGGCGTTGCCATTTGCGCGGGGATGACCAGATCGCCCTCGTTTTCGCGCTCCTCGTCATCGACGAGAATGAACATGCGGCCATTGCGGGCATCGTCGATGATGTCCTCGATCGGCGACAGGAAGGACAGGTCCTCCGCCGCCCGCGCGACTGCCTGTTTGCTCACAGTCCGCATTGTTTCGCGTTTCGAGGCCAAATCCCAGCTCCCATCATCGACCTATTTGAAGCCGTGCAACATATCGAGCGACCTGATCCACCTCAAGGTTTACCCGTTCGCCCGGCTGCACGGCGCCGAATGTTGTTTTCTCCGCCGTATGCGGAATGATGTTAACGCCAAAACGATGGCCATCAACCTCATTGACCGTCAGCGATACACCGTCGAGCGCGACCGACCCCTTGGCCGCGATGAACCGGCTTAACGCGGCCGGCGCTTCGAAGACATACCGGATGCTGTCGCCGTCGGGACGGCGCTCGACCACGTCCGCCACTCCGTCGACATGCCCCGACACGAGGTGGCCGTCCAGATGATCGCCCAGCCTCAACGACCGTTCCAGATTGACCGCGCCGCCGGGTTGCCAGTCACCCAGCGTGGTGCTGGCCACCGTCTCCGCGGAGACATCGACACTGAACCAGCGGGCGCCGGCGTCCGCGCCGGAGTCGACCACCGTCAGGCACGCGCCGGAACACGCGATCGACGCACCCAGTTCGAGTACTTCCTGCGGGTACGCGGTTTCGATCGCGAGGCGGAGTCCGCCCGCCTGCGCATTCGCCGTCCGAACCCGCCCCAGATCGGTGATTAATCCCGTGAACATAAAGGTAACCTAGTGCCGCTTTGCCAGAGTTTCCAGCAGGTCGACGCCAACCTCCCGGACGCTTTCGCGCTGGAAATGCGTCATGGCCGCGAGCGATTCCAGCCCGAGCGCCGAGACCGCCGGCAATCCGTCGCCGCCGATGAGGCCATTACTCCGATACCATGCAATGCGGTCGACCAGATCCGCGCGCAGGAGGCCCGCGGCCAGCGTCGCGCCGCCTTCAACCAGCAACCGGGTCAACCCGCGATCGCCCAATGCTCCCAGCGCAGCCGCCGGCGCGAGCCGGCCATCCGGGCCGACCGGCGCCTCGAGTATTTCGACGCCAAGCCCTTCCAGCGGCGCGCGGCGGTCATCGCCCGCGCCCGGACCCGTCACGATCCAGACCGGACGCTCGCGGGCGCTCCGGGCCAGTGCACTGTCGACCGGCAGGCGGAGTGTGCTGTCGAAGACGATCGCCACCGGCGACCGCCCTTCCAGCCCCGATAAACGACACGTCAGCTCAGGATCGTCGGCCAGCGCTGTGCCGATCCCGACCAGGATCCCGTCATGTTGGGCCCGCAAGAGATGACCGTGCGCCCGCGCCGCAGGCCCGGTGATCCATTGGCTCTCGCCCGAAGCAAGCGCGATGCGGCCGTCCAGCGTGCTCGCCACTTTGAGCCGGACCAGCGGCCGGCCCGACCGCTGACGCATCGCATATCCGGCGTTCAACGCCGCCGCAGCGTCGCCGCAGACGCCGTCGGTCACCGCGAGGCCCGCTTCCCGTAGGCGCGCCGTACCGGCGCCGCTCACCCGCGGATCCGGGTCCTCCATCGCAATGACGACCCGGGCCAAGCCAGCCGCGATCAGCGCTTCCGTACAGGGCGGCGTCTTGCCGTGATGGTTGCAGGGTTCGAGCGAGACATAGGCGGTGGCGCCCTTCGCCAGGCCGCCCGCCCGCCGCAACGCTTCGGTCTCGGCGTGCGGCCGGCCACCGGGCTGGGTCCAGCCGCGGCCGACGATACGGCCGCTCTCCGGCATGACGAGGACACAGCCGACCGCCGGGTTGGGCCAGACGTTTCCGAGGCCTCGGCGCGCCAGGGCCAAGGCGGCCCGCATGAATTTCTGGTCGGTCGTCTCAGACCTCTTCTTCGATACTGAGTTGATCCGTAATAAAGTCTTCGAAATCCTTCGCCTCGCGGAAATTCCGATAGACCGAGGCGAACCGGACATAGGCGACCTGGTCGAGCGAATGCAGGGCTTCCATGATGATCGTGCCGATGGTGTCGACCTTGATCTCGGTCTCCCCCATGCTTTCGAGGCGGCGCACGATGCTGTTGACCACCTGTTCCAGCCGTTCCGGTTCGACCGGCCGCTTGCGCAACGCGATCATCATCGACCGGGCCAGCTTGTCCCGATCGAACGGTTCGCGCTGATTGTTGCGTTTCAGCACCGTGAGTTCGCGAAGCTGCACACGCTCGAATGTCGTAAAGCGCGCAGCACAGTTGGGACAGAAACGGCGGCGTCGGATGGCGTGGTTATCCTCCGTGGGCCGTGAGTCCTTCACTTGCGTATCGTTGTGTCCGCAGAATGGACAGCGCATCTGTATCGACTCCCCTTAGACGGCGCGGACGCTAGGCCTCCGCGGGATAAATCGGAAAGCGCCGGCAAAGCTCGCCGACCCGTTCTTGTACCGAGGCCTCCACCGCCCCGTTGTCGTCGCCGTTCGCCGCCAAACCGTCCAGCACTTCGATGATCAAGGCGCCGATTTGCCGGAATTCCGCCTGGCCGAAGCCGCGGGTCGTTCCGGCCGGCGTGCCGAGCCGGATCCCGGAGGTCACCGTGGGTTTTTCCGGATCGAATGGAATGCCGTTCTTGTTGCAGGTGAGCCCGGCACGCTCGAGGCTCTTCTCGGCGACGTTGCCCGTCAGGCCTTTCGGCCGCAGATCGACCAGCATCAAATGCGTGTCGGTGCCACCGGAGACGATATCGAGGCCGCCCTCGGACAGCGTCGCGGCCAGAGCGCGGGCATTGTCCACCACCGCCTGTGCATAGGCGCGGAATTCCGGCCTCAAGGCCTCGCCGAACGCCACCGCCTTACCGGCGATCATGTGCATCAGCGGCCCGCCCTGGGTTCCCGGGAAAATCGCCGAGTTGATCTTCTTTCCGAGGTCGGTGTCGTTCGACAGGATCATGCCGCCGCGCGCGCCGCGCAGCGTCTTATGGGTCGTCGTGGTGACGACATGGGCATGCGGCAGCGGACTAGGGTGGACGCCGGCCGCGACGAGGCCCGCAAAATGCGCCATATCGACCATGAAATATGCGCCGACCGCGTCGGCAATCGCGCGGAACCGGGGAAAATCGATGATCCGCGGATACGCCGACCCGCCGGCCACGATGATCGCCGGTTTATGTTCATGCGCCAGGCTCTCGACCGAATCAAAATCGACAAGCGCATCCTGACGGCGCACACCGTATTGTACCGCGTTGAACCACTTGCCGGACTGGTTCGGCGGCGCCCCATGGGTCAGATGCCCGCCGGCGGCAAGCGACATGCCCATCAAGGTATCGCCCGGCTTCAACAACGCCATGTACACCGCGCCATTCGCCTGCGCACCCGAATGCGGCTGCACATTCGCGAACTCGCAACCGAACAGTTGCTTCGCCCGGTCGATGGCGAGCTGTTCGGCGATGTCGACGAATTCGCAACCGCCATAATACCGGCGCCCGGGATAGCCCTCGGCGTATTTGTTGGTGAGCACGGAGCCGATCGCCTGGAGCACCGCGCGGCTGACGATATTTTCCGATGCGATCAATTCGATCTGATCCTGCTGGCGACCGAGCTCGCCCCGAATCGCCGCGGCGACATCCGGGTCGGCGTCGGCAATATCATTCGTAAAAAACGCGTCGAAGTCGCCGAGCGCGGCTGCAGTATTTTCGGCCATGTGTTCCTACTCTAAGAAAGTGTCTATCCCCGTGGCGCCGCCAGACGGCATCACGACATCTTATCCACGCGCCGCTGGTGCCGGCCGCCTTCGAAGCCGGTGTCCAGAAAAACACGCAGGCAGTCGCCCGCCGTTTCCACGCCGGTCGTCCGCGCGCCGAGCGCCAGAACGTTCGCGTCATTGTGCAGGCGGCTGAGCCGGGCGCCGGTCGTATCGTGGCACAACGCCGCCCGCACGTGCGGATGGCGGTTCGCCGCAATCGAGATACCGATACCGGACCCGCAGACCAGGACGCCGCGCGACACCTTGCCCTCCTTGATGGCAGCCGCCAGCGCGTCCGCGAAATCGGGATAGTCGACCGATTCCGCCCCATCCGTGCCCAGGTCGAGAACCCGGTATCCGAGCTCGCCCAGCAATTCGATCAGCACCGACTTCAACGCCACGCCGGCGTGGTCTGCGGCGATGGCGATACTCTCCTGCGCCATGGCGTTTCCGCTCCTGAAAAACTCTCCCGGACGGCCGTAGCGCCGTCCCGAGTTCGAATACCATATGTCGGGGCTGCATTCCAGCACGACACAAGGTGTCGCCGATGCCCCCAGCGGTCGCGATTACGCCACAATTCGAATCCAAGTCTTGAGCAAGGGAAAGTAAGACAAAAAGGCCAAAAACTACCCATAAGGAGCAGCCAATTCGCTCCATCAACCTTTATATTGCGTTAATAATCATTAATTTCTCTAGATGTTGTGTTAACTTTTTGGGCGCTTGTTAATATTTATTCAGATTGAGTAGCTCTAAAATTACAAATATTAATGTTTCTCAAATGGAAATTGACAGTTATATGGATATTATGTAGAAATACTTTCAATAATTTGATCCGAAGAGGCTTCCGATAAATGACAAAGAATGCTGGGGAGACCACAGCCTCGTCCGAGGAAATTCTTAAGATGACCGCCGACGTCGTTGCCGCATATCTCGGTAACAACACGCTTCCGGCCACAGAGATTCCGTCGGTCATCAGTACCGTTTATGGTTCGTTGCGTAATTTGGATGGCATTGCTTCCAACGGCAGCGTCCGGCCGCCCAAGGCACCGGTGCCCATCCGCAAATCGATTACTCCTGACTACATCGTCTGCCTGGAAGACGGCAAAAAGCTGAAAATGCTAAAGCGCCACCTCCGCACCGTCTATGGCATGACGCCTGAAGAATACCGTGCCAAATGGGGTCTTCCTTCGGACTATCCGATGGTCGCGCCAAACTACTCACGGCAACGCTCGGCATTCGCTAAAAAGATCGGGCTAGGCCGCACCCCAGCTAGGAGCAAAAGAAAGAACGCCGCCTAATTCAAAGCGCGGTAACTTGGCACAGAACTGGCCGGTCTTTTTTAAGACCGGCCGAGTTTTTTGTGGGGTGTGAAAGCGTTCGACTATAGAAGCGAGCGGGTCATCTCACCGCACGATTACCGATCTTCGCCATCCCCGGCGAAACCGCGTTTCTGCATGACATAGCGCAGCTTGCGGATGGCGGCCTGCTGCAAGGCGGCTTCGCCCCGCCTCGGATCGCCGACGATCGACGCCTCGACGCCGGTCCGCGTATCGACGGCGGAGACCTTCACGTACCGGCCGTCCCGGATCATTTCGATGATGATGCCGTGTTCCCGTGGATCCATCCGCCAGCCAATTCCCCTGCCACCCTGACGCACCGTGTCAGGATCGCGATAATATGTCCTGTCGGCGGTGCCGACACGAAGCTATATAGACTTCGGCGTTGCCGACACCGCGTTATATAAACCGCACATGCGCGCCGCGGCGAGCATGACACGATACAGGGGAAACCAGCCATGACCCAGTCCCAGCCGAAAGCCAAGGCCGGCGCCGGAAAACCGCCGAAACAGCCGCGCGCCACCTTCCAATGGGAGGACCCGTTCCTGCTGGAGGATCAGTTCGACGAGGACGAGCGGCTGATCCGCGACACCGCGCGGCAATTCGCCCAGGAACAACTGATGCCCCGCATTCTCGAGGCGCATCGCCACGAACGCTTCGACCGCGAGGTCATGAACGAGTTCGGCGCGCTCGGCTTCCTCGGCCCGACCATCGAAGGCTATGGCTGCGCCGGCGTCAGCTATACGAGCTACGGCATCATCTCGCGCGAGATCGAACGGGTCGACAGCGCCTTCCGCTCCGCCATGAGCGTGCAGTCCTCGCTCGTCATGTATCCGATCTTCACCTATGGCAGCGAAGAGCAGCGGCAGAAATATCTTCCCAAACTCGCGACCGGCGAATTCGTCGGCTGCTTCGGCCTGACCGAACCGGACCACGGCTCGGACGCCGGAAGCCTGACCACGCGCGCCGAGGCGGCGGATGGCGGGTACCGGCTCAACGGCGCCAAGATGTGGATCACCAATGCGCCGATCGCCGATGTCTGCCTCGTCTGGGCCAAGACCGAGGACGGCGTCATCCGGGGTTTCCTGGTCGACCGCGACAGCAAGGGCCTCGCCACGCCGAAGATCCAGGGCAAGTTTTCGATGCGCGCCTCGATGACCGGCGAGATCGTGCTCGACGACGTGTTCGTGCCGGCGGAAAACATGCTGCCCAACGTCAAGGGGCTGGCCGGGCCGTTCGGCTGCCTCAACCGGGCCCGGCTGGCGATTTCCTGGGGCGCGCTCGGCGCCGCCGAGTTCTGCTGGCACGCGGCCCGGCAATACACGCTCGACCGGGTCCAGTTCGGCCGCCCGCTCGCCGCGACTCAGCTGGTGCAGAAGAAGCTGGCCGACATGCAGACGGAGATTTCGATCGGGCTGCAGGGCTGCCTGCGCGCCGCACGGCTGATGGATCAGGGCAAGGCGGCGCCCGAGCTGGTGTCGCTGGTCAAGCGCAACTCGACCGGCAAGGCGCTGGACATCGCGCGAACCGCCCGCGACATGCACGGCGGCAACGGCATCGTCGACGAGTTCCACGTGATCCGCCATCTGATGAACCTGGAGACCGTCAACACCTATGAAGGCACGCACGACGTCCACGCGCTGATCCTCGGCCGGGCGCAGACGGGTATCCAAGCGTTCACGGGATGACCCTGCCCCGCCGCGCCGTGAATATCGCCGGTAGCGTTCACGCCCCAACTCGTCATCCCGGGCGGGGCGCGATAGCGCCACGACCCGGGATCCAGGCATACCGGAATCGCGTTCTTTCCGCCCTGAACCCCGGATCGGCGCGGCCACGCCGCTTGTCCGGGGTGACGATGAAAGGTCGACCGCATACCCTGGCGATCCAACGCAATTGGACGCCTCGACGGGCAAGCCCGCCCCACACAGAAAGGCGATGACCGGCGAGCCCGCGGCGCGGGGGTCCCTGTCTTCGAAAGTGCCGCTTCAGATGGCGTTCTGGCTGATCGGCCTGACCTGCGCGTGGGGCGCCGGCTGGCCGGTAATGAAAATCGCGCTCGCCGAATTGCCGATCTTCACCTTCCGGGCGATCACCGGCTGGGGCGGCGGCGCGCTCATGCTGGCATTCCTTGCGATAAAGGGCCGGCCGCTGCTGCCGCAACGCGGTGAATGGCGGATGACCGCGATCGCAGGCCTGTTCAACGTCACCGGCTGGTTCTACTTCACCGCCGTCGCGCTCACCCAATTGCCGGCCGGCCGCTCCGTGGTGCTGGGTTACACCATGCCGCTGTGGTCGATCCTGGCCGCCCGGGTCATGGTGGGCGATCCGATCACGCCCGCCAAGATCGTCGGCCTGCTGTTCGGCATGGCCGCCGTCGGGGTCCTGATCGGTGACGATCTGCTGCGGCTCGGCCAGGCGCCGCTCGGCATCGCCGCGGTGCTGGCCGCCGCCGCCAGCTGGGGCATCGGCACGGTGGTCCAGAAACGCCAATGGCAAACGCCGGTGCTGACCCTGATCGCCTGGCAGCTGCTGATCGGCGGCACCCCGATGGTCGCGCTCGCACTGCTTTACGACACCACGCCCTTCGCCCGGCTGACCGGCGCCGGCGTGGCCTCGGTGCTCTATGTGCTACTGGTCGCCTGCCTGCTCGGCTATTGGGCGTGGTTCAACATCGTCGAGCGGGTGCCGATGGCGGTCGCCTCGCTGGCGGTCCTGCCGGTGCCGCTGATCGGCGTGGTGACCAGCGCGCTCATTCTGAACGAGACGGTCGGCTGGCCCGAGGCCGGCGCGCTGATCCTGATTACCGCCTCGATGGCGACCGTGATGCCGCTGCCGCGACTGAAAGTGCCGTGGCGTTAGCGGGCGGCGCTTCGCGTTGCCCTCATAAAGAAATCATATGGCCGTCAAATCAGTCCGAATTCCGCCACCACCCCCATCGCGCCCGCTCAGTCTATGACGGTGGTTTCAAGGGCCGCCTTCTCGATCGCATCCCAATCGTAGCCGACGCCGAATCCGGGTGCGTCGGGGATGCCGACGCAGCCATCGGCGTCGACGCATTCCAGTTGGTCCGAATAATCGCCGGTATAGAACGGTAAGGACCAGGCGTTCGCGCAATCCGGGTGAACCAGATTGACCTCATAGAAATTCGCATTCCGGCAGGCGGCCATCAGGTGGCGCATCACGGGCCCGCAGGAATGAATTTCCACGTCCATGCCGAGTCCTTCGGCCGCGACGGCAACCTTGTGGCACCCGGTCAGCCCGCCGTCGTAATCCGGATCGGCGCGGGCGAAATCGGTCGCCCCGGCGACCAGCATATCGACGGTCGGTTCCAGATTGCGCACCCGCTCGGTCAGGAGCAGCGGCGTCCGAACGTTCTTCTTCAGCATCTGATGGCCATGGATCGAGACGCTGCCATCGGAATACGGGTCTTCGTACCAGTACAGCCCGCATTCGTCGCAGACATGGCCGATCTGGATCGCATCGCCGAGCGTCTTCAGACTGCCGGCGGCGTCATACATGATCGTCATGCGGTCGCCGACGCGTTTGGCGACCGCGCGGATCATCGCCGCTTCCTCCGCCACGTCGCCGTGCCAGCCATGCATCTTGTAGGCGCGATAGCCCAGGTCGTAACACTGCTCCGCGAAATCGGCATAGGCTTCCGGACTGGACAGGCCGGTCGGATGGCGGTCGCCGTGGATCGTGCTGGCATAGGCCGGCAGCCGCTCGCGGTAGCCGCCCAGGAGTTCGGCGACCGGTGCGTCGTAGTGTTTGCCGGCCAGGTCCCACAAGGCGATGTCGAGCGCCCCTATTCCGACCTCGCCGATATGCGTGGTCATGCCGCGCAACGCCCGGTAATGCCGCTCGCGCTGGAGCGCGGGCTTGCCGATCAGCGAATGCGCCAGGGTTTCGCACGCCGATTTGATGACCCGCGCCCGGCTGCGTCCCGGCACGTACTCACCCACGACACCGGTGTCGGCATAGATCCGCAGGCCGAACCGGATTTGAGGATCGGCGCGCCCCGGCGCATACCCGGTGCGCAGCCCGGAGGCGAAGCGCGAAGGGTAGGAGAGGCGGCCCGGAGCGGGCGCCACGAGCTCCGCCTCCGCCGCCGGCGCCAGCTCTCCCAGCAGGCGCATCGTCGGCTGCAGCGGAGCGCGACGCAGGGTCTCCGCGGTGA
>JBFFGE010000093.1:0-17212 GCA_041557595.1 Alphaproteobacteria bacterium
AATAAACGCTCCTCTAGGCTGGCGTTACCAGGTCATGCGGAACATGGCGTAGTCCGGCCGCGCGCCATACTCGGTGCAAAGCGCCTCGAGCCGCTCCGCCGAAAGTGCGCCACCGTCTTCGACGCCCAATTCCGCCGCATGAATGCCGCTGGTGATCAGCACCGATTCAATCCCCGCGCCGTTCGCGCCCGCGATGTCATGATGCAGCGAATCGCCGATCGCCAGCGGCCGCGACTTGGACGGCGCCACCGCCAAGCAGGCCTGATACATTTCTTTGCCGGGCTTGCCGTTATAGCGAACCGCTCCGCCGAGTTCTTCGTATCGCGCGGCCAACTTACCGGCGCAATCGATCAGGGTACCGTCCGGCGCGACGCTCACCATATCGCGATTGAGGCAGACCATCGGCAACCCGCGCCGGGCCGCCGCCTGAAGCATCTCCTCATACTCCGCCAAAGGCGCTTGGGTGCCGGCCAACAGCACGAAACTCGCCGCATCCAATGTGTCGACCGGCGTGAAATCCTGTCCATCGTGAAACGCGCTGTCGGGCAGCCAGGAAACCAAAAAACACGTGCCGCCGAGGTCGGCGTAAAACGGGTCCGTTCGCTCCTTCATCTGCCGCCACGCCACTTCGCCGGAGGTGACGACATCGTCGTACAGAGCCCGGTCGATGCCGAGCGCCGTGAGCGCCGCCTCCGAAACCGACGCCCGCCTGGACGAATTCGAAATGAGCACGATGCTCTTGCCGTCGCGCCGCAGCGCTTCGAACGCGTCCCGCGCACCGGGCAGCAGCGTATGGCCGTTGTGGATCACGCCCCACTGGTCGATGAGAAACAGATCGTAGTCGCCCGCGATTTCCCGCAAATGGTCGATTGGTGTCATGCTGCTGTCGGCTCGCCTCGTGATTCGATGTGCTAGATCAACCTGCCTTTAATTGGAATCAATCAAAGGCAGAAAAGTTGATCGATCCTATAAAGATAGAACAGCTTATGTGCGCCAAAAGGGGCGCACGCTGCTCTAACGGATCAGGCCTCGTTGACCCTGGACGGTACCCGCGGCGCGTCCGGCTCACCATTGACTTCCTCGAATTCGCGCGGTTCGCCGAAAAGGGTTCCCTGGCCCAGGTCAATATTGAAGTCGAGCAACTCGACCAAGGTCGGTTCGTTCTCGATGTTGCCCACGATCAAATCGACGCCGGCCCGATCGAGAGCCTGTTTCAGAACGCGAACCCTGTTTGCCTCCATGTCGAATTCCGCAGCCGGCATGAGCAGGGTCGCATCCAGCCGGACAAAGCACACGCCAAGCTCCGCCAGCGTGGGAACATCCAGATCGATATCGTCGACATCGGCCAGGCAAAGCCGGAAGCCCGCGGCAACGAGCGTCCGCAAATCGTCGGCAATTTCTTTTTCGGGATCGACGAGATCCTTCCGCGCTACCTCGAAGACCACATTCGGCGCCAAATCGGCGCATTTCCCGAGATAGGCCAGGAAACCCGGGAAGAATTTTCGATCGTTCAAGCTTCGTGTGGAAATGCCGCAGAAAAAAGCCGTCGTGTAGTTCTGCTGCTTGGCCTTGCGCAGGATCTGAATCGACCGGAACAGCAGCATGTTGTCGATCTCGGTCTCGAGCCCGCCGCGGCGGGCGGCGGCGAGGTAGCGATCCGGTTCCATCGCCACGCCATCGGCCGGGCGCACATGGAGCGAACACTGGGAAAACCGCCGCTTGCGCTGCGGCAGCGCGACAATGGGCTGAACAAAGAGCTGCACCTGATTGTGGCGCATCGCATCCCGAACACGGTCGATGAGGATACGATCGGACGGATCCACCGAGGTGCCGCCGGGATCGTTGATGTCCGACCCTTCCCCGGCGCCTTTCGGAAGATATAGCCGCTGCACCAGGGAATGCAGAACCTTCACCTCCGCCGCCAATTCGTCAGATGGGGCTGTCGAGAGCCTCTCCGATCCGTCGGGCGCAACCGTTCTCGACGGCGCCGAAGGCCCGCCGATCCTCGACTCCGGCAGCGATACCCGGACCCGCTGGGCGCGATCCGCGACGAGGCCCCGGTTTGGCGGGCCGGCGGCCGGGGCGAGCGTCGGTTCGCGCCGCACCGGCGGATCTTCCGCCCGGAACGAACCCGGTGTTTCGGCGACCGGCATGCCGATCCGCGGCCCGGCGGCGGCGGCCAATCGCGCAATTTCCTCGCGCAGGTCGCTTTGCGCTCGATGCAGCAAGATCAATCGATGCTGGGTTTGCGTCTCGTTGCGGCGGCGAACGGCAATTTCATGCACCACCACCCCGATCACAAAAATAAGTGCGCCAACGATCCAGGCAAGCGGAGGGTCGAGCGACGGCACAACCCGTGGCAACACCACGGCCGCGACCGCCGCCGCCACCGCGTAGCACGCGAAGTAGAACAATTGCATAAATATCGACATTACGCCCAACGCTCAGGCCACCCCCATACCCGGCGACCATCGAGCCGCACCGTAACGCGCCCGGAGGATTCCCGGCAAGAGCGCTGCGTCAACGGTGGTCCGCCCCCACCATTTCAGCAATGGATTTGGCTCCGTCCCGCCGGATCAACATCGCCATATCCCTTTTAATTCGCTGCAATAATGCCGGTCCCTGATGGACCAGCGCGGTATAGAGCTGGACCAGGGACGCGCCGGCCCGAATCTTGGCGTAGGCGTCCTCCGCACACCCGATTCCACCGACTCCGACAAGCGGGATTCGGCCTTCGGTCAAAACGTAGAGCCGTGACAGCAATGCGGTAGACGCCGCGAAGAGCGGCCGGCCGCTGAGCCCGCCGTCTTCGCCCCGGTGACGGCCGGACAGCGTAGCCGGCCGCGCGACCGTCGTGTTGCTGACGATCAGGCCATCGACACCCCGGTCCAGTGCGACTTTCGCGATTTCCGCCTCGCCCGCCGCATCGAGATCCGGAGCGATCTTGACCAGCAAGGGCGGCGGATTGCCGGTTTCGGTCAGAACATCCTGCACCTTGGCGATCAGCGCGGACAGGGCTTCGCCACCCTGCAGCGCCCGCAAACCGGGCGTGTTCGGCGACGAGACGTTGATCACCATGTAGTCCGCAAAGGGCGCAAGCCGCCGCGCCGCCGGGACGTAATCTGCGGCCGCATCCTCCGTCTCCTTGTTCTTGCCGATATTGATTCCAAGAATGCCCGGCCGCGGACATTGAACCCGTGCCGCAACGGCTTCCAACCCTTCATTGTTGAAGCCGAGCCGGTTGATCAGGGCGCCATCCTCGGGCAGGCGGAAGATCCTCGGCCGCGGATTACCGGATTGCGGCCGCGGCGTCACCGTGCCGATTTCGACAAAGCCGAAGCCCATCCTCAACAGGGCCTTATAGGCCTCGGCATTTTTGTCGAAACCCGCGCACAAGCCAACGGGGTTCGGAAAATCCAAACCCCAAACCCGGCTCGCCAGGATAGGATCGTCCGGCTCCCGCTGTACCGGCGCAAAACCATGGCGCAGCCCCCACAAGGTCGCGCGATGTGCCCGTTCGGGATCGAGACACCGCAGCAGCGGCATCGTCAGCGTCGACACATCCATCGATCAACCCAGATCCGGAAAATCATGCCGGCCGTCCGGCCCGAGCGGCAGCGGCTTCGCCCATCGCACCGCCGTCACCGGCAACGCGCCATAGAGATGCGGGAATTCCGCCCCGCCGCGCGAGCGCTCCCACCGCAGCGCCGCACCCAATCCGTCGGTTTCCACCGCCAGGAGCACCAAATCACGCTCGCCCGCGCGGTGACGCGCGGCGCTTTCCACAATCTGGTCGGCGGTGGAGAAATGCAGAAAGCCGTCCGCGGTATCCTCCGCGCTCCCCGTATAGGGCTTTCCGGAGTGCCGGGCGGCGGACCAGACGGCGGCTTTGGCCAAATGATAGATCAGCGACATGCCCGGACCCTATCCGATTGCGGGCCGCAGGAACAAGCCATGCCGCCCAGAGTCTGTGGACCATGCGCCGGTCCTATGGTTTAGTTTCCGGACTCTCCGCGGCCCGCCGCCAGCCCGCGATGGCGCCGCATGGAAACCGGCTTTCAGGAGACACCGCATGTCCCGCATCCTGCGCGTGGCGGCCGCGCAACTCGGTCCAATTCAGAAATCGGATACTCGCAGCGTGGTGGTCGACCGGATGCTGCGGCTGATGACCGAAGCGCATGACACGGGCGCCGAACTGATCGTGTATCCGGAACTCGCGCTCACCACTTTTTTTCCGCGCTGGTACATGGAAGACCAGGACGAGATCGACGCCTATTTCGAGCGAACAATGCCGAACAATGAGACGGCGCCCCTGTTCGAGGCGGCCAAATCCTTTGGCATGGGATTCTATTTCGGCTATGCGGAACTGACCGAGGAACAGGGCGAGACGCGCCATTACAACAGCGCCGTTCTGGTCGACCGCGATGGCGACGTAGTCGGAAAATATCGCAAGGTCCACCTGCCCGGCTCCGATGCGCTACGGCCCGAACTGGCGTGGCAGCAGCTGGAGAAGCGTTACTTCGACTATGGCAATCTGGGATTTCCGGTGTTCGACTCCTTCGGCGGCCGTGTCGGCATGGCGATTTGCAACGACCGGCGCTGGCCGGAGACGTTTCGCGTCATGGCGCTGCAAGGCGTCGAGATGGTGTTGATCGGCTACAACTCGGCGGCCCACGACCCAAATGGCGGCGTGGAAAGTCAGGACCTGCGGGTGTTTCACAGCAATCTCGCAGCCCAGGCCGGCGCGTATCAGAATGCGACCTGGGTCGTTTGCGTCGCCAAGGCCGGCATCGAGGATGGCGCGGGCTTGATCGGTTCCAGCGTGATCGTGAACCCCAACGGCGAAATCGTCGCCCAGGCGAAGACCGAAGAAGATGAGCTGTTGCGTTACGATTGCGACCTGGATGCCTGCAGCCACGGCAAGGACAATATGTTCGATTTCGCCAGGCACCGGCGTATCGAACATTACCGCCTGATCACCGAGCGGGTGGGCGTCGGACCGTCGATACAGCAGCCGGATGACTGACAGAAACCCGCGACCGAGGATACGTCATGGCCATACCCGATTTCACCGAATTGTCGATCGATTCCCTATCCGATGCGTTGCGGTCGGGCCGGATCACCGCCCTCGGGATCGCCGAACGCGTGATTGAAAACTACGAGAATCACGATTCGGCATTTCACGCCTACAAGACATGGGAGCCGGAAGCGCTGCGCGCGCAGGCGCAGGTTGCCGACGCCGCCTTTGCCGCCGATCTCGATTTCGGCCCGCTGCAAGGGATGCCGGTGTCGGTCAAGGATCTGTATGGCGTTTCCGGCTATCCCACCTTTGCCGGGACCCCGAAGCCGCTGCCGGAGAAATGGCAAACCGAAGGCCCGGTGGTCGCCACCTTGCGGCATGGGCTGGCGGCGGTCACCGGCAAGACCCATACGGTCGAATTCGCGTTCGGCGGCGTCGGCACCAACGCCCATTGGGGCGCGCCCTTCAATCCCTGGGATGCCGAACGGCACCGCGCGCCGGGCGGATCGAGCGCGGGCGCCGGGGTGAGCCTGTGGGCCGGCACCGCGGTCGCTGCCCTCGGCAGCGACACCGCCGGATCGGTCCGTATCCCGGCCGCCGTGACCGGCACCGTCGGCGTCAAGACCAGCATCCACCGCTGGTCGGTCGACGGCATCGTTCCCTTGAGCCCGAGCCTCGACACCGCGGGCGTTCTGACACGAACCGCGGGCGATGCGGCCGTCGCCTTCGCGGCGATCGACCCGCTGGTGGCCGAACACCCCCTCGCCTTCGCCGATGCGCTCCAGGCCACCGATATCTCCGGACTCCGCGTCGGACTCTGCGACTGGTTCTTCGACGACTGCTCGGCCGGCATCGTCGAGGCGGTAGAGCGCGCGCTTGATGAGCTCAAAGGCCACGGCGTCGAAATCGACGCGATCGACCTGCCGGAAATCGCGGCCTGCCATGAGGTCTTCCGGCGCGGCGGTCTGGCCGCTGCCGAATTCGCCGCCTTCATCAACACCGAGATGCAGGACTACAAGGCGACCCTGGACCCGAATGTCGCCGCGCGGTTCGAACGCATGGAGGCGATACCGGCGGTCGACTACCTGTCCCGTCGAAACACGCTGGATCAGCTCGCCGGCAGGATCGCCGGCCGGCTTGCCGATGTGGATGTCCTGGTCACGCCGACGGTGCCGATCACACCGCCCGACCTGGCGACAATCGATACAGGCGACCGGTATTTCGAAGCGAATATGGGCATGCTGCGCAACACCGCCGCGGTCAACCTGCTGCGGCTCTGCGCCGTCACCATTCCAGCCGGGCTCGATGCGGCGCAGATGCCCGTCGGACTGCAAATCATTGCGCCGTTCGGCGAAGACGAGCGTGCGCTCGCCGTGGCCTGCGCCTTCGAACGCATCCTTGGCACGGCGCGCGAGCGGCTCGGCACCCCGCCGCGCCTGGGCGCGTAGGCGGCGCGCCGGATGCGTTTCGTCGGGTACAATATCCAATTCGGCCGCGGCAAGGACGGCAATGTCGACCTCGCCCGGATTGCGGCCGAAGTCGCCGACGCGGATGTGATCGCCCTGCAGGAGGTCGATCGGCATTGGAGCCGCTCCGGCGACATCGATCAACCCGCCGCGTTGGGCGCGCTCTTGCCCGATCATAACTGGATCTACGGTCCCGGCCTCGACCTCCATGTGCAGTCCGCCGCCGCCGATGCTGCGGCGCACGGCCGGCGCCGGCAATTCGGCAACATGCTGCTGTCGCGATCGCCCATCCTGTCCTCCCGCATGCATCTGCTGCCGAAACACGCGCTGCACCAAAGACTGAGCTTGCAGCGCTGCGCGCTCGAAGGCCTGATCGCATGCCCGAGCGGCCCGGTGCGGGTCTATTCGATCCACCTCGCCCACGTCTCCGGCCTCGAGCGCCAGGATCAGACGGCGCGCATCCTGGATATTCACCGGGCCGCGCCCCGCGAGGGCGGCGCGCGCTCCGGCACCCACGATGCCTGGGAAACGGACGGCCCCCCGCCGCCGGCCGCCGACCGGGCCATCCTGCTCGGGGATTTCAACATGGAACCCGGCAGCGCGGAATACGCGACGCTCGCCGGATACGACGATTCGCGGCATGGCCGCATTACCCGGCAGGACGCGTTCGTCGACGCCTGGCTCGAATCCGGCGGCGATCCCAAAGGCGGGTACACCAAATTCGAGCCGGAACGCGACCGGCGCATCGACTTCGCCTTCGTCAGCGCAAATCTCGCCGACCGGGTCGCCACCGTCCGGGTCGATGTGGCGGCAACCGGCTCCGACCATCAGCCGGTCTGGCTGGACATCGACCTATAATTTCAAGGGAAGCAGCGGCATGAAGGGTATTATCGTTTGTCCGCAACCGCGCGCCGCGGATGTCGGCGCCGAGATTTTGGAAAACGGCGGCACCGCCTTCGATGCCGCGATCGCCACCGCCTTCGCGCAGATGGTCGTCGACCCCTTCATGTGCGGCATCGGCGGAATGGGCACGTTTCAGTACTTCCGCGCCGATACCGGCGAAAACGGCATGATCGACTTCCATGCCCGCGCCGGATCGAAGGTGACCGAAGACATGTGGGCCGCCGACAGCCGGGGCCGCACCGAAGTTTCCGGCTACACCCTGTTCGACGATTTCCGCAGCGAACTCGGCTATACCTCGATCCTGACGCCCGGCACGATCGCCGGCTTCTCGGCAGCCCATGAACGGTTGTGCTCGAAGCCGTGGGCCGAGCTGCTCGCCCCCGCCGCCCGATTGGCGCGCGACGGCACGGCACTGGCGAGTTTCGCCCACGACTTCCTATCCCGCACGATGATGGCCGGGGTGCCGGGCGGCCTGCAGCGGGTCTCGGTGACCGACGCCTGCAAGGCGATCCATCTGCGTCCCGACGGCAATCTGTACGCAGTGGGCGAACTGCACCGCAATCCGGACATGGCGGATACGATCGAGACCATCGCCGCGGACGGCGCGGATACTTTTTACCGCGGCGATCTTTCCCGACGCATCGCGGCCGACCTGGAGGCGAACGGATCCTTCGTGACGGCGGAGGATCTCGCCGGCTACACGGTCCGGTCCGGCCCGCCGGTCAAGGGCACGTACCGGGGCTACACGGTGTGTTCCAACCCGCCGCCCGGCAGCGGTGTCACGCTGGTGCAGATGCTGCAAATCCTGGCGCAGTTCGACCTGGGATCGCTGCACCACGGCTCGGCTGAGCATCTCGACCTGGTAGCGCGCGCCATGGCGGCGGCCCATACGGACCGCAACCGGTATCTCGCCGATCCGGACTTCGCCGAAGTGCCGCTCGACATGCTCCTGTCGGAGGACCGCGCCCGGGAGTGGGCGGAAAAGATCCGCGCCGGAGAATTTCTCGGCGACGGCCGCGAGGAACCGCAAACCTGCACGACGCATCTCTCGGTGTACGACGCGGCGGGCAACGCGGTGTCCTGCACCCACACGCTCGGCACCGGATCCGGCGTCGTCACGCCCGGCTTGGGCTTCGTCTACAACAACTCGATGAAGCTGTTCGATCCGATTCCCGGCAGCAGCAACTCCATCGCCGCGGGCAAGGCGCGGACCACCGGGATGGTGCCGACAATGCTCTTCCGGGACGGCAAGCCCCGGATCGTGGTCGGCGCGCCGGGCGGCAGCGTGATCATCAGCGCGGTGCTCCAGACCATCCTCAATATCGTCGATTTCGGCATGTCGCCGGTCGAGGCGGTCACCGTTCCGCGCATTCATTGCGAAGGCGGCGCCATCCATGCGGAAGCCCGCGTCCAGGGATCGACTTGCCGGGCGCTTACCGCCATGGGGCATGAGGTCAAGCAGAGCGCGATCAGTTTCGATCCGGTGATGTCGCGGGGCCATGTGGTCCTGATCGAGGACGGCGAATGGCGCGGCGGCGCGGACCCGCGGGGCGGCGGCGGCGTCGCCTACGCCCGGTAGGCAAAATATATCGTCCGAGGCTTCGAAGACCTTGCACCCTGAACCGGCGATTCGGCGGAATTCGGCGTGAATTCGTTAAGAAACTTTTTGCATTTTCCTAAAATTTGATCTTTTTAGGTCTTTTATCCTATTTTTCTAGGAGATATACTGAAATCATCCCAACAAACGCACACGGAGCTCCCTATACATGCTGCGGCATCAGGACGTTTGGCGCGCCATCGATCGCATGGCGGCAGAGAGTGGCATGTCGGCCTCCGCGCTCGCCCGAAAAGCGGGCCTCGACCCCACGAGTTTCAACAAAAGCAAACGCGTGGCGCGCAACGGCAAGCCCCGCTGGCCGACCACCGAAAGCATCGCCAAGGTCCTGGAAGCGACGAACAGCAGTATCGGTCATTTCGTCACCTTGATGAGCGACGGGTCGGACGGGGGCGTGATGCAGCGTATTCCCGTCATCGGCTATGCACAGGCCGGACGGGACGGATTTTTCGACGACGCGGGCTATCCCACCGGCAGCGGCTGGGACGCGGTCGATTTTCCCAATGTCGGCGACCCGAACGCCTATGCGCTGGAAATTTCCGGCGATAGCATGGAGCCGGTGTTTCGCGACGGCGACGTGGTTGTCGTCTCGCCCCGTGCCAGCATTCGCCGCGGCGACCGGATCGTCGTGAAGACCCCGCAGGGCGAAATCCTGGCGAAGCAATTGCAGCGCCAGACCGCAAACCGCCTGGAGCTGCTGTCGTTCAATTCGGCGCATGCGACGGTGGAAATTTCGCTCGAGGACATCGAGTGGATGGCCCGCATCATCTGGGCGAGCCAATAGGCAGCCCTGGCGCGGCGACCGCGGTCAGCCTGCCGAGAGGTCCTCGCCGGCCAGCGCCCGGCGGATCAGGGTGACCGTTTCCGGCACGCCGTACAACGCGACGAAGGACCCCATGCGCGGCCCCTGCTGCTGGCCGAGCAACACCTCGTAGAGCGCCCGGAACCAGTCGCGCAGCTGCTCGAAGCCATTCTGCTTGCCGATCTCGTAGATCTCGTTCTGGATCGCCTCCGCCGTCGACCCCGCGGGCAGGGCTTCCAGCTTGTCGACGAGTTGACCCAGCGCCGTGCGCTCGACGTCGGTCGGAACCCGAAATCGCTTCTCGGGTTTGACGAAATCCTGATAGTAGCGGATCGCATACCCCACCAGATCGTCCAGCATCGGCAGCGTTTCCGGCGACGCATCCGGCGCGTAGCGGGTGATGAAGCCCCACAACACGGCCTTGTCCTCGGTATTGCAGACGCCGGCGAGGTTCAGCAGGATCGCGAAGCTAATCGGCGACCCCACCGCCGGCGGCGCGCCGTTGTGGATATGCCAGACGGGGTTTTCCAACTGCCGGGCCGGCTCTTCGTCGGGATATTTGGCGAGAAAGGTCAGGTACTCGTCGACATTCTTCGGGATGACATCGAAGTACAAACGCTTGGCCGCCTTCGGCTTGCCGTACATGAACAGCGCCAGGCTGTCGCCCGGCGCATAGGCCAGCCATTCTTCCAACGACAAGCCGTTGCCGCGCGACTTCGATATCTTCTCGCCGTTCTCGTCCAGGAACAGCTCGTAGGTGAAGCTCTCCGGCGGCGGTCCGCCCAGGGCGCGGCAAATTCGGCTCGACTGCTGCACCGAATCGATCAAATCCTTGCCGGACATCTCATAGTCCACGCCGAGCGCATACCAGCGCATCGCCCAATCCGGCTTCCATTGCAGCTTGCAGTTCCCGCCGGTGACCGGCGTCTCGACCATTTTCCCATCCTCGCGCCGGTAGACGATCGTGCCGGCCTGCGGATTGGTCTCGACAACCGGCACCTGCAACACATGTCGCGTCTCCGGACAGACCGGCAGGAACGGGCTGTAGCTCTTGCGCCGCTCCTCGCCGAGTGTCGGCAGCATGATGTCCATCACCGCGTCATAACATTCGAGCAGACGCAGCAACGCCGCATCGAAACGGCCCTCGGTGTAGCACTCGGTCGAGCTGACGAATTCGTATTCGAAGCCGAACTCGTCGAGGAAGGCGCGCAGCCTGGCATTATTGTGATGGCCGAAACTTTCATGGGTGCCGAACGGATCCGGCACCTCGGTGAGCGGCTTGTTCAAATGCTGCTGTAGCAGTTCCTGGTTGGGGACGTTTTCCGGCACCTTGCGCAACCCGTCCATGTCGTCGGAAAACGCGAACAGCCGGGTCGGCACGTCGGACAGCGCCTCGAACGCCCGCCGCACCATGGTGGTGCGCATGACTTCGCCGAAGGTGCCGATATGCGGCAGGCCGGACGGCCCGTAGCCCGTCTCGAACAGGACGTAGCCCTTCTCCGGCGTCTTGCCGTGGACGCGCTTGAGCACACGGCGCGCTTCCTGGAACGGCCACGCCTTCGCCTGTGTCGCCAGCTCACGAAGATCGGACATGCGCGGCCTCGATGCATTGCTTTCACGGGATGCCGGAAACTAGGGGCAGGACCCCAAGGCGTCAACACTTCGAAAAACAAACCGGCGCCCATCAACCATTCTTCGCGCGCCGCGCATTCGCCCGGTATGATGCTGCGACCATGTCCTCGAGCGCCAATCCCACAGCACCCTCCGCGATCGCCCTGCCCGATACGCCCACAGTGGTCGTCGGTCTCGGCCGCGCCGCGTGGCTGAGCCAGGACGGCGAGGTGGAGGTGCTCGACCTCAAAGCCGCGGCGAACCGCGTGCGCGGAGGACCGCCGCCGATGCTCTGCCATGGGCCGTCCGCCGCACGGCGGCTCGGGATCGATCCGTTTCCCGCCCATGACCTGCTCGAACTCTTTGCCTTCGCACGGCCGGCTCAGTTTTGCGTGCCCACGCCCTACGGCCTGGCAACCGCGCTGGAGCTGGACCCTCCGAAAGACTTGGCCGGCGCCGCGCTGGTGCTTCGACGCGCCGCGACGCGGCTGCTGGCCGACCTCGGCGAGGAAAGCGCTGCGCGCGGCGCGCGGCCGGTCGCCCATGCGATGGCCGGCGGCGGCTGGCCCTGGGGCGCGGCGGTGCTGCGCGCGCTGGGCGAAGACGCGGCGCCGCAAACGCGCGCGCCCGGCGCGGGGCTCGACATCTGGCGGCGCCTGCCCGAATGGAAGGATCACGCGCCGCCCGACCCGCCCGGCAGCATCGCCGTCGACCCCGCGGCGGCGCGGCAGCGGCTGACCGAATTGCTGGGCGGGGATGCCGAAGCCCGGCCGAGCCAGGCGGATTATGCCTCGGCGGTGAGTGCCGCCTTCGCGCCCCGCGCCAAGCCCGGCGTGCCGCACTTCCTGCTGGCCGAGGCGGGCACCGGCGTCGGCAAGACAATGGGCTATCTGGCACCCTCCAGCCTGTGGGCGGAACGCAACGGCGCGCCGGTCTGGATCTCGACCTACACGCGCAATCTGCAGCATCAGATCGACCAAGAACTCGACCGGCTGTTCCCGGAACCCAACGCCAAGAGCAACCGCGTCGTCGTCCGGATGGGCCGGGAAAACTATCTCTGCCTGCTGAATTTCGAGGACGCGGTGCGCGGCGTCGGCCTGCGCCGCCACGATGCGGTCGCGCTCGGCCTGATGGCGCGCTGGGCCGGCCGCTCGCGCGACGGCGGCATGGCCGGCGGAGACTTTCCCGCCTGGCTGGTCGACCTGCTGGGCACCGGCCGCACGCTGGCCTTGAGCGACCATCGCGGCGAATGCATCTATTCGGCCTGCGACCATTACGGCAAATGCTTCATCGAGCGCAGCATCCGCAAGGCGCGGCGCGCCGATCTGGTAATTGCCAACCACGCCCTGGTGATGATCCAGGCGGCGCGCGACGCCGGCGAAACCGCGCACACACCGACACGGTATGTGTTCGATGAGGGCCATCATGTCTTCGACGCCGCCGACGGCGCCTTTTCGGCCCATCTCAGCGGCCGGGAAATGGCCGAGTTGCGGCGCTGGCTGCGCGGCGTCGAGGGCAGGCGGCGCGGTCGCGGCCTGAAACGCCGGGTCGAAGACCTGCTGGGCGAGGACGATTCGGCGCAGACCGCGCTCGACCAATGCCTGCACGCGGCGGGCGCGCTGCCCGACACCGGATGGCGGCAACGCTGTGTCGACGAAGCGCCGAAGGGCGTGGCGGAAGCGTTCCTCGCGGCGGCCCGCACGCACACCTATGCCCGCGCGCCGGACAACCGTGGGCCCTATGCGCTGGAAGCCGAAATCACCGAGCCGGCGGAGACAGTCCTGGCCGCGGCCAAAGCCCTCGCCTCCGCCCTGCGGCAAATCGAGGACCCGGTTCGCAAATTGCGCGAGCGCCTGCTGGCGCGGCTCGACGACGAGGCGGAAGAGCTCGAGACGCAGACGCGCATCCGGATCGAGGCGATCTGCCGGTCGCTCAAGTATCGCGCGGAATCGCTGCTGCGCGCCTGGCGTGACATGCTTGCCGCGCTGGCGACGGAAACGCCGGCGGACTTCGTCGACTGGTTCGCGGTCGAGCGCATGGAGGGCCGCGATATCGATATCGGCATGTACCGGCATTGGATCGACCCGACCATCCCCTTTGCCGAAACCGTGGCGGTGCCGGCGCATGGCGTCCTGGTGACCTCCGCAACCCTGCGCGACGGATCGGGCGATGCGGAGGCGGATTGGCGCGCCGCCGAAATTCGCACCGGCGCGGACCATCTGCCGGCCGCAATCCGGGCCGCGGTACCGTCGCCCTTCGCCTATCGGGAGCAAACCCGCGTCTTCGTCATCACCGATGTGCGCAAGGACGATGCCGCGCAGGTGTCGGCGGCCTATCGCGAGCTGTTCCTCGCCTCGGGCGGCGGCGCGCTCGGCCTGTTCACCGCCATCAGCCGGCTGCGCCAGGTCCATGGCCGGATCGCCGAACCGCTCGACCAGGCCGCGCTGCCGCTCTACGCCCAGCATGTGGACCGGCTCAATCTCGCCACCCTGATCGATATTTTCCGCGCCGAAGAAAAATCCTGCCTGCTCGGCACCGACGCGGTTCGCGACGGCGTCGATGTTCCCGGCGAGAGCCTGCGTCTCATCGTCTTCGACCGCGTGCCCTGGCCGCGCCCCACCATCCTGCACAAGGCGCGCCGCAAGGCCTTCGGCAGCCGCGGCTATGACGACATGCTGACCCGGCTGCGCCTGAAGCAGGCCTATGGCCGGCTGATCCGCCGGGCAACCGACCGGGGCATTTTCGTGCTGCTCGATCCGATGATGCCATCGCGCCTCGGCGGCGCCTTTCCGGAGGGTGTGGAGATGGAACGCGTCGGACTTGCCGAGGCGGTGGCCGCCTGCAAATCCTTCTTTTCTGAGGCCAAGACAAATGGGGAGCCTTGAACTCCCGACCGGCGCATCACCATATGCAGGGCACGCAAAAATCACACAAATATGGATTCCTGGATGCTCAGCAAACAAGCCGCCTTGATTTATACCATGGTCATCGTGTCCGCATCGGACCGTAATATGCCGGATGTGGAACTGTCGACGATCGGCCAGATCGTACAGGGACTGCCGGTATTCGACGGGTTCGACTCCGCCAAATTGATGGAGACCGCTGCAACCTGCGCCGAAATGCTGTCCGTCGAGGAGGGCCTGGAAGCCGCCTTGCAGGCGATCGACAATGCACTGCCCGAAGGATTGCGCGAAACCGCCTATGCGCTCGCCGTCGAAATTGCCGCGGCCGACCGCAAGGTCGAGCTGGAAGAAATGCGCGTCCTGGAAATGGTCCGCCACCGGCTCGATATCGACCGGCTGGTCGCCGCCGCGCTCGAACGCGCGGTCCGCGCCCGGTACGCAAAGGCGTAGACGGTGTCGGCCGATCTCCCGCCCGAGGATCTGATCATCCGCCCGGCGGTGGCGGCCGATCTGCCGGCTATTGTCGGCTTGCTCGTGAACGATCCGCTGGGCCGGATCCGCGAGCGCGACGAAACCCCGCTCCCCGGCGCTTACGAGCACGCCTTTGCGGCGATCGACGCTGATCCGAACAACGATGTCGTCGTGGCGGAACATGACGGGGCCGTGATCGGCACGCTGCAGATCACCGTCATCGTCAACCTCACCTACCAAGGCGGCCGGCGGGCGCAGATCGAAGGGGTGCGGGTCGCGGAGAGCTATCGCAGCCGGGGTATCGGCCAGGCGCTGTTCCGCTGGGCCATCGACGACGCCCGCGCGCGCGGTTGTCACCTGGTGCAGCTCACCGCCGACAAGACGCGGCCGGACGCGCACCGTTTCTACGAATCCTTCGGCTTCACCGCCTCACATGTGGGCATGAAGCTGCACCTCGATTGAACCCGTCGGGCGGCGGCGGTTAGCTGCTGTACGCCGGCATGTCTTCCAACTTCCGCCAGGCGGTCAGGTGGTTCAGGCTGGTCCGCACATCGACCACGACCGGGCCGTCATGGGCCATCGCCTTGGCAACCACCCCTTCCACATCCCCGTCGTTTTCGATCTTGAGCCCGAGCGCCCCATAGGCGTCCGCCAGTTTGGCGAAATCCGGATTGTTCAGCGCGGTCGAGGTGACGCGGCCCGGATACCGTCCTTCCTGATGCATACGGATGGTACCGTAGCTGGCGTTGTTGGCGATGAAGATTTTCACCGGCGCCTCGTATTGCACGGCGGTGGCCAATTCGTTGCCGGTCATCATGAAGCCACCATCGCCGACGAAGCCGACCACCTGCCGGCCGGGATCGGCGATCGACGCCGCAACGGCCGCCGGCACGCCGCCGCCCATGCCGCCGGTCGCAAACCCGATAAACATATTTTTCTGGGTGAAATAGAGGTACCGGTGAATCCAGGAACTGAAATTCCCCGCGTCGCTGGTCACCACCGCGTCGGGCGCCAGTTGATCCCTGATCGCCGACATGACGGCGCCGAACACCACCCCGTCATTCGCGGATACCGGCTCCCACGTCGTCAATTCCTTGTGCACCTTGTTCAGGCGGCCGATCCATTGCGCCCGGTCCTTGGCGGCGGGCGGCGCGCCCTGCGCCAGCATCGCGTCGAGGAACAAGCCGACATCGGCGGCCACGCCGACCGTGGGCTGAAAGGTCCTGCCGACCTCCACCGGGTCCGGCCACACATGGACCATCGGCATCTGCGGCACCGGTGCGGCGGGAAAGCTGTAGCCCTGGCTCACCGTCGGCCCGAGCCGTTCGCCGATCACCAGCATGAGATCAGTTTCCTTCATCAAATCGAGCTGCTTCTTCGGCGCGCGGCTGCCGAGATAGCCGCCGCAATTCGGGTGCGAACTGTCGAACACATGGGCGCGGCGATGGCTGGGCGCGACCGGCAGGTCGAATTTCTCCGCGAACTCGGTCAGCGCCGCCAGGGTGGCCGCGCCTTCGACCAGGCCGCCGGCAATGACGATCGGCTTCTTCGCCTTGCCGATCATCTCGGCGATGCGGGCCACATCATCCGGCGCGGGCGCCATGCGAACACGGGGCGATGGCGACAACACCGGCGCCGAGACCGTGTCGTCGAGCATGTCCTCCGCGAGGGTCACCACGACCGGCCCCGGCGTGCCCGACGTCGCGACGTGGAAGGCGCGGGCAGCGGCCTCGGACAACATCTCTCCGTCATCCACTTCGATGACCAGCTTGGTCGTATCGGAAAACGTCTTCGAGTAGTTCAATTCCTGCAGCGCCATCCGGCCCTTTTCGTCGCGCTCGATCTGACCGATGAAAAAGACCACCGGCAGCGCATCGTGATAGGCACTGTGAATGGCGATCGCCGCGTTGGTGGCGCCCGGACCGCGGCTGACGAAGCAAACGCCGGGCCTGCCGCGGTTGCGCGCGTCGGCAATCGCCATGAAACCGGCGCCGCCCTCATGCCGGCACACCACTAGCTTGATCGATGGAAAATCGATCAGCGCATCGGTTACGGCGAGATAGCTTTCGCCCGGCACGCAGAAGGCGATATCCACCCCGTGTGTCTCCAAAGTGGCCGCCAGAAGTTGAGCCGCGGTGCGCTTCATTCGATCGGTCCTCCCAAGATTTTGTCCATCCCCGCCCTGTTCATACAGCGGCGGGGTGATTTGCCAGTGCTCGTATTATCCCTATTCGCGGCACGGAAACCATTCGCCGCCGATATTTTTCGTCACGACGACCGGCTGCCGGCCGGCACGCGGCGCCGCGGGCGTTCGCCGGACAACACCGTCAGCGCATCGCCAAAAGCCGGAACATCCGGGCCGAGCGCCCGGAAGAAGGCCGTTTCCGCCTGCGCCACGGATTTCGCCGCACGGTGCACAAG
>JBFFGE010000094.1:0-17183 GCA_041557595.1 Alphaproteobacteria bacterium
ACCCGCGTCGCCAAGGGGCGCGCCAGATCGGCAGTCGCATCCTTGACGCCGACGATGTTGGGAATCCTGGCCAGCCGCGCCATCGTGTCGATCGAGATATCGACCACCGACCGGCCCGGAATGTTGTAGACGACGATGGGAATATCCGCCGCCTCCGCAACCGCCTTGAAATGCTGGTACAGCCCTTCCTGCGAGGGTTTGTTGTAATAGGGCGCGACCACCAGCGCGCCATCCGCGCCGGCCGCGTGCGCGTGCTTGGTGAGCTCGACCGCCTCGGCCGTGCTGTTGGAACCGGCCCCGGCAATGACCGGAACGCGGCCCGCCGCAGCCACGATGCAAAGCTCGACCACACGTTTGTGCTCGGCGTGGTCGAGGGTCGGCGATTCGCCCGTCGTGCCGACGGGCACAACGCCGTTCGAGCCTTCCGTTACTTGCCAATCCACGAAGGCCTGAAAGCCTTCTTCATCGATCCCGCCATTCTTGAAGGGCGTGATCAGCGCCGTAATCGACCCGTTGAACATGGTCCTCTCCGCAGGGTGCTGGACTATTTCATGAACAATAGCCCCTTCTGCGACGACCTGTCACCTAATCTGTCCCCAAACGGCGCAGCGGGACGGCTTGGCGCGGATCCGCCGCCCCGATGGAAATAAGGCGATTTCTTGAATTTGGAATTTTAAATATTATGAAACATTGCGCGCCTATATAAGAAGCCGATGGAAGGATTATCGTGACAAAAGGCGTCCGGCTCAGCCTTTGTGCAGCGCTCGGCTTCCTCGGGATTCTGGCGCCCGGGGCCGGCGGCTGGGCGGCTGACACGCCGCTCCCCGCCCTGACGGCCGAGACGGTATCCTACTACGCCAAGGCCTTCGCCGCCGCCGATTCCGGGCAATGGAAGGTGGTGCGGCAATACGAGCGGGACGCGCGTTACCCGCCGTTGTCGAAAGCCCTGACCTGGATGCGGTTACGGACGGACAACGCCGACGCATCCTTTGCCGAGATCGTCGATTTCGTGACGCAAAACCCGGAATGGCCGGCCCGAAACACGATGCGCCGCCGGGCTGAGGAAGGCATGGCGGCGACGGAAACGCACGACAGAATTCGCGCCTGGTACCAGGACCACCCGGTCGTCACGCCGGAAGGCGCGCTGGCGTGGGCAGCCGCCCTGCAGGCCGCGGGACGCGGCGCAGAGGCCGCCGATGTCGTGCGCGATGCCTGGATCTCGATGGACTTGAGCAAGGCGCAGGAACGATTGTTCCTCCGGCACCATCGCAAGACCATCCGCCAGCAGGACGACATTGCCCGGCTTGAGCGCCTGTTGTGGGACCGCCGCGTCCGGCCGTCCCGACGCCAGATGAAACGCGTTCCGCGAAATTGGCGCCGCCTTGCACAGGCGCGGATCGCGATGATGACACGGTCGCGCGGCGCCGCGCGCCTGCTTCGGCGGGTACCGCGTTCGATGCGCAAGAATCCGGGACTCATCTTCGAACAAGTCCGCTGGCGGCGGCGGACCAAGAGCATGGATAAGGCAATCTCGCTGGTCCAGACGCCGCCCCAGGAACTGGTGCGGCAGAATCGCTGGTGGCGCGAACGCCGTATTCTGGCGCGTTGGGCGCTCAAGGAAGAAAAACCCGAGATCGCCTATGCGATCGTCCGCAGCCACGGTCAGACCGACGGCCGGGACTTCGCGGAAGCCGAATGGCTGGCCGGCTGGATCGCGCTGCGCTGGCTCAATCGGCCGCAAGTGGCGCTGCCGCATTTCCAGAGCATGTTCGACCGGGTGAGCTATCCGGTAAGCCGGTCACGCGGCGCATACTGGCTGGCGCGCACGTATGAGGTGCTCGAAAACGACACATTGTCCACCGCGTGGTATCGCCGGGCGGCGCAGTACACCACGCGTTTCTATGGCCAGCTCGCCATGGGGCATCTGTTGCAAAGCGAACGGCCGCAACTACCCGCCGAGCCGGCCCCCGCCGAAGGCGATGTCCAGCGGTTCGACAGGCAGGAGCTGGTCCATGTCGTCCGCGGACTGAGCGCCCTCGACCGATACGACGAATTGAAGCCGTTCCTGTTGCGGCTCTCCCGCATGGCCAAGACCGACGCCGATTGGAGCCTGACCGCCCGGCTGGCGCAGGAAGTCGGCCGGCACGACGTCAGCGTGACCGTGGCCAAACGCGCCATGCGGCGCGGCACCGTGCTGTCGGAGACGGGCTATCCGGCACTGGTACCGACAAGCTCCAAGGCCACCAAGCTGCCCGATACGGCGCTGGTCTACGCCGTGGTGCGTCAGGAAAGCGCCTTCGACGTGAAAGCGATCAGCCGCGCCGGCGCGCGCGGCCTGATGCAGCTCATGCCGCGCACCGCGCTGCGGGTGGCCCGCAGGCTGCGGGTGCCCTATTCGCGCCGCCGGCTGACCCGCGATCCGCACTATAACCTCCGTCTCGGACAGGCATACCTCTCGGATATTCTCGAAGATTATGACGGATCGCTGATCCTGGCGCTGGCCGGATACAATGCCGGCCCGCTGCGGGTCGAACGCTGGCTCCGGCGCTATGGCGATCCCGGACCGAACATCTACGCGGCCATCGATTGGATCGAATCGATCCCGTTCACCGAAACGCGAAACTACGTGCAACGGGTGCTGGAAAATCTCATTGTTTACCGTCGGCGTGAAAACGGTCTAGATATGGCCCTCACGCTCGCCGAAATCGAACCGGGTCCCTATCGGGGCTCTTCGGGGCCGCATGGACGGGTCACCGATAGCGGCGCAGACGACGGAGAGGATTTTGCCGGACCCTAAACTCGCGAACGTGCAGGCCTGCGTCTTCGACGCCTATGGAACCCTGTTCGATGTCTTTTCCGTGGCGGATGGGGTGCGGCAGGCGGTCGGAGACAAGGCGGACGCCGTCACCGCCATGTGGCGCCAAAAACAGCTCGAGTACACCTGGCTGCGGAGCCTGATGGGCGCGCATGTGGATTTCTGGCAGGTGACCCGGGACGGGCTGGATTTTGCACTGGACGCGGCAGGGCATGGCGATCCGGCAACCGGCGACGCGTTGATGCCGCTTTACCTCAACCTCGCCACCTACCCCGAGGTCGTGCCACTGCTGAACACGCTGAAGAAGGGCGGCATGGCGCGCGCGATCCTGTCCAACGGCGCGCCGGAGATGCTCAATGCCGTCGTCGGATCGGCCGGGCTCGACGGGCTGCTCGATGCGGTGCTCTCCATCGAGGAGGCGGGGATCTACAAGCCCGCCCCGGTTGTCTATCAGCTCGCCGTTGACCGCTTGAAAGTGCCGGCGGAGAATATTTGCTTCATGTCGTCGAACGCCTGGGATGTGGCGGGCGCCGCGCATTTCGGCTTCAACGTCATCTGGGTGAACCGGTTCGGACAAGTGCGCGAAAGGCTGCCCGGCACGCCCTTGGCCGAGCTCGCGTCGCTCGAACCGCTGCCCGCGCTGCTGGGCATCGCCGATTGACGGACGGTCAAGTGTATCGCGAACGACGCTTCACCTCCCAGGACGGCCTGTCGCTCTATTTCCGGGACTATGAAGCGGCCGGAGCAGACGCAACGCCGGTCCTGTGCCTTCCGGGCATGGCGCGAAATTCCAAGGATTTTCATTCACTTGCGATGCGATTGAGGGCGGATCGGCGGGTCGTCGCCCTGGATTACCGCGGTCGCGGCCAATCGGATTACGACCCCGATCCGATGCATTACACCCCAAGTACCTATCTCAACGACATCAAGCATCTGATCGCCCTCCTCGGGCTGCATCGGCTCGTCGCAATTGGCACCTCGATGGGGGGCCTGCTGGCGATGGCCCTGGGCGCGGCGGCCCCGACGGTGCTCGCCGGCGTGGTCATCAATGATATCGGCCCCGATATCAACGATGGCGGCACCGCGCGGATCCTCGAATATGTCGGTCAGGACAATCCGCAACCGGATTGGGAACACGCGGTCGCGCGATTCAAGGAAATGTTTCCTACGCTCTCCTTCACCGAAGAACGGCAATGGCGCGATGGCGCCGAAGCGACCTGGCGGGTGCGCGACGACGGCGTCCTGCACTACGATTGGGACCTGGGGATTGTCGAGCCCCTGAAGCGGAACGCGCCGCTGCCGGATCTGTGGGCGCTGTTTCGGTCGCTGCGCGCGCTCCCGGTGCTGGCGATCCGGGGCGGCGTCAGCGACGTCCTCTCCCAGGCGACATTCGACCGGATGGCCGTCGAAATACCGGCCTTGCAACGGGTACTCCTCGACGGCGTCGGCCACGTCCCATCCCTCACCGAGCCCGATGTTACGGCGGCGCTGGATCGCTTTCTGGAGACACTATAACGGCACAACGGCCGCCCCGGGGGCGGCCGTTTTACAGACGACGCCGCAGCCGCGGCATCGATAAGCATGCAATGTGTCGACGCAGGCTTGCTTAGGCCTTGGGACCCGCGGACAACGCCGCCTTGGGCGCGCTGCCGCCATCGGACGATCCACCACCGACAACCAGATTGGGGCCTGTGGACTCCTTGCCGTCCGCACCCGAGGTGCGCTTCAAATTATCGACGTGGCGGCACAAGCCCTGAACGAAGGCGCCCGCCTCGATGGACAGGCTTTCGTGCACGATATCGCCGGTCACCTTGGCCGAACGCGCCAGTTCGACCATCTTGCCGTTGATCTGCCCCTTCACCGTTCCGGCCACATGAACCGTGTCCGCCTCGATCGAGCCGCTGACGACCGCGTGTTCTCCGACCGTGACCGTGGTGCTGCGAACATCGCCTTCCACCATGCCGTCGATCTGGATATCGCCTTCGGATTCGAGATCCCCCGTCACCCGCAAATTGGCGCTGACGATCGAAGGGACCACCCCCGCAGCGGACAATTTTGGAGGTGTGGGCACGGGTTTTACCGCGCTGCTGCCGCTATTCGTATCTGTCTTGCTGCTACTGTTCTTTGAAAACATACCGACCTGCCTTAATGAAGCGTGCTGGGTTAAGTGGCTTCCCGTCGAAGCGGACTTCGTAGTGAACATGCGGTCCGGTGCTTCGACCAGTACTGCCGAGAAGCGCAACCTTGTGCCGGTGCCCTACTTCCTGCCCCCTCTTAACGAGTACTTTCAGCAGATGACCGTAACGGGTACGAACGCCGTAGCCGTGATCGATCTCCACCATCTTCCCGTATCGCCCTTTGCGTCCCGCGAAAACCACGCGGCCGGGCGCCGTAGAATAGATCCCCGCGCCACGCCATCCCGCCAGGTCAACGCCATAATGCATTGCCCGCTTTTTTGTAAAGGGATCGCGGCGAAGACCAAAGTCGCTGGCTTGATGGTAATAATCGACAGGCGAAATCAGCGGGATGCTCTGCAGCAGCTGCCGCAGCCCAGCCCAGCGGGTAAGCCGGTTGTCGATTTCCGATACGCTGCCTGGCAGACCGGCGAGTTCATCGCCGCTCGCCACTTCAACAAGGGGCCCACCCTGCCCGTGCGCCGATTTGGTCGCCCGCGCCAGCACCTCGTTCAAATCCAGCCCCGTCATTGTGATGAGGCGCTCGGCCGCTTCGATGTTCTTGACCGTGCGCTCACCCAGCCGGTCCAGCACATTGCCTTGCGCGGCGTGCAAATCGTTCAGTCGCTGCAACAGCGCGACGGTGCGATTGCGCAGCTTCAGCGTCGGGCCGTCGTGAATGTTTCCGTTCAACTCGTCGCTGCCGTCGGTCGCCATGGCAACCTGCGTATTGCCGTCGGTGCCCGTCGTTTTTTCGAGTTTGTCGAGAACCTTGTTCAGATCCAGCTCGGCGTGTTCGGCGCGTGCCTTGGCATCCTTGATGCCGTGCTCCAGGGCCGAGACCCGACCATTGAGCTGTTCGCGTTCGTCGACAACCTTGTCATGTTTACTGCGGCTTTCCGACAGGCTATCGGCGAGTTCAGTTACCCGGCGCTTGAGATACGCGCTCTCGGTTCTCGATTTGATCAGGAATTCCTCCAGCTCGGCGACCCGTTCGCGCAATTTGGTGCGCGTCTTGATGATGTTGTTCCGTTCGTCGCCGGCGAGTTTAAGTTCGGTCTTGATCTTCAGGAGCGACCCTTCCAACAGCGAGTTGGTCTCGGTCATGACCTCGACTTTCTTGTCGATGTCTTCGAGATGGTCCCGGAGGTCGCCATCCGCGGTCTTACCTTGCGCGGTCAGGGGTTGGCGAAGTTTGGCAACTTTCTTGTTGTCCAGCTTGACCACATTGCCGACCTGTTCGAGCAGGCTTGCCTGGCTGTGGCGCAAATTCGACGTTACGGTTGCGACTTTCTTTTGGTATCTCAAAACTTCTTCGAACAAATCTTCGTAAGCCACACGGGCTTCGCGAATTTCATCGTTCTTGACGTGGATGATGCCGCTCTTGACGGTCGACATCAGTGTCATGCCGATGCCCCAGACACCGATCGCGATGGCGATCATGAAGGCGCTCATTTGGAGCCGCCGTGTCAGAGGGAGAAAATGGACCCGACCCTGCGATCGAAGAATTAATTCGCGCTCGCGGAACAGTTCGTCGAAGAATTCGATCATTTGTTTGCCGTCATAAAATTAAAATGCACCCAGCACGGCAAACCGGCTGTCGGCGCGACCAACCCAAAAGTATAAGTGCGAATCAGGTGGGCATTGGGTCGTCCTGACCAGCCAACGCGAAACAAACACTTTTTCTTTATGAACCCGACTACTCCTCATTCTCCCTCGCAAAAATTCGGCGTCAATTACCAATTTGCACCAAATTTCCAATCGCATATTCTGTTGGCGAAGTTATCGACTGCCCGTCGCCAATACAAGCTCCACTCAAGAACTAAACTTAAGAGATCAATTCCTAATTTTCGGTATACTTGTGTTCGGCAAGGCCAGTCTTGACGTATTTACCTTAATGAATGGTTAATTCGAACGAGAGCAGGGCACCACGCGCCGTCCTGCCCGAATTAAACCTAAATCTTACTAATAAAAACAAAGAGGTAATCGCGGCGCGAAGGAGTGAGGAATAACGCGAAGAATTATGGAATTGCGCGGCTGCGACCACGTCGGCGCGCGCATCCGATGGCGCATGCGACGCCGATGGGTCTAGACTTTCGATTTGCCACCATCGGGTTAAGAGGAACTACCACTTTTAGGGTCGACACCGGCGGACCATATTGTCCGCAAAGGCGAAAAATATTCGCCCAATACGCGACTCGGCAAGGTTACACGCTAACCTTGCGACCAGGGCAACCCGCCAATCTTCCAACCGCCGACCGTGCCGCGATGTCCGGCCTGATCCTTGTCGCCTTCGAACCCTTCGGAAATGTTGTAGCACCGTTCATAACCGCGTGCCGTCAGGGCCATGGCCGCGGCCCGCGAACGCTGACCGGACCGGCACAGCAACAAGACCGTTTGCTCCGGGCGGATGCCGCTGGCTATGACATCCTCGACAAAGGACGCGTTCGGCGCATTGTCGGGAAAGTTGAGCCATGCGATACACCGGGTCTCCTTCCCGATCGACGCCAGATCCGGTACGCCGACATACCGCCACTCCGCATCGGTACGGACGTCGATCAGGCATGCGTCGCTCTCCTCTTGCAGAATTTTCCACGCCGCACGCGGATCCACGTCGCCTGCATAAGACTCATTGCTCTTTATGGTCATTGTCCGAAAATCCTGAATCCGTGACGCGTTGAAAACGCTCCGCAAGCGGCAAATAACACAACCAACGCATTGCCAACAGGGGCGACTTTAGAATTATTTGAAGCCCGCTTATTACAAGCAACGCACAAAATAGCTTGCTATCTATTAGCTAGCTTACTAAATTCATCCTATGTCCACATTCAATCTCGAGCGTAGTCTTGGGTTCCTACTGAACGACGTCTCGCGCTTGATGCGCAAGCGTTTCGACGAACGCGCCCGCAATCTGGGACTGACCCGGGCGCAATGGCGCGTCCTTGGTCACTTGCGCCGCTATGAGGGCATCATGCAAAGCTCTTTGGCTGAGATATTGGAAGTTGAAACCGTCACGCTGGGCCGGCATATCGATCGTCTGGAAGACGCCGGCTGGGTCGAACGCCGGCGCGATCCGACGGACCGGCGCGTTTGGCGGCTCCACCTCGCCAAGAAATCGCAGCCGATGATCGATCGCCTGAACACGCTTTCGACGGAAGTTCGGGAACACGCCCTCGCGGAATTTTCCGCCGAGGAGCGTGACTGGCTTTTCGACGCGCTCCAATTGATGAAGGACAACCTCGCCAATATGACCAATGGGATTCCCATAGACCTTCCGGGCGAGAACGACAGTGAGATCGTGGTTTCCAACAGCAACAGCACCGGGCAAAAAAATGTCGACTAGATTTGGATATTCCCTCCGGGTGATCTTGTCCCGATTACGGCGCCCAGGCGTCATTCGCTACGGCTTGCTCTTGATCGGACCACTCGCGCTCGCGCTCATCGGCGCCTATTACTATGCGATTGGCGGGCGATACGTGACCACCGAAAACGCCTATGTGAAGGCGGACAAGGTCGCCATCAGCACGGATATTTCCGGCCGCGTGTCCGCCGTCAAGGTCAAGGAGAACCAGATCGTCCAAAAGGGCGCGGTGCTTTTCATGCTGGACCGCGAGCCCTTCCAACTGGCGGCGGCACAGAGCGAAGCGAAGGTCCGCGCCATCCGTGCCGAAATCGATGCCTTGCGAAAACTGTATATCGACAAGGAAAAAGAATTCACGGAATCGCAAAAGGACCTCGCGTTCTTTCAGTCGGAATTCAACAATCGAAAGAAACTGCTCAAGCGCGGCGTCGTTCGTCTCGAACGCTTCGACGCGGCCGGACGCAATCTCGAGGCGGTGCGCAACCGTCTCGACAGCACGCGCGAGGAACTGCAGCGCATCCTGACCCGGCTCGGCGGTTCGCCCGAATTGCCCACCGACAAGAACCCGGAAGTGACCGAAGCCGAAGCGCGCTGGTCGCAGGCACGGCTGGATCTCTCTCACACCGTCATAACCGCGCCGGAAACCGGGATTGTCACGAAAAACGATCTCCAGGTGGGTGAATTCGTCACCGCCGGACGGCCCGTATTCAGCATTGTCTCCGCCAACGATATCTGGATCGAAGCCAATCTGAAGGAGACCGAGCTGACCCATGTCCGGGAAGGTCAGGACGCGACGGTCACCATCGACGCATATCCCGACCACGAATTTAAGGCCAAGGTCTCCAGTATCGCTCCGGCGACGGGCGCGGAATTCTCGATCCTGCCGCCGCAGAACGCCACCGGCAACTGGGTGAAGGTGGTGCAGCGCATCCCCGTGCGCCTGGTCGTGGTCGACCAATCGACCGGGCGGCCATTGCGTGCCGGAATGAGCGTCGTCGCCAGTATCGACACCGGCCACAAACGCGACCTGCCGCCGATCATTGCCAACGCGGTCGCCCTGATCAAGGGCAAGGACGAAAAGTAGCCCGGCGTTATACCGGCCGATCGCCGGCCGCCGTCGTCCGATACATGAAACGCGGCATGGTGTCGTCATAATCGCGCAGCGCGTAATGCATGGTGCAGCGATTGTCCCAGATCAACATATCGCCGACCGACCAGCGATGCCGGAACACGTTCTCCGGCCGGGTCGCCTGCGCCGTCAGGTAATCGAGCAAGGGCTTGCTCTCCTCGGCCGTCCACCCCTCGAAGCGCTCGGTATAATGCGGGTTCACATACAGCGCCTTGCGCCCGGTTCCCGGATGGGTGCGCACCACCGGATGGCGCACCGCGGGCGGGGCAACGTCGACCGATAGCCGGTTGGGCACCTCCCGCACGAGGAGTTCCGCGGTATGCAGGGCGACCATGCCGTCGAGCATCCGCTTCAACCCGTCGGACAGCGAGTCATAGGCCGCATACATGTTGCAGAACATCGTGTCGGACCGGCCGGTCGTCACCTCCACGGCGTAGAGGATCGACGCCGCCGGCGGGATTTCGCCGAACGAGATATCGGAATGCCAGAAATCGTTGCGCGGCCCCGGCTTCCCCGGCTTGTTTTCCAGCACCATGACTTCGGGGTGCTCTTCCAGACCGCGGCGCGAGCCAAGCGGATGGGGTTCCACCGGCCCGATCCGCCGTGTGAACGCCAGATGATCCGCCGGCGATATCGCCTGCCCCGGAAACACCACCACGAGATTCTCATGAAACGCGCGCTCGATCTCGGCGAAAGTCGCGTCGTCGACCGGCTTGGACAGGTCGACGCCCGTTATCGCCGCGCCCAGCGCGCCGGTCAGCGGCGCGACCTCGATCCGACCGTATGCCCGTCGTGTTTTCGCGGCCGCCCCCATCGATTTCATCCTCTGTTGTCATCGGCCCGGCGATCCCGTGGCGCTGCGCCGCAAACACGGGAGGAAGCGCCGCATCACGTGCATCGGAAAACCGGATCGTCTACTCTCAACCTGCCATAAAGAACACCCGCTCACTACCCCCCACGGAGATACGCCGATGAGCCACGACCGCCCCTGTGCCGGCCTCAAGGTCTGCGACATATCCCAGGGCATCTCCGGTCCCTATTGCGGCATGATGCTGGCGCAATACGGCGCCGATGTCGTCAAGATCGAAGGCCTTGACGGCGATTGGATCCGCAATATGGGCGGCCGCATCGAGGGCGATCATTCGGCGCAATCGCTAGCGATGAATCGCGGCAAACGCAGCATCGCCCTCGACCTCAAAAATCCGGACGGCTTGGCGATCGCCCGCCGTTTGGCGCGGGAGGCGGACGTGGTGACGCAGAATTTCAGACCCGGCGTGATCGGACGGCTCGGCCTCGGTTACGAAACGGTCCGCGCGGACAATCCGGACGTCATCTATTTGACGGTATCGGGTTTCGGTCTCGACGGCCCGCTCGCCGCCCGCCCCGTCACCGACGCGATCATGCAGGGCTATTCGGGATTGCAATCGATCACCACCGACAAGGACGGCACGCCGCAATCGGTCGGCGTCGCGATCATCGACTACATCACCGGCATCTATGGCTATCAGGCAGTAGCGACCGCGTTATTCGCGCGCGCCAACGGCGCCGGCGGCCGACATGTTCAAATCAGCATGCTGCAAGCCGCCCTCTCGGTGCAGGCCGGACAGTTCATTCGCCAACACGCCCAGGGCGGTCAACCGGCGTCGGTCGGCATCCCCGTCGGCATCTTCAAGACCAGCGACGGATTCATCAGCCTGAGTTCCAACAAGCCGACGCATTTCGCGCAAGTCTGCGACCTGCTCGGGCTTGAGGCGCTCAAGGGCAACCCGGACTACGACACCCATCAAAACCGCATCTGGAAGGCGGACGAGATCAACGCCGCCTTTCAGGAACCCTTGATGAAGCGCAGCGCCGCCGACTGGGTTACCGCCTTCACCGACCTCGGCCTGATGTGCACGCGGGTCAATGGTTACGACGACCTGCTGGCGGACGCGCAAGTGGATTCCCAGGGGATCTTCACCTGGGCGAACCAGCCCGATACCGGCCCGATACCGGTCCCCAACCTGCCGGGCATGGCGCCGCTGACGGCGGACGACCCGCGCGGCCACTCGCCCCGGATCGGTCAGCACAGCCGCGACGTGCTGGCGGAAATTGGCTATGCGCCGGAAGAGATCGCGCGCCTCGTTCAGGACGGCGTCATTGCCGGCATCGACGCTCGAGCCGACGCGAACGAAGCAGCTACCAGCCAATAGCGAGCGCCCGGCGGTTTGCACGCCGTCCGTTCTCGTTTTACTAATTCGACGAAACCGGCGCGCAGCCGAATGCCCGCAACAATCCCTTGATCAGACGGAGCCAAGCCCATGAGCGACGATCTCGTCCTGTACGAGTCCAACGACCGTATCGCCACCATCACGATCAACCGCCCGGACAAGATGAATGCGCTCAGCGAAGGCGTCGTCGCGGCGTTGCGCGACGCCATGATCCGCTTGCGGGATTCAGACGACACCTGCGCCATCCTGACCGGTTCCGGCGATCGGGCCTTCTCGGTTGGCGCCGATATCAAGGACCCGCCGCGCGACCCGGATCTGTGGGAATGCGTCCCCGGCGTCGGCGTCGATGTCGATAAGCCGATCATTGCGGCTGTTGCCGGCCACTGCGTCGGCGGCGCCTATGTGCTGGTGCAGTTCTGCGACATCGCGATCGCGGCGGACAACGCGAATTTCTTTTACCCTGAGTCACAGCTCGGGTTTTGCGGCGGCCTGATTGCAAGCTGCGCGGCGCGCATCCCGCATAAGATCGCCATGGAATTCATGCTCACCGGCAAGCGGTTCGACGCCCAGCGCGCCTATGAGGTCGGCATGGTCAACAAGGTGGTGCCGGCCGGCGAGCAGGTTGCCGCCGCAATGGAGTATGCCGAAATCATGCGCCACAGCGCACCGCTGGTCGTCGGCATGCTGAAACGGTTCGTCCGGACGACCGTGACGCCGAAGGGGCCCTCGGAAGAAGCGGCCATCGCGCGGCGCGATTTGTTGGCGGTCCGCCGCAGCGAGGATCAGCAAGAAGGCGGGCGCGCCTTCCGGGAAAAGCGCAAACCGGTCTTCACCGGACGCTAGAGCGGTCGCGCCCGAGGTTATGGTCGCCGACTACGGAGAAGATCTCGCCTTCATCCATCACGCCGGCTTCAGCGGCACGGCGTCGGGCGCGGCGACCGCAATCCTGAAAATTCTGGCCGATGCCGCGATAGACGATGGCCTTGTCGTCGATCTCGGCTGCGGCGGCGGCGTTTGGCTGCGGGAACTCGTCCGTGCCGGCTATTCCGCGCTGGGAATCGATCCGTCGCCGGCCTTCATCGATCTGGCGCGCGAGACCGTCCCCGAAGCGGCGTTCCTCCTCGCGTCCGCGCACGAAATCGGCATTCCGCCCTGCGCCGCCGTAACCGCGATCGGCGAAGTGCTGTGCTATGTCCGGTCGTTCGAGGACGACGCGGCCCCCATTGAACGCACTTTCCGGAGCGTTCACGATGCCCTGGCGCCGGGCGGCCTGTTCCTGTTCGACCTCATCGTCTCGGAACCGGGCGCTTCGCTTACCGCCCGAAGCTGGAAATCCGGTGCGGATTGGGCGGTCTTGTCGGATGTCCACGAAGATGCCGGCCGCCGACGGCTGACGCGAAAGATCACCGCATTCAGGAAGGTCGGCGCGGCCTATCGGCGATCCTGCGAGACCCACCGGCAGCACCTCTATTCCGCGCTTGAGATTGAAACGGCGCTGCGAAAGATCGGATTCGATGGCGATGCGGGCCGATCCTACGGCACGTTCGATCTTCCGCCGCGCCGGACGGCCTTCATCTGCCGAAAACCGACGGCGTGACGGCGCGATACGGCGGATTCAGGAAAACGGCACGCCCAATTCTTCGGGCAGGTGAAAGCCGGTGCGTTTGATGAAGCGCCGTTCTTCCGGCGAAAACGCGTTGCGCCGATGCATCACCGAGGCGTTGTCCCAGATCACCACGTCGCGGGGCCGCCATTTGTGGCAATACACGAATTCCGGCCGGCCAGCCCACTCGGTCAAGCGCGCCACCAGCGCGAGCGATTCCTCTTCCGACAGATCGCCGACGCCGATCATATGGCTCGGACTGAGATAGAGCGCCTTGCGATCGCGATAGGGGTGCTTGCGCACGATTGGATGGCGCTGATCGGGCACCCGGTCGAGCTGATCCTTGCGCAACGGCTGCAGCCTGGAGGTGCGGTTCCGGGTCGCGGTGTACAACGCCGTCTTGCCATCCACCTCGGCTTTCAGGTCGGCGGGGAGGTTTTCATACACCGCCGACAGATCGCTGAAACAGGTCTCGCCGCCATCCGATGGAACCTCGATCGCATACATCATCGTGCCGAAGACCGGACGCCGCGTATAGGTCTGATCGCTGTGCCATTCGAGGTCGCCGTCGCCGAGCGCGCCGAGCGGACGGCCTTCTTCCTTCAGGTTGGAAATATACATGATCTCGGGCCGGTCCGGCGCATGGAAGGTATCGCGCACATGCACGAACAACCCGCCCAGAAGTTCGGTCAGGCCGACCAGCGCGTCATCCGCCAATTCCTGGTCGCGAAACACCGCGACCTTGTGATCCAGCCAGCATTGGCGGACCGCCTCGAAGGCGGCGTCGTCGAGCCGGCTCAGATCGACGCCGTCGATCTCAACGGCGAAGCCATTGCCGAGCAGCTTGGTCTTCAGCATGATCACCTGTCCTTGTTGGTTCGGCCCGCGTATTCTGACCGGGACCGTTGCGGCGGGCAACACCCGGCCGCACGCCCCTCTTGGCAAAGGACAGATCCGTGCAGCTCTATACCACCCCCACCTCCCCCTACGGCCGGATGGCCCGCATCGTCATGATTGAAAAGGGTCTTGCGGACCAAGTCGAGGTCATCGCGCCCAAGACCCGGGTCGAGAACAGCCCCTACTACAAGATCAATCCGTCGGGCCGGGTGCCGTTCCTGCTGCTGGACGACGGCACCGGCCTGGAAGACTCCGCGTTGATTTGCCACTATTTCGATCATGTCGACGGCAATCCCCGGTTCGAGCCGGCGCCCGGTCTCGACGGGTTGGAAGCGCGACGTCTGGAATCGATGGCGCGCAGCATGCTGGACGGCATCAGCCTGTGGTCGCGGGAATATATCTACCGGCCGGAAGAAATTCATTCGCAGTTCATCATCGGTCACGAGCAGGCGCGCGCCTATCGACTCGCCGACGCCTTCGAAGCCGAGATGGACAATCCGATCATGGCCGGCCCGCTCAGCATGACCCAGATCATCCTCGCCTGTACGCTGCATGGCCGCGACGGTCAGCCGGCCGGATACGATTGGCGGAAGGGTCACCCGAAACTCAGCGCATGGGTGGACCGGATCGGCGAGCGGCCATCGATTTCCAGCACCTTGCCGCCGCCGCGAGTCAAACACTGACCGAGGCGCGCGTCGCCAATTGGGAGACCCATCCATGCCGAAAATTCCCGTCAACGGCGTCAACCTGTATTACGAGGAAGCGGGCAGCGGGACGGCGATCCTGTTTCTGCACGAATATGCCGGGGACTATCGCAGCTGGGAGCCGCAGATGCGCCATTTCGCCCGGCGCTACCGCTGCATCACCACCTCCTACCGGGGCTATGCGCCATCGGACATCCCGAACGATCCGGACGCCTATTCGCAGGACATCCTGTGCGACGACGTGCTGGGCATGATGGACGCGCTGGATATCGACAAGGTGCATATCTGCGGCCTGTCGATCGGCGCCAACACAGCGGTTTTCCTCGGCATGAAGGCGCCGGAGCGCTGTCTCTCCCTGGTGGTCGCAGGCGGCGGTCATGGCAGCGTCCAGGACGCCACCGACCGCGCCGAGTTCGAGCATGATTTCTCGTCCCGCGCCGAGCGATTGCTCGAGGAAGGCATGGAAGGCGTCGCCCGGGGTCAGGCCGACAAACCGAACCGGCAACCGATGAAAAAGAAGGATCCGCGCGGCTGGGCCGAATTCCGCGATCAACTGATCGAACACGATCCGGTGGGCTCGGCGCATATGGCCGTCGGCGTTCCGCTCAAGCGGCCGAATTTCCAGAACATCGAGGACGACCTCCGCACGATGGACGTGCCGACGCTGATCATCGTCGGCGATCAGGACGCCAATTGCATCGAGGGCAGCCTGTTCCTGAAGCAGGCGCTGCCGCGCGCCGGCCTCGCCGTCTACCCGATGAGCGGCCATCTGCTGCCGATCGAAGAGCCCGAGCTGTTCAATCGCATGATCGGCGACTTCATGGTCGCCGCCGAAGCGGGCCGCTGGGAGAAGCCGTAGCGGACAGCATCCAGACGCCGCGCAGTCGCCCGCACGCTCCGGTTGACGTTAAACAGTTTTCAACGACTTTCGTCTAAATCCCCGGCATGCTCAGCGACGAACAACGCCAAGCCGTCAAGGCGGTTCCGTTTCGGATTCTGCGGGTCGCCCTCGCCATATTCCTGGGTTCCCTGATCTGGGTGCTGCAATATTACGAATGGGAATTCGACTTCATCAACTTCGACCGGCTGGTCTGGGATGTCGCCCGGATCGCCGGCGCACCGGTCGTCGTGGCGGCGGCTGCCGCCGTCGTCATGTATTTCTTTGCCCTCGGTTCGGCGAAACGCGGCTGGCGCATGGAGGCGGCGGCGTATTTCGGCGTCTTCTTAACGCTTTTTCTGACGCCGGCGGTTGAAGTTGTCCGTGCCGGCTAAGTCCGGCTCTCAACCGATTTCACAAGCATCATCATCGTGATATGACGTCGCAATCGAGCTTGATCCACCGTTCCCTATCCCACGGCGTCATCGCCACGATCGCGGTCTATCAGACCTACCTATCCCCGTTTAAGGGGTTTTCCTGCGCACATCGGCGCCTGCATGACGGACCTTCCTGCTCGCAATTCGTGAAGCAAGCGATCGCCGCCGCCGGTTGCCGGGCCGGCTGGGCCGCGCTCCTACTGCGGGCACGGGAATGCCGGGACGCAGCCGCAATCCTGCGATCCGACGAACACGCAGTCCACGAGGAGAACACCGGTAATAACGCTTCCAGTTCGCCGAACGAGACGCGCGAAGACGCACTTACCGTCAAATCGTGCCTGCAGGCCGCCGCCGCCGATTGCGGTATCGGGTGCTGCTTTCTGCCGTTCGGCTCGTAGCCAGCACATCCTCGGCCCGATTCAGACGCCGCGCCCGCCCTACTCCTGCGCGTAGCGCCACGGTTTATCCGGCTGCTTCGCCTCCTCGTCGATCGTCCAGTGCGGCAGCGACAGCCCGTCCGACACGTCGGCGAACACCATGCGCAGGCGCGTGCCGATGCCGACCCGTTTCACCATCTCCGGCGGCGCCAATTCGCCGTCCGGCGTCACCAGATTGCCGTGAATGCGCAGCGCCTCGTGCTCGGTCGGCTTACCCTTCTGGGTCTCCAATTCGACCAGCAGGATCATGTAGGGTACGCGTTCCCTGAACGCCGGCTGGATGCCGTGATGCACCTCGCAATAGGAATAGACCGTGCCCGTGCCGGCCACCGGTACCCATTTTGACCAGTTCCGGCCCGTGATTGACCGGAAACGGTGCCGAGTTGTATGCCAGCCAAGTGTTGGTCGACGTCAGGACCAGCAGCGGCGCCTTGGGCCGCGTTTCAGGACGACGCACGATAAATGTCGCGAAGTAGCGCATCGGCTTACCATCGATCTGGAAGTCAAAGCGGCCCGCGTAGATTCCCGATTGCGCGGTG
>JBFFGE010000095.1:0-17125 GCA_041557595.1 Alphaproteobacteria bacterium
CGCTATCGAGACGGGGCTCGCCACCGCTTTGCCCGCGGCCGTACCGGTCGCGGGCAAATCTTTTTACGGCTGTTGCGTCGCGCTCGCGCGAAGGGATGGCGCGTGCCGTTTGCCCACTGCATTGCGCGCCGATTTTGACGCGCAATCGGCGCATCGACGTCCAATCATCGAAGAAATAAACAATCGAAAAAATCGATTTTTGTAATAAAAAATATCGATCTATTTGGTGGTTATGTAGCTGAATCGCAACATTGATTTCCGTCCTTCCAATAATAGTCGAATTTATATTGGCCCGACAATTTATTTGGCGAATAGTTCATCTTGCGAGCGGTTGCGTGCACCTGCATGTCGGCAGGAACGACGGAGCGGCTCGGATTGTTTTGGGGAGTTTGCAGTTTTACCAGTGTGGAGGTTTTCATGACGAAACTAAATAAGGCCTTGATGGCGACGACCGCCATTGCCTTCGCGAGCGGCCTGGCATTGCCGGCTGTCGCGCAGGATCCATCGGCGGCGCCCGGCGTCGTCAAGAGCAGCAATAAGATGAAGCTGCGACTGTACGGTCAGGTCACCCGCGGATTCGGTGTCATCAACGATGGCGAGACCAGCACGTTCAAGCAATTCCGCAACGGCAACACGTCGACCCGCATGGGCATCGATGGCCGCGGCAAGGTCACCAAGGACGTCAGCCTGCGGACCCGCGTGGAATACGAAATCCGCAACGGCAGCGCCAACCAGTTCGATGGTCAGGGCACCGACGACGGCGGCCTGGTGATTCGTCACCTCGACGCGATTTTCTCGCACAAGCGTCTCGGCGCGGTGTGGATCGGCCGCGGCGACACGGCGGCGAACGGCACCTCGGAAAAGAACCTTCTTCCGGGTGGCAGCGCAGGTCGTCTCGGTGGATCGACGCATACCTTGCTGACGGATGCGGTTATTCTCAGCAAGGCCAGCGGCACGGCGCAACCGGCCGAAGTCGACACGCTGAGCCGTTTCTTCAACAGCTTCGACGGTCTCAGCCGTCGTCAGCGTATCCGATACGACACGCCGACGATCGCCGGGTTCAAGATTGGCGCCAGCGCCATCGATCAGCAGAGCTGGGACGTGGCCGGGCATTACGCCGGCTCGTTCGGCGGTATAAAGATCGCTGCCGGCGTCGGCTTCTCGCATGCCGCGGGCGCCCTCGGTCGGAGTGCTACCGTTCAGGACTTCAACCAGCTCAACGGTTCGGTTTCAGTCCTGACGCCTTTCGGCCTTGGTGCCACCATGTCCGGCGGCAAGCAATGGCTCGACACCAATGCCGGTGCGGTCGACCGGACGCCGTATAATATCAACCCGTCGATCTTCTATACGGGTAAATGGACGGAAATCGGTCCGACCGGCATCGAGTATTCCTTCCAGCGGTCGGGCGATATTTCGCAGGACGGCGACAAGGGTACCGGACATTCGGTCCAGATCACGCAAGTGCTGGCGAATACCGGTACGGACACCTTCGTCGGCTTCCGGTACTTCGACGTGGAACGGAACGGTACCGATCCGGACAATCTCTGGTTCGTCGGCGCCGGCTTCCGGGCCCGCTTCTAGAGCAGCGTGCGCCCATTTGGACGCACATAAGCTGCTCTATCTTTGTAGAATCGATCAACTTTCCTGCCTTTAATTGATTCCAATTAAAGGCAGGTTGATCTAGTCGAGGGTCGATGAGATGACAGCGCTCCGGCGTATACTCATGACGCTCCTCGTCATCGCCCTGCCGTTCTCGATCTCTGCCTGCGGATTTCGCGGGGACAAGGATGTCGATACGCAGGATGCCGAGGGCGGCATGGGTAAGGGGCCGGGACTCCTGACCGGCAAACGGGGCGGCGTCATCATCTATCAACGCTAGGCTGAGTGTTTAAGCCGCCGGTTCCAGCCCGTAACAGGGTCGGGACCGGCGGTTTTCTTTTGCCCGAAATTTGCTCCGGCCGTCTCGCCGGCATGTCGGCGCGCGGTATCGCGCCGCCAAGCGATCCGGCACGGTGTGGCCGCGCAAAATTCGACACCGTCGGCAAAGTCGAATTGATGGTTTCGATTAAGGGCGCAGAATTATCTGAAGAGTCGATGGAATCCGCGCCAAGCGCGATGGACGGGGGCGACTCACGGGCCGAATTTTTGCCGTCGTGTCTCGGATTAATCGTAGTTAATTCAGCAGATTACCCGGCGTTAACGCTTGTCGCATATGTGCAACAACACGGCACGTAGATCGGCAAAACAGATGATTTCCATTGGACAATACAAAGGGTAACTCACTAGTGTTTCATGGCGAACTGCTGAGTCCCGTCTAGGTGCGGTGAAGGCGCTGCATGTGCGGACTGGGTGATGCGGTTCGGATTGTTTTGGGGAGTTTGCAAGTTTACCAGTGTGGAGGTTTTCATGACTAAACTAAATAAGGCCTTGATGGCGACGACCGCCATTGCCTTCGCGAGCGGCCTGGCATTGCCGGCTGTCGCGCAGGATCCTTCGGCGGCGCCCGGCGTCGTCAAGAGCAGCAATAAGATGAAACTGCGCCTGTATGGCCAGATCACCCACGGCTTCGGCGTGATCAACGATGGCGATAGCAGCACTTTCATGCAGCACAACAACGGCAACACGTCGACCCGTATGGGTATCGATGGCCGCGGCAAGATCACCAAAGACGTCAGTCTGCGGACGCGCGTTGAATACCAGATCACCGATGGTGACTCGAACCAGGTGAATGGTGGCCAGTCCGACGAAGGCGCGTTGGTCATTCGTCATCTCGATGCGATCTTCTCGCACAAGCGTCTCGGCGCGGTGTGGATCGGTCGTGGCGACACCGCCGGTAACGGCACTTCGGAAAAGAACCTTCTTCCGGGTGGCAGCGCCGGTCGTCTCGGCGGATCGACGGCGGGCCTGCTTGGCGACGCGGTCGTTCTGGGTAAGAACAGCGATACGGTCCAGCCGGCCGAAATCGACACGCTTGGCCGGTTCTTCAGCAGCTTCGACGGTGCCAGCCGTCGTCAGCGTATCCGCTATGACACGCCGACGATCGCCGGCTTCAAGGTCGGCGGCAGCGCCATCGACGCCCAGAGCTGGGACGTGGCGATGCATTACAAGGGTGCGTTCGGCGGCATGAAGATCGCTGCCGGTGCTGCGTTCACGCACTTTGCAGGCAATCTGGGTCGGAGCGCTACCGTTCAGGACTTCAACCAGCTCAACGGTTCGATTTCTGTCCTGACGCCGTTCGGTCTTGGCGCCACCATGTCCGGCGGTAAGCAGTGGCTCGACTATTTCTCGGGCGTGCCAGACACCGTGAAGCGGACTCCGTACAACATTCAGCCGGCGATCTTCTACACCGGCAAGTGGACGGAACTCGGACCGACGGGCATCGAGTATGCCTATCAGTTCTCGAATGAAATCAGCGCCAAGAACGACGAAGGTCAAGGCCACTCGGTCATGCTGACCCAGGTCCTGGCGAATACCGGTACGGATACTTTCGCGACCTTCCGGTATTACGATGTGAAGCGCGATGGCGAAGATCCGGAGAACATCTGGTACTTCGGCGCCGGCTTCCGGGCCCGCTTCTAGTCGAGGGTTGATGGGATGACAGCGCTTCGGCGCATACTTATGACGCTCCTCGTCATCGCCTTGCCGCTTTCGATTTCGGCCTGCGGGTCGTTCAAGGGCGACAAGGATGTGGATACACAGGATGCCGAGGGCGGCATGGGTAAGGGGCCGGGACTATTGACCGGCAAACGGGGCGGCCTGATCATCTATCAACGCTAGGCTGAGTTTTTAAGCCGCCGGTTCCAGCCCGTAACAGGGCCGGGACCGGCGGTTTTCTTTTGGCTGAAATTTGAAGCCGGACCGAATTCGTTCGAAATTCAAACGGGTGGGGTAATTTGAGCGCTGCGGCATTTGCGCTGTCCGGGAATAATCCTCGTACTCGATCCGATATCGGCCGCATATTTTCCGCTGAACGTAAGTTTTCGATCGTTGCTCGCCGTGATCCGGCAATCCAAGGCGTCGCCGTGACGGTCGTTGGATGCTGGACCCCCGCGTCAAACGCGAGCGCGAAACACTAAAAATCTGGAACGTCTTGACGAATGCGGACGAGCCATCCGTTCCGGGTCGCCTCTATTCGCCTTCGCGGCGCCATGCCCAGGCGATCGCCGCCAGCAACAACAGCAGCAGGACGAACGGCGGCGGTACCGATATCCGGCGCGCGCCGGTGACGAGGTACTGCTCGTTTGCGACCAGTCCGATCCAGTTCCGCCCCGCCTTGCTGCGGCGTGCCGTCACGCGGCGCAGCGTCGGCACGCCGTCCCGCAGCCAGCGCACCGAGCCGCCGGTTGCCTTGACCACCGGCAGCAGGGAGTCGGCCGAGGCCCGGACGTCGGCCATCTCCAGGGGGTTGAGGGCGCCCGCGGCCGCCATCGCCACATGGTCGTCGCCTTCGACGCGGTACAGCCCGGCCATGGCGACCGGCAGCGAGCCGGTATAGAGACCGGGGCTTTCCTCGTTCAGGGTTAATTTCTGGGTCTTGCCCGCCGGGTCGGTCACCGTGACCGCGGGATCGATCAGGTCGACGCTGCGGCGCTTGACCACCAGCGACCCGTCGCGAACCGATGCCCGCAAGGCGTCTTCATCCAGTTCCGGTTCCTTCATCAGCCAGTGGGCGAGCCGCCGCAGCAATTCGGCCTGTGGGCCGCCGCCCTCGAATCCGCGCGCCCAAAGCCAGATATGGTCGCTGTTGAATTGTGCGACCCGGCCGTCACCGACCTTGTCGAGGATCAACAGCGGCGCATCGTCGATGCCCTTCATCAGCGTGCGGCCCCGGGATCGCGCGACTTCGATTTGCCGGAACCAGCGGCCCCAGCGGGGCCGGCCGTCGGAATACCGTTCGGGGCCGGCGGGTAGCCCGGCGGTGACCGGATGGCGCAGCCCGGTCGGGCTGATTTGCGGTTGAAAGCCGCGCGTGACCACGCCGCCCGTCGGTTCGCCCGGCAACGCCTTGCGCAACGCGGTTCGATAGATACTGAACGGGCTCGCGAAGGTGGGCCCCGCCGCGGACAGGAGCGCGCCGCCGTTTTCGATGTAGTCGACGATGTTTTGCAGATAGATCGGCGGCAGGACCCCGCGCCGGCGGTAGCGGTCGAAGATCACCAGATCGAATTCCTGAAGCTTGACCTCGAACAATTCGCGGGTCGGGAAGGAAATCAGCGAAAGCTCGTTGATCGGCGTACCATCCTGCTTTTCCGGCGGCCGGAGAATCGTGAAATGCACGAGGTCGACGGAGGGGTCCGATTTGAGCAGGTTGCGCCAGGTTCGTTCGCCGGCATGCGGTTCGCCGGACACCAGCAGGACACGCAGCCGGTCGCGAACGCCGTTGACCGAAACCACCGCCCGGTTGTTCTGCTCCGTCAGCTCTCCCGGAACCGGCGCAACCGCCAGTTCGAAGACCGTGGGTCCGCCATGTTCCAGCGAAAATATCAGGTTGTGATCGACGCCCACGGGAACCGACTGTACACCGGCCGGCTGGCCGTCCTTCTTCAGCGTGAGCTGCGTCGGGCTTGCGGCGGCGCCTGTCGAACCCGAATCCTCGATGCGGACGGTAATGGTCAACTGCTTGCCGACAATCCCGAATGACGGCGCCCGCACGACGATCAACCGTCGATCCGACTCGTTCGGATTGCCGGCGATGAGCGCGTGTATCGGGCCCGGCAATCCAGCGGTCTCCGGTGTTTTCGGCAGGTCGTGCACCTGACCGTCGGTGAGCAGGATGGCGCCCGCGACCCGTTGCGGCGGGACGTCGCGCAAGGCCCGCACCAGCGGATCGATGAGTTTCGTTCCGTCGCCGCCATCCGAAATTCTCTCATGGCGCATGTGCACGATTCGGGTCTCGAGGGTCTTGGAATGAGCGCGCAATTGCTCCTGCAGGGTCGTCAACGCCGCCGTCACCTGGCCGCGACGATCGCCGATGGCGACGCTGGGCGATTCGTCCACCAGGATGAGCGCGACGTCCTTCAGCGGTTCCCGCTGTTCCTCGACCAGGGCCGGGTTGTAGAGCGCGAGCAGGAGCAAGGCGGCGACCAGGGCACGGAGCCACGCCCCGTTTGCGCGCGCCACAAGACCCAACAGCACGACCAAAGCCGTGACGGCGCTAAGTCCGTACAGCCACGGCAGCGGCAGGAAAGGCGAAAAATCGATGCTGGCCCAGCTCATCGCCTATTGTCCCAACCGTTCGAGGATCGCAGGGACATGCACCTGGTCGGATTTGTAATTGCCGGTCAGCGTGTACATGACCAAATTCACGCCGAAGCGATAGGCCATTTCGCGCTGGCGCTCGCCGCCCGGCACAACCGCGAACATCGGTCTGCCGCTGCCATCCATCGCCCAGGCCGCGGCCCAATCATGACTGCCGACCAGGATCCGCGAGACGCCATCGTTGCTCCGCGCGTTGCCGCGCTCGACCCAGACCTGATTGCCCGACCACCGGCCCGGAAAGTCCTGCATCAGATAGAATGCTTTCGTCAGCACATGGTCCGGCGGCACCGGCTCGAGCGGCGGCAGCTTGAGGCCGCGGGTGATCTGTCGCAAGACTTGCGCCGGACGGCTGATGAACGCCGCGCTCACCGTTTGGTCGCGCGTGTCGAACAGGATCGTGCCGCCATTCTGCAGGTAGCGGTTCAATTTCGCGATCGTGGTCGGCGCCGGTGTCGATTGTTCGGCGGATATCGGCCAATAGAGCAGCGCATAGAACGCCAGTTCGTCGTCGGCGATATCGACGGCAATTGGCGCGCCGACCTCCACCGCCGTGCGCTGGTTCAAGACATCGGTAAGACCGGTGAGGCCGGCTCGGCTGACATTGTCGATCGCGTCGTCGCCGGTAATGACGTAGGCAAGCCGCGTCGCCAGGCTGGCTTCGAGCGCCCTCGCGTCGGGACCGCCGGCGCTTTGTGCGCTCGCCGTGGATGCCATCAAAACGATGCCGGCGAAGACGATGACGCCGACGGCGGCGCCTTGCGAGACGGGTTTCCGAAGGCCGCGCAGCCGCAGGGTGTCCCGCAGGATGCCGCGCAAGGCGAGACTGGCAATAATGTCGGCGAGCAATAGCAGCAAGGCGGCGACCAGCAGCGACGGTTTGAGGTCGAATTCCTCGGCGTTGACATAGGCCTGCCGTTCTATTGTCCCCGGCATGGCGCCCAGCGGCGCCAGGGACTCGATTTGCGGCGACAGGTTGAGCGCGCGCCGGGTATCGCCGAACCCGTAATAGCCGGGAGGATGCCGCGGGCCGGATTTCGTGCTTGCAAAGGCGCCGGCGGGAATGGCGGTCGCAGCGGCGTCCGGTTTGGTTGCCTGACCGAAGCCGTTTAGCGTTTCCAGCGGCGGCAGCGGCCGCTTTTCAATCTTGTCCGCGTCGACGCCCCGGCTCGTGGCCAGAATACGCCGCATCAGCTCAATGAACAGACCGGACAAGGGCAGGTTCGTCCATGCGGTATTCGCTGTCGTGTGGATCAGAACCAGCCGCCCCTTGCCCCGGCGTTCCTGGGTCACCAGGGGCGTTCCATCTGACAGCCGCGCCCAGGTCTTCGCCGCCAGGTCGAGCGACGGCTCCGCCAGGACCTGGCGGGAAATCGTGACGTCCGGCGGGATCACCAATCCCCGGAACGGGCTCTCCTCGCTGAATGGCGTCAGCCGGGCCGGTTGGCTCCAGAGCAACACGCCGCCCAAATCGCGGCCGCCGCGGCGCAATCGCACCGGCGTCAATGTGTCGTCGATGTCGCGCGCAAGCCGCGGGCCGGCGAATCGGAGCAGCAGGCCGCCATCCTCGATCCACGCGGTCAGCGCCACCACGTCAGTTTCGGCCATCGCATGTTCGTCGGGCCAGATCATGACCGCCCGGCCGGATGCAAGGAGATTGGCGACGCTGCCATGTTTGAGGTCCGAGAACGGCCGCAGCGCGCGTTCGATGTAATAGGTCTCGTTCAACAGTGACGGTCCGCTGTCCAAGGGGCGATCTGAAATGAGGCCGACCGGCCGCCGCCGCCAGCGTTCGTCGAGCAGGGCCACCGCGGCGGCGCTGTTCTGCTGTTCGATGGCAATTCGGGTGACTTCGTTGCGCAACTCGACGGGAAGGTCGATTTGCGCCGTCGCCTCGACCTCGCCGGGCTCGAAGGGTACCGCGGTGCGGCTCAACGGCCGCCCATCCTCGGCATAGGCGCGCACGATCGCCGTTTCGGCGGCGCCTCCCGGAGCGCGCCGGACCGTCGCGGAAAGCGTCGCCTCCAGCGCATCCGGCGGCAACAGCGTCTTGGGCAGCTTGTCGGCGGGGTCGGCAAACAGGCGGACGCGGCCCTGCCGCGAGAGCGACTCGGACAGGGATTTCGCCTGGGGACCGTCGAGCCCGTCGGACAGCCAAAGGACCAGTTTGTTCTCCCCTAGGGTCAATCCATCGATGGCGGGTATCACCGCCTGGCGGTCGGTCGGCCAGGGTTTCGGGCGCAATTGATCGATCGCGCCGCGCGCCTCCGACGGTTTCAGGACGCCGGTAATCACGGGCTTTGCCGCCGCGCCGCTCGGCGCGGTGGTGATCAGGACGGTGCCGCGGCCCTCGCGCTCGGCCTGGGCAACGGTCTGGCGCATCGCGGATTGGCGGGCCGGCCAGTTGGGCGCGGCCGCCCAGCCATCGTCGACGACAAGAAGCACCGCGCCTCGTCCCGGCAATTGGTCGCCGGGATTGATCAGCGGATGCGCCAGCGCCAGGATAAACGCGGCGACCATCGCGAGACGCAGCAGGATCAGCCAGAGCGGCGAGCTGTCGGGCGTTTTTTCGCGGCTGATCAAGCCGAAGAGCAGACGAATTGCCGGGAACCGCACCTGGCGCGGGGCCGGCGGCGTGACGCGCAGCAGCCACCAAAGCAGCGGCAATAGCAGCAGCGCCAGTAAAATCCAGGGCGTGACGAAGGCGATCGGGCCAAGGCTCAGCATCGCCTAGCTCCTCACCTCGGGCATCATCGCCATGAATAGGGCGAGCAGCGCCGATTCCGGCGACTGGTCGGTCAGGTGGTGGCGGTAACCCCAACCGAGCCGGCGCGCAATCCTGCTCAAACCATCGATTTGCGCGTCGATTCGCTCCTGGTATTCCGGTCGCACCGTTTCCACCCGGCTCAGCAGGGTCTGCTCCTCGCCTTCGAATCCGCTGAACCGGACGCGGCCGCGAAACGGCAGGTAGCGTTCCGCCGGGTCCAGAATTTGCAGAATCTGCCCGCGCACGCCCCGGCTGGCGAGCGCCAGGAGGGCAGCCTCCAGCTTGTCCAGCGGCGCCAGGAAATCGCCCATCAGGACCGCCTGCGCATAGCGCGGTAACGGCGCGCTCGGCGGCAGGCTGGTATCGGCGTTCGCCGGCGGCACCTGGTTCGGGGCAAAGACGGTGGCGTTCAATCGATTGAACGCGGCCCTGCCCGTGGCCGGCGGCGAATCCCCGCCCAGCAGGGCAAACCGCTCGCCGCCCCGCATCAACAGGGCCGATAGGGCCACCAGGAGCAGATCGGTGCGGTCGCGTTTCGTGGGCAGCGCCTTGCCGGAGCGGTATTCCATCGACGGCGAGGTGTCGCGCCACATCCAGATGCTTTGCGCCGCTTCCCATTCGGATTCGCGCACAAAAATATGCTGCGATTTTGCCGATTGCCGCCAGTCGATATGGTTGGCCTGATCGCCCGGGCCGTACCGCCGGAATTGCCAGAAGGCTTCGCCCTGTCCGACCCGGCGGCGGCCATGGACGCCTTGCGCCACGGTGGATGCCACGCGTTCCGCGGCAACCAGGAGAGGTGGGAACCGGGAGGCGAGGTGTTCGGCTCTTTCCTGAGCCGCCAGGGTGCTTGCGGGTCCTACCATTGGGCGGTCAATGTCCGGTCAAGAATTCGGTCAATCCAAACGCTCGCACATGCGGGCGATGATTGATTCGATTGTTATACCCTCGGCGCGGGCGGCAAAATTGAGCGCCATGCGATGGCGCAGGACGGGCGGCGCCAAGGCAACGATATCGTCGACCGACGGTGCGAGCCGTCCCTGCAGCAGCGCGCGCGCCCGGCAGGCCAGCATCAACGACTGACTGGCGCGCGGGCCCGGTCCCCAGGCGACATGCGCGACGACCTCTTCCAGATCGCTGCTTTCCGGCCGTCCGGCGCGGACGATCTTGAGAATGCTTTCGACCACGCTTTCGCCGACCGGCAGGCGGCGGACGACATGCTGCGCCGCCATGAGAGTGTCCGCATCGAGGATCGAAGAGGCGAGGTTTTCCGCCGTGCCGGTGGTCTCGACCATCATCCGGCGCTCCGCGACCTCGTCCGGGTAGCCGACGTCGATCTGGATCAGGAACCGGTCCAGCTGCGCTTCCGGTAGCGGGTAGGTGCCCTCCTGCTCCAACGGGTTCTGGGTCGCCAACACATGGAACGGCCGCGGCAGTTCATGATATTCGCCCGCGATGGAGACCCGCATTTCCTGCATCGCCTGGAGCAGGGCGGACTGCGTTCGCGGGCTCGCGCGGTTGATTTCGTCGGCCATCAGCAATTGGCAAAAAACCGGGCCCTTGATGAACCGGAACGAGCGATGACCGCTGTCGGATTCCTCCAGCACCTCGGAGCCGAGGATATCCGCCGGCATCAGGTCCGGCGTGAATTGGATGCGGCGATCCTGCAGCCCGAGCACGGTGCCGAGCGTTTCGACCAGCCGCGTCTTGGCGAGGCCGGGAACGCCGATCAGCAGCGCATGGCCGCCCGATAGCAGCGTGATCAGGCTTTGCTCGACCACGTGTTCTTGCCCGAATATCACCGTGCCGACCGATTCCCGCACGCGTGCGAGTTTTTGGCCGGTGTCCTCGATCGCCCTGTCCAGCGACAGCGCGTCGTCGGAGGCGTCGGCAGTGCTGGATTTCGCAGGGTCCAAGGTCTATCTCCTATGGCCGAATATGTTAAAACCGTTATATGAGCGGGCGATGAGCAAGCAAACCCCAAATCCGACCGATCTCGTCAAGTTGATAGACAGCCATCGACTTGGCGCCGAGCCGGGGGCGTCGCCGAAATGGGATTTCGACCCGGAAATCTGCCGCGATTTCGGGTTTCGCATCGGCCGCGACGGAACGTGGTATTACCGGGACTCGCCAATTGGTCGAATCGCATTGTGCAAACTCTTTTCTTCGGTATTGCGGCATGACGGTAACGGTAACTTTTTCTTGGTTACGCCGGTAGAGCAAGGCCGTATTGATGTCGACGATGCACCCTTTACGGCAGTGGAAGTTATTATATCGGGTGCGGGACGGTCGCAGACCATAGTCTTTCGAACAAATTTGGACCATATGGTAACCGTCGGCCCGGAAAACCCGATCCGGGTATCGCAAGACCCGGAAACCGGCGAGCCCTCGCCCTATGTGCTCGTCCGGGACAATCTCGAGGCCCTGATCCTGCGGCCGCAATTCTATGAACTCGTTGATATTGCAGAAGAACGCAAGACGAATGATGGAACGGAATTCGGCGTCTGGAGTGCCGGGGTCTTCTTTCCATTGGGCACGGCGGATTTAGACGGACAGCCATGAACCGAGACCTGATCATCAAGCAGTTGGAAGACGTCCGCACCGGCCGTTGGGGATCGGGCATGGCGCGGTCCGAGCGGACCGAACGGGGGGATCACGATCTCAACCCCGGCATGCCGAAACCGGCAAAACTGAAGCCCGCGGCGGTGCTGGTGCCGATCGTCGACCGGCCGGACGGCATGACGATCCTGCTGACCCAGCGGACGGATCATCTAAACGACCATGCCGGGCAGATCGCGTTTCCGGGCGGCCGGGCCGAGCCCACGGATCGGAATTTGCAGGCGACCGCCCTGCGCGAAACCGAGGAAGAGGTCGGGCTGACGCGCGACCGGATCGAGCTGGTCGGGCAACTCGATATTTATGTCACCCGCACCGGGTTCGAGGTGACGCCGGTGGTCGGCATCGTCAATCCGCCGTTTCCCGTGAAGCCCGACCCTTTCGAGGTGGCGGATGTGTTCGAAGTCCCGCTTTCCTTCATCGTCGACCCCGACAATCATGTGCAGGACAGCCGGATACATAATGGCGTGACCCGGTTGTTTTATGTCCTGCCCTATGAAGGCCGCTATATCTGGGGGGCAACGGCGGGCATGCTGGTGAATCTCTCCGAAGTCCTGCGCGGCGCCTGACAGGATCGCCAGCACCATGCCCCGGATCGATAGGCGATGACCCACCGGCTTGAGCCGCAACCCTGGATGACCGACAAGAATACGGTTGCCGTGCTGGACGCCCTGGAAGCGGCTGGCGCGACGGCGCGGTTCGTCGGCGGTTGCGTGCGGGACGCCGTGCTGGGCCGAGCAATCCGGGATGTCGATATTGCGACCGATGCGGTTCCCGATGCCATCATGGCCGCACTGCGCAAGCGCCGCATCAAGGTGGTGCCGACCGGGATCAGCCACGGCACGGTGACCGCGATCGTCGGCGGCACACCGTTTGAAATCACCACGTTGCGCCATGACGTCGAGACCGATGGGCGCCATGCCACGGTGGCCTTTACCGACGATTGGGACGCCGATGCGAGCCGGCGCGACTTCACCTTTAACGCATTGTCGCTCGAACGGGACGGCACGCTGCACGATCCGTTCGGCGGCCTCGCCGATTTGCATGCCGGACGGGTGCGGTTTGTCGGCGACCCGCGGCAACGGCTGACCGAGGATATCCTGCGGCTGCTGCGTTTCTTCCGCTTTCACGCCTATTACGGCAAGGGCGCGCCCGATCCGGACGGGTTGGCCGCCTGCCGCGCGATGGCGTCCGAACTGGCCCGGCTGTCCGCCGAACGGGTTCTGGCGGAATTGTCGAAATTGTTTCTTGCGCCCGATCCGGTTCCGGCCGTTCGGGCCTTGGTTGAGGTGGGCGCCGCGCGTGTGGTGTTGCGCGAACCGCTCGATGTGGACCGGTTCGGCCGGATGGTGACGTGCGAAGCGGCGGCGGCCGGAAAATATCCCGCGTTAGTGACGCCGAACGCGATGCGTCGGCTCGCGGCGCTGCTGCCCATGGATGCCGCCGACGCGGCCGCGCTCGCCCGCAATCTGAAGGCATCGAACGCGGATCGCGAGCGCCTCGTCGCCGTGGTTCAGGCGGATCCCGAGATTGCGGCGGATATGGATGCACTTGCGGTGCGGCGCGTGCTTTATCGCATCGGGGTCGAGCGATTCGTGGATCAGGTGCTCTTCATGGCGTCGATGCCGGCCGAGTGCGGCGACCGGCTCGATTTGATCGGCCCCGCGGTTCGCTGGCGTCGGCCGCGCTTCCCGGTGACGGGCGAGGATGTGCAGGCGCTCGGCGTTGCCGCCGGCCCCGCGGTTGGCCGCCTGTTGTCGGCGGTGGAGACATGGTGGGTCGAAGCGGATTTTGCCTCCGGCCGTGCGGCCTGCCTTGATGAATTGAAACGCCGGGCAACCGAAGAGTCGTGATGTCCGTCTGTTCGCTGTTTCTGTCGCGACCTGGAGCAAATCCCGAGCGAACCGGAACGGTTCGCGACGACGTATTTGCGTGAAATCAAAAAGATAGACCATTTCACGTGCGTCAATTTAAACAAGAAATGGTCTAGGGCCAGCGTACTTCCGGCGGCATCGACATGAGAATGGCTTCGGGATTGCCGCCGGTCATCAGGCCGAATCGCGTGCCGCGGTCATACAGCAGGTTGAATTCCACATAGCGGCCGCGGCGAACCAATTGATGCTGCTTCTCCGCTTCGCTCCAAGGGTCGTTCATGCGCCGTCGCACGATTTCGCAATAGACCGATTCGAACGCGCGGCCGACGTCCCGGGTAAAGGCGAAATCCGCGTCCCAATCGCCGCTGTCGAGCGAATCGTAAAATATTCCGCCGACCCCGCGCGGCTCGTTGCGATGCTTGATGAAAAAATACTCGTCGCACCACGCGCGGTAGCGGTCGTAATCGGCGACGTCGTGGCGGCCGCAGGCATCTTCGAACGCCTTGTGAAAGGCGGCGGTATCGTCGTCCCGCGGATAGGTCGGCGTCAGATCGCCGCCGCCGCCGAACCAGCCTTGCGAGGTGACGATGTGCCGCGTGTTCATATGGGCGGCGGGAACGTGCGGCGATTGCGGGTGGGCGACCAGCGAAATGCCGCTCGCCCAGAACCGTCCGTCCGCGTCCGCGCCGGTCACCTCCTTGCGGAAGGCCTCGGAGAAGACCCCGCTCACCGTGGAGACATTGACGCCGACCTTTTCGAAGACACGGCCGCGCATCGCCGACATGACGCCGCCGCCGCCGTCTTCCAACTCGGTATCGGGACGCGTCCAGGAGGTGCGCTCGAAGGTGCCGGGCGCGCGGTCCGCCAGCGGGCCGTCATAGTCGCGTTCGATCGCTTCGAAGGCGTCGCAGATCGAGTCGCGCAGGGATTCGAACCAGCGGGTGGCTTGGTTTTGTCGTTCGGTTTCGGCCATTTTATGCAATGGTATCAGTTCGTTGAAAGAGGTTCGTTTGCCGCAGCGCCTCACTCAACACCATCGCGGCGGCCAGCGCAACGTTAAGCGACCGCATGCCGCCCGCCATCGGGATCCTGATCCGGGCGTCGGCGGCGGCCTGCACCGACTCCGGAACGCCCGCGCTTTCCCGCCCCAGTAATAGAGTGTCGTCGGCCGAGAAAGCGAAATCCGTGTAGCACGCGTCGGCTTTGGTGGTGAGCAGAACCAGCCGGTGCCTGTTGCCGTCGCGAAACCTGTTCCAGGAACTGTGCCGGGCAAGGTCGACGTGGTCCAGGTAGTCCATGCCGGCGCGCCGCAAATGCCGGTCCGACCAGACAAATCCCATCGGCTCGATGATGTCGACGCCGACGCCGAGACATGCGGCGAGCCGCAGGACCGCGCCGGTGTTTTGCGGAATGTCGGGTTCGAATAGCGCGAGCCGCATTTCGGGAAAGCCTTCCAACGCAGATTTGGCGACGCGAATTTTGCGCCCGAACACAATATCGACTATACGATGCGACCGAAGGCGGGTGCGGAGAACGGCCCGAACACGCTATGCGGCAGGTTGTCGCATTGGCGGGGTTCTTTCTATATGTCGGGTCCGTGATCCGTATATAAACCGTGACGGTTCTTTCTGCGGTTCGGTCAACCGAACCGCGCTTTAGCTATGAGAAGGGGGGGAAAGCGACGATGGCGGACGACCACGCCGACGGCACGACCCGACGGGAATATCTCTATTTGATGACAGGCGCCGTTGGCGCCGTCGGGGCGGCGAGTTTCGCCTGGCCCTTGATCGATCAAATGAACCCGGCGGCGGACGTGCTCGCCTTGTCGAGCACCGAAGTGGACATCGGCGCAATCCAGCCCGGACAGGCAATCACCGTGAAGTGGCGCGGCGAACCCGTGTTCATCCGCCGACGGACACCCAAGGAAATCGCCGAGGCCCAATCCGTCAAAGTTGGCGATCTGCGCGATCCGCAGACCGACAAGGAACGGGTGAAGAAGGACGAGTGGCTGATCGTGCGCGGCAGTTGCACCCATCTGGGCTGCGTCCCCGGAAACCGGGTGAGCGACAAGAAGGGCGACTTCGGCGGCTGGTTCTGTCCCTGCCATGGCTCGCATTACGATACCTCCGGCCGAATTCGCAGAGGCCCGGCGCCGAAAAACCTGTTCGTGCCGCCATACGCCTTTCTGTCCGATAGCCGCGTGAAGATCGGATAGGGCCCGGATCATGGAAAAACAAACCTACAGCAATCCGATTATCCGCTGGGTCGACGATCGCCTGCCGATCTTTTCCTTCATGGATCACGAATACAATCAATTCCCGATGCCGAAGAACCTGAATTACTGGTGGAACTTCGGTGCGCTGGCGACGATCTGCCTGGTGACCCTGATCGTCACCGGCATCGTGCTCGCGATGCATTACACCGCCGAATCGACCATGGCCTTCGACAGCGTCGAACGGATCATGCGCGACGTGAACTACGGCTGGTTGATCCGCTACATCCATTCGAACGGCGCCTCGATGTTCTTCATCGTCGTCTATATCCATATTTTCCGCGGACTCTATTACGGATCCTACAAGAACCCACGCGAGTTGCTGTGGATTCTGGGCGTCGTGATCCTGCTGTTGATGATGGGCACCGCCTTCATGGGCTATGTGCTGCCCTGGGGCCAGATGAGCTTCTGGGGCGCCAAGGTCATCACCAACCTGTTCTCGGCCATTCCGATCGTCGGCGAACCCATCGTCGAGTGGCTGTGGGGCGGCTTCACCGTCGGCAACGCGACGCTGAACCGTTTTTACTCTCTACATTACCTGCTGCCGTTCGTGATCGTCGGCGTGGTCGGCATGCATGTTGCCGCGCTGCATGTGACCGGTTCGAACAACCCGGACGGCATCGAAATCAAGGGGCCGCAGGACAGCGTGCCGTTCAATCCGTATTTCACGGCCAAGGACTCGGTCGGCATGGGCGTGTTCCTGATCGTTTGGGCGGCGTTCGTGTTCTATCTGCCGGACTACCTTGGCCATCCGGACAACTATATCGAGGCGAATTCACTGGTGACGCCGCCGCATATCGTGCCGGAATGGTACTTCCTGCCGTTCTACGCGATCCTGCGGTCGATCACTTTCGACATCTGGTTCATCGAGGCCAAGCTGATCGGGGTTGCGCTGATGTTCGCGTCGATCCTGGTGCTGTTCGTCCTGCCCTGGCTCGATACGTCGAAAGTGCGGAGCTGTAAGTACCGGCCGACCTATCGGTGGTTTTTCTGGATCCTCGTGATCGATTGCGTGGTTTTGGGCGTGGTCGGTGCGACATCGCCCGATCTACCGGTATTCGGCGGGCCGCCGCCGTCGCCGGAGAGCACGGATTTCGTCTTTCAGTATGTCCATCTCGGGATGATTGGAACGGCCTATTACTTCTTCCATTTCCTGATTCTGCTGCCGATTCTCGGCAAGACCGAGACGCCTAAACCGCTGCCGGACAGCATCAGTCGATCGGTCACCGGCGGGGGCGGCGGCGCCGCCATCGGGGCGACCTCCGCAAAAGGGGAGAAGGCCTGATGCGCAAACCTATCCTGGCGACACTCGTATTGGCCGCATCCTTGTCGTTTGCGGGC
>JBFFGE010000096.1:0-17114 GCA_041557595.1 Alphaproteobacteria bacterium
CAAACGGGCATTCTTGTGAATGTTCATTCGGCTCTCCCAAAGAGTGCTGAAGCTTGGTAACTCCAGTCTCCCCGGTCAGGGCCGAATGGACAACCTATCGAAAGACCACACCTAGAGCGGCGTGCGGCCCCTTGGGCGCGCATAAGTTGCTCTATCTTTGTAGAATCGATCGACTTTTCTGCCTTTAATTGATTCCAATGAAAGGCAGGTTGATCTAGCGGCGCTTCGGCAAGTATGAATCGCCGTGACAAACGCGGCGGCAGCGGAAACAATCCGCGCCGCCGCATCCAGGCCGAAACGGATAACCGGAAGTGAGCTCCTGCCGGATTTCCATGCAATAGAGGGTATGCCACCGTGTCCGAAGCCTCCGAACTATCGTTTGAAAAATATGCCATCGGCCAATCGGTCTCGCGTCTGGAGGATCCGCGCCTGTTACGGGGTGAAGGCCGTTTTTCCGACGACTTCAATCTGCCGGGGCAGGCCTTTGGCTACGTCCTGCGTTCGCCCTTCGCCCATGGGCGAATCACGGTTCTCGACGTTGCCGCGGCGCGGGCGGCGGACGGGGTACTCGCGGTCCTGACGGCCGAAGACCTAGATGCCGCCGGCATCGGCACCATGCCCTGTTTGCTGCCGGTGAAGAATCGCGACGGGACGCCGCTCATCAAGCCGCCGCGGCCGGTGCTCGCGACCGGGAATGTGCGCTTTCGCGGCGAGGCGGTCGCCTTTGTCGTGGCGGAAAGCCTGTCGCAGGCACGGGATGCCGCCGAACTTGTCGATTTGCAGATCGAGACGCTGGCCGCGGTGACCGATTGCAAGCTGGCGGCCGAAGACGGCGCGCCGCAGTTGCATACGGAAGCGCCGGGCAACCAGGCGCTCGATTGGGAATTCGGCGATGCGGCGGAAACCGACAAGATTTTCGCCGATGCGCACCACGTGACCACAATGACCCTGCGCAGCAATCGCGTGCATGTATCGGCGATGGAGCCGCGCGCGGCGGTGGCCGAATTCGATACCGAAGGCGGGCGCTACACCCTGCACTGTCCAAGCCAGGGCCTCTTCGGATTTACCAATGTATTGGCCAAGGAAATCATGCGCATTCCGCGCGAAAACCTTCACGTGCGCACCTATGACGTCGGCGGCTCGTTCGGCATGAAATCGGCACCTTATCCGGAATATGTCGTGGCGCTGGTCGCGGCGAAAGCGGTTTCCCGGCCGGTCAAATGGTGCGACGAGCGGAGCGACAGCTTTCTCTCCGACCAGCACGGCCGTGACAGCTACGCCGAAACTTCGCTGGCCTTCGACAAGGAGGGCAGGATCCTGGCCGGGCGGGTGCTGGTGCATTGCAATGTCGGGGCCTATCTCACGGCGGTCGGCCCGTCGATGCACACGCGGAATGTCCCGCGGAATTTTCCCGGCCTCTATCGTTTGCCGGTACTGCATGCGCGCACGCGGGCGCTCTTCACCAACACCACGCCGATTGGCGCCTATCGCGGCGCGGGCCGTCCGGAAGGCGTCTATTACATGGAACGCATGATGGATACGGCCGCCCGGGAATTGGGCATCGACCGGATCGAGTTGCGCCGGCGCAATATGATCACGCCGGAAGAGATTCCCTATGAAGCGGTTTCCGAACTGACCTACGACAGCGGCGATTTTCCGGCGGTGCTCGATGCCGGTCTCGCCAATGCGGATTGGGACGGGTTCGAGGCGCGGCGACGGGACTCGGAAGCCAGCGGCAAGCTGCGCGGTCTCGGTATCGCCTGTTATCTGGAAGTCACGGGACCGCCGGCCAACGAAATGGGCGGTATCCGGTTCGATGACGATGGCGGCGTGACGATGATTTCCGGATCGCTGAATTACGGCCAGGGCCATCAGGGAACTTTCGCGCAGATCCTCACGGGCAAACTCGGAATCCCCTATGATCGCTTTCGGTTGATCCAGGGCGACAGCGATGAACTGATCGCCGGCGCGGGGACGGGGGGATCGCGCACGGTGATAAGCGCCGGCACCGCGCTGGTGCACGCCGCGGACGTGGTGATCGAAAATGGCCGCAAGCTGGCGGCGCATGTCCTGGAGACTGCGGAGGAAGACATCGTCTTCGAGCCGGGCGAGTTTCGCGTGGCCGGAACCGATCGCGGCATCGGTATTCTGGAGCTGGCGGCCGAGATCCGCCGGTTGCGCGGGACAGGCGGTCTTCCCGAGGCATTGCCGGAGGCCCTGGATACGAAAATCAAGGAGGCAACGCCGCCGTCCGCCTTTCCGAATGGCTGCCACATCGCCGAAATTGAAATCGAACCGGAAACCGGCGTCGTGGCGGTGGTGCGGTACAGCGTCGTCGACGATTTCGGGACCCTCATCAACCCCATGCTCGTCGAAGGGCAGGTCCATGGCGGGGTGGTTCAGGGGCTCGGGCAGGCGCTCATGGAAAACGCCACCTATGACGGGGAAGGGCAGTTGGTGGCCGGTTCCTACATGGATTACACCCTGCCGCGCGCCGAAGACGTACCGGCATTCGTGTTCGACTCGCACCCGGTTCCCGCCACCACCAATCCGCTTGGCGCCAAGGGGTGCGGCGAGGCGGGAACCAGCGGGGCGTTGCCGGCGGTCATGAATGCGGTGGTCGACGCCTTGGCGCGGAAAACCGGCATTACCCATCTCGACATGCCGGCCACGCCCGAGCGTGTTTGGTCCGCCCTGCAGGGGCATGCCTGAGCCCGATTTTTCCTGATATGGCGGCGCTTTAGATCTCGCCGGCCCGGGATATCGCCGTTTCGGGCATTTCGTCGGCGCGTGCGGCGCGTTCTCCGGCCGGACGCGGCGCGCGGGCGGAGAAATTTTACATAAATTGAGCTTTTCCGAGCTTCTTGAACCATTCGTTAACCACTTGCGGACAATATTGCGTTGCGAGATGCGCGCTTTGCTCGACTGCGCGATCCGGGCGATGGTCAACGGTTTCGGTCGATACCGAATTCGGGGGTCCGTCGGCATGGTCGGCCGGGTGTTTGGGCAGGCATTTTGCGGGCATAGAAGGCAAATAATGAGTCGGTTGATGTCTCAAGGCAAAAGGGAGTCGAACCTCTTCGCGCGGATGCGTCTTGCGTCCCGGGCAGACCGATGGATGCCGAGCCGGCGAGGGGGAGGAATTCGATGAGTGCGGAAAAGCCCGTGGGCATTCCATTGAAAATCAAGCCCGCTTTGCCGAAAAAGCATAATTTCGAACGTTTTTCGTTGAAGGTCGAGGGGATGATGAGCGGCGCCCGCCTGTCGAACGGGCAGACGACCGGCGATACCGCGTGGTCGCTCAGTCTCGACGATTTGGACGGCCTGATGTATCTGCCGCCCGCCGCCGATTTCGCGCCGCATTCCGTGCAAGTGCGCCTCATCGGATACGAGGATGATTTCGCAGCGACCGTCAGTCTGACCGATTACGAAATCAAACCAACCGATAGCGTACCGGTCGCCGCCGAAGCGCCCGCCGAGTCCGCGGGCGCCACCACATCGGATGTCTCCGACCAGCTGGAACAGGCGATTCGCGAAGCCCGGGAGAAAGCGGGTGGCGGCGCGGCGGCTGGCAAGGCCAGTACGGCGTCCGGGGATGACGCACACCTCGCCGCCGCCAGGGCGGAGTGGGAAAAACAGGCGAGCGAGCGGGAGGCGGCACTCAGGGCCGCTCTCGAGGCGGAAAAACAAAAAGTGGTGACGGCGGCGCAAGCCAGCGCGGAAAGTTCGACCGCCGCGCAACAGGCGGCCTTCGAGCAACAAATGATGGCGATGAAAGAACAGGCCGCCGCCGCGGAAGCGAGGGTCACGGCGGCCGAAGCCACCGCTGAAGAAATCAAAAAGGTCCTGGCGGAGACGCTGCAAAGGGCGGAGCACGCCGAGGAAGTCGCGGAGCAGGCGCAGTCCCAGGCGGAAGCCAAGTACCAGGTCGAGATTCGAACATTACGGGACGAATTAGCCGCCGCCGAGGCGGTCGCTCAATCGCAGGAAAGTACGCCGGGAAAGATCAAGCAGCAGCTGGAGGAGTTGCAAAAGCTGCACGCCGCCGAGCTCGCCCAGAAGCAGGAAGAATTGTCGGCGATTCACGCAGCCGAGCTGGTGGCCCGGGCGGAAGAAGTCGAAAGCCGTCTGAAGATAGATTTCGAGATCAAAATTGCCGAAGTGCGCGCCGAGGTCGAGCGCGAGTCCGCGGCCAGGCTTGCCGGGCTGGAAGAGCAAACTAAGAAGACCATTGCCGCGGCGCGGGAAGCGGCGATCGCCGAGGCGCGCGTCCAGTGGGTCGGCGAGCACGAACAGGCTGCCGCCGTGGCGGGCGCGGTCAACGAAGAAGCGGTGGCGGAACGGATTGCCGCGGCGCGGGTCCAGTGGGAAACCGAAATGAAGGCGGCGCTCACCGACCGCGATCTGCATTGGGAAGGCGAATTGAATCGCCGGCTCGCGGAAAGCGGCGCGGCCGCACCGGACCTGTCGTCGGCCCGGCGTGAATGGGAGGCCCAGCAACAAGCGCTTTTGGCCGCCAGGGACGAGCAATGGCAGGAGCAGTTGAACCGTCAGCTCGCCGAAGCCCGTCAAGCTTGGGAGGACGAAGAAGCCCGGCGATCGGCCCATCTCAAGAAACAGCAATCCGAGGCGCCGGCCACCGTCAATGTCGAGGTTCATACCGTGGAATCGGCCGAAGCCGACGCGACGTCCGTTGACGGCCGCAAAGAGCCGACGTTGAATCTCACGGATGTCGCGATGGATTCGGAATCCGAAGAGTCCGAAAAGGAAAAATCGGGCGTCCAGTCGGCGGTTGCAGCGGCGGGCGCCTTCAGTTTGAACCTCGCGAAGAAATTGAAAAAAACGTCGGGACCCGTTACCGCCATCGATCATATTCACAAGGATGCGAAGAAACGGTCCGGACCCCGGCGCAGCCGGCAGACGATCGGCGGCCGCATTGGCGCAATGTTCGGCGGGATTGGCCGCATGTTCGCGCTGCGGCGTTTGATTATACTCGGCGCCGTCGGCGGTGCGTTGTACGGCGCGTTTGTATACCTGCCGGCCTTCAAGCCGTTCGCGGTCGAATTCTGGAAATCGTTCTCCGGCGACGTCGCGGCGAAGGTCGAACCGACGGGCCGTAAATCGCAACCGGTCACCAAGGTCGCGAAGGCGCTGTCGACCCGGGGTGCGCCCGTAAAGCCTGCTGCAAAGAAGGCGGCGCCACCGAAACCCGCGCCACCGAAGCGGGTATCGCCGAAACCGGCGCCCCCTAAAACGGCGTCGGCGCAACCGGCATTGCCGAAACCCGTTGAAGTCGAAACGCCGGCGCCGGTGAAAAAGCCGGTTGAGGCGTCAGCACCCGCGACACCCGCCGCGCCGAAAAATCCGGTGGTGGCCAAACTACCGGCAGCGGCGAAACCGGCGCCGAAATCGGCTTACATCAAGCCGGCGGCCGCCAAACTGCGTCGGGCGCCCGCGCTGGATGCAGAGGTTATTGCCTTCGCGCGCCGGGCGGACAAAGTCTTGCGCCTCGGCGTCAAGGGATCCTGGGTGAAAATCCGCATCCCCGGCGACGGTATCAACGAAGGTTGGGTGCCGAGCGATACGCTCAGCGACACGGCGCCACAGTAGAACCAGCAGAACACACCGTTCCGATTGATTTCACGTTGAAATCCCGCTCGTGCCGCCGGCAGATCGCCGGCTGCGCTTGCGGTCCTTTCGGTGCGCGATTAGCGTGGGGATCTGGAAAATTCATCGAGGAACCCTGCCAATGCATTGGACCGAGCGTCGTGAGCGTTTTCGCACTCTTATTTCCGGCAACAGTTGCGTTCATCCCGGTTCGGTCTACGACCCGATTTCGGCACGCATCGCCGAGGACCTGGGATTCGAGGTCGGCATGTTCGCAGGTTCCGTGGGGTCGCTGTCCGTGCTCGGCGCGCCCGATCTGATTACGCTTACCCTGACCGAGTTTGCCGCCCAGGCGTACCGGATCTGCCGGGCCGGAAACCTGGCGCTGCTCGTGGACGCCGATCACGGTTACGGCAATGCCCTCAATGTAAAACGCACGGTCGAAGAGCTGGAAACCGCCGGGGTCGCCGCGCTTACCATCGAAGATACCGAACTGCCGCAGCCCTATGGCGATCTCGGCAACACGCGGTTGATCCCGATCGACGAAGGCGTCGGCAAGATGCGTGCGGCCCTCGAGGGGCGCCAGGATTCCAACCTTGTTATTGCCGGGCGGACCAGTGCTCTTGCGGTCAATGGCGTTGAAGATGCCATCGCGCGCGTCAAGGCATATGAGGGGGCCGGGGTGGATGCGCTGTTCATTGTCGGTGTTCGCGAGAAGGCGCACCTCGAAGCGCTGGCGGCGGAAGTCGGCATTCCGTTATTCCTTGGCGGCGTGCCGGGCGATCTGCTGGATAAGGAGTATCTGGCCGGTCAGGGCGTGCGCATTTGCCTGCAGGGTCACCACCCGATCATGGCGGCAATCAGGGCCACGCACGATACGCTGAAAGCCTTGCGCGAGGGGACGCCGCCTTCCGAGATCAAGACGGTTGCGCCGCCGGACCTGATGAAACAGGTCACGCGGGACGCGGACTACAAGCGGTGGATGGAGTCGTTTCTCGGCGGCGGTTGAGGCCGCCCGAATGTAGCCGCCCGAATGTAACCGGCATCAGAGCTGGATGGACTTCACCTCGAGAAATTCCTCGAGCCCGAATTCGCCGAATTCCCGGCCGATGCCGGACTGTTTGTAGCCGCCGAACGGCGCCGACGGGTTGAAGGCGCCGCCGTTGATGTCGACCAACCCGGTGCGCAGCCGCCGGGCGACACGCAGCGCCCGGTCCTGATCCGCGGACCACACACCGCCCGACAGGCCGTAAAGCGAGTTGTTGGCGATTTCGACCGCGTCGTCCTCGTCCTTGTAGGTCAGGATCGACAGGACGGGTCCGAAGATCTCTTCCTGTGCGATCGTCGACTCCGGCGCGACGCGGCCGAACACCGTCGGCTGAACGAAATAGCCGCGATCCAGGCCGGCCGGGGATTCCGGGCCGCCGAACAGCAACTCCGCACCCTCGTCGATGCCTTGTTGAATGTGGCGTTGAACGCGTTCCCGCTGCACCGCTGAAACCAGTGGCCCCAACCGCGATTCGCCATCGGTCGGGTCGCCGACCGTCCAGCCGGCGGCGACCTGCTTGGCGAGCTCGGCGACCTCGGCATAGCGGTCTTCCGGAATCAACATTCTCGTATGCGCGGTGCAGGTCTGTCCGGAATTCAGATAGCACGCGCCGAAGACGCCCTTCACAGCCTTCGTCATGTCGGCGTCGTCCAGCAGGATTGCCGCCGACTTGCCGCCGAGTTCCAGCGTGACGCGTTTAACTGTCGCCGCGGCCAATTCCGAAACGCGGCGCCCTGCTCTTGTCGATCCGGTAAACGACACCATGTCGACGTCCGGGTGGCGCGCAATGGCTTCGCCGACCACCGGACCCTCGCCATTGACCAGGTTAAAGACGCCGGCCGGTAATCCGGTCCCGGCGATGACTTCCGCCAGGATGAGCGCGTTCAACGGGGCGACTTCGCTCGGCTTCAGAACGACGGTGCAGCCGGCAGCGAGCGCCGGCGCGACCTTGGCGGCGATCTGATGCAGCGGATAGTTCCAGGGGGTGATGCAACCGACGACGCCGACCGCTTCCCGCACGATTCGGGAATTGCGAATTTCCTGCTCGAATTCATAGGCCGACAAGACCTTGGCCATGCCCTTGAATTGGCCGATCGGCGATCCCGCCTGGATGATTTTCGACAACTTTATCGGCATGCCGACTTCGGCCGTGATGGTTTCCGCGATGTCGTCGGCCCGCGCGGCGAGCCCCTCATGGATTTCCATCAGAATGGCGGCGCGATCCGGGACGGGCGTGGTGGACCAACCGTCGAATGCCGCGCGCGCGGCGCGCACGGCCTTATCGACGTCCTCCGCGGTGCCCGAAGGTATGCGACCGATCGGTTGTTCCGTCGTCGGATTGATGACCTCGATGGAGTCTGCGCCGCTGGCGGCAACCCATTCGCCGCCGATAAAGTGCATGTCGTATTCGCGCATGGTCGCTCCCCGCTGTTGACGGCCGGCACCCAGAAATCGCCTGGGGGATCTTGCCGCGATCCACGGTACCATTTGTATCGACGCGGCTCGGCCTGTTTGTGCTGTCTGTTTGTGCCGTGGCACGCGGTTGGTACAGTTTGGGGGCCGCATGCGCAACAGGGAGGGCATTTGCGATGGAGCGCCGATCTGGCAAATCGCCGAAAACACCCATTCAAGACGTGGAACGGCCCGTCAAGGCGGGACAATTCGAGTTGGAATGGGGCAGCGACGTGGCCGCCCACATGCTGCGTGAATTCGATATCCCTTATATCGCGCTCAATCCTGGCGCCAGCTATCGCGGTTTTCATGACAGCCTCGTGAATTACCTCGGCAATCGGGACCCGCAGATGCTGGTGGTTCTGCATGAGGAACATGCGGTGGCGATGGCGCATGGCTACGCCAAGGTGACCGGCGAGCCGATGGCCGTGGCGCTGCACAGCAATGTCGGTCTGATGCACGCCACCATGGCGATCTTCAACGCCTGGTGCGATCGCGTGCCGATTTTGATGCTGGGCGCGACCGGACCGGTCGATGCATCCGAGCGGCGGCCCTGGATCGAATGGATCCATACGGCGAAGGATCAGGGCGCGTTGATCCGCGACTACGTGAAATGGGACGACCAGCCGGCTTCGGCCGGGGCGCTGGTCGAATCGATGCTGCGGGCGTGGCAGATCGCGCGCACCGCGCCGCGGGCGCCGGTCTATGTCTGCCTCGACATGGGATTGCAGGAATCCAGGCTGGACGCCGCGCCGACCATCCCGGCGGTGTCGCGGTTCGGTCCGGGGAATGCGCCGACCCCCGCGCCGGATGCGGTGGCCGATGCTGCGCGCCTGCTGCGCGACGCGGAACGTCCCTTGATTATGGCGGGCCGTGTGTCGCGCGATCCGGCGGACTGGCAGCGCAGGATCGAACTGGCCGAATTGCTGGAGGCCCGTGTCGTGACCGATTTGAAGGCCGGCGCGGCTTTTCCGACGGACCATCGGCTTCATGTCGTGCCGCCGATTAAACGGCCGAACAAGGCGGCGGGCGACGTTCTCGCCGCGGCGGATGTGGTGTTGGCGCTCGACTGGATCGATCCGATGGGCACGTTTCAGTTGGCCACCGGCGAAGCGGCGATTCACGCCAAGGTGATCAACTGCACGGTCGATTCCTATATTCACAATGGCTGGTCCATGGACCATCATCTCCTGCCGCCCGCCGATGTTCGGTTGCTGAGCGAGCCGGATATTGCCGTGTCGGCGCTGTTGGCGGCATTGAAGAAGCAGGGCAAACGCGCGAAACCCGGTTGGGCCGGCGCGCCGCCGGTCGCCGACAGCGGCAGCCCGCGTATCGACGGTGCATTGGATTATCACGACATGGCCGAAGCGCTGACGGGGGCGCTCGATGGCCGGCCATCCTGTCTGATCCGCGTTCCGCTCGGCTGGCCCGGCGATGCGCTGCACTTTCGCGATCCGCTCGATTTTATTGGCGGCGATGGCGGCGCGGGTATCGGTTCCGGTCCGGGAATGGCGGTGGGAGGCGCGTTGGCGCTGCGCGGGACGGGACGGCTGCCCATCGCGATCCTCGGCGACGGCGATTCGCTGATGGGATTGACGGCGCTCTGGACCGCGAGCAAATACCGTATACCGCTGCTGGTCATCGTGGCGAACAACCGGTCCTATTTCAACGACGAGCTGCATCAGGAGCGTGTGGCGGACGGCCGCGACAGGCCGCCGGAAAACCGCTGGATCGGACAGCGGATCGAGGATCCCGATCCGAATTTCGCTCAGCTTGCGACGGGTTTCGGCTGGGAAGCGGAAGGACCGGTCAATTCGTCGCAAGCTCTTTCCAAAGCCTTGGTGCGGGGTGTAGAAAGGGTAGAGGCGGGTGGCTGCTACCTGATCGACGTGGAAGTCGCCCGGTATTATGGTGCTTAGTCCAACACCCGAAGCGCCGCTCGTCGGCAGTGTGAGAGTCGGCGATCGGATTCCCGTTCTTTGATTGTATTTACGCCAAGCCAAGGCGGGCGAGCCCTGCACCGGTATTGGCAAGAATGCAGCGGTCGGACTAGGGTATGGGCGACGGGCACGTCGGACAATAAACGGTAGGGAGTAGCATGGTCGAAATGCGGTATGAAGCGCCGGAATCGCTGGATGCGGCAGTGGCACTGCTCGCCGGCGCAAAAGGCGAGGCGCGGGTTTTGGCGGGCGGCACGGACCTCTTGGTTCAGTTGCGCGCGGATATGATCGAACCGGCGCTGGTCGTCGATGTGAAACGAATTCCGGAACTTTGCAAGATCAAGGCCGAGGGCAAAGGCTTTCGCGTCGGCGCCGCGGTCAGCGGGGCGGAGCTGAACGAGCATCCGAAATTCAAGAAAGTCTGGCCCGGCGTTGCCGAGGCCTTCGACCTCATCGGTTCGACGCAGATCCAGGGACGCGCCTCGATGGGCGGTAACCTGTGCAACGGATCGCCGGCGGCCGATAGCGTTCCCGCGCTGATTGCCGCGGGCGCCGTCGCTACTGTGGTTGGCCCGAAAGGCAGCCGCGACGTGCCGGTTGAGAAAATCGTCACCGGCCCCGGCAAGACCTCGCTCAAGAAGGGCGAGATTGTTGCGTCCTTCCAGTTTCCATCCCGGCCGAAGCGTTCGAGCGACGCTTATCTACGGTTCATTCCGCGGACCGAGATGGATATCGCCGTGGTCGGGGTGGGCGTCAGCCTGACCCTCGATGCCAAGGGTGTCTGCACGGCGGCACGGGTTGCGCTCGGCGCCGTTGCGCCGACACCGTTGTTGGTGGCGAATGCGGCGAAGGCCCTGATCGGAACGACACTGGACGATGACGCGATGGCGGCATTGGCGAAGGCGGCAAGCGCCGCTTGCAACCCGATCGACGACAAACGCGGAACGATTGAGTACCGCACCAAGGTTGCCGGCGTCCTGGCGCGCCGCACGGCTCAAATTGCGCTCGAGCGCGCGAGGGAGAACTAATGTCCAAAACTCATGTTTCCACGACGATCAACGGAGATCCGGTCGAATTCCTGTGCGAACCGGAACAGACCCTGCTCGACGTATTGCGCGACGAGCTGTACCTGACCGGCAGCAAGGAAGGCTGCGCATCGGGCGATTGCGGCGCGTGCAGCGTGATGCTCGACGGCCGGCTGGTGTGCAGCTGCCTCGTGCTGGGCCCCGAACTCAACGGCCGCTCGGTCGAGACCATCGAAGGCATGGCCAAGGGCGACCAGTTGCATCCGCTGCAGCAAAAATTCCTGGAGCATGCGGCGTTGCAATGCGGCATCTGTACGCCGGGATTTCTGGTCGCCGCGAAAGCCCTGCTCGAGAAAAACCCGGATCCTACGGAGACCGAAGTTCGGTACTGGCTGGCCGGAAATCTGTGCCGTTGCACCGGGTATGACAAGATCATCCGGGCCGTGCTCGACACGGCGTCGGAGATGAGAGGAAGCTAAGCATGTCGCAAGCGCTGAAGATGGATGACAAAGCCCAGGGATTGAAGTGGGTCGGAACTCGTCCGGTGCGGCCGGACGGTGTCGACAAGGTCACCGGCCGCGCCAAATTCGGCGCTGATTTCAATGTGCCCGGCATGCTGACGGGCAAGGTGCTGCGCAGTCCGCATCCCCATGCCCTGATCAGGTCGATCGACACCTCGAAGGCGGAAGCGTTGCCGGGCGTCAAGGCGGTCATTACGCGCGACGATATCCAGGATATGGCGTCGGAATTCGTGCCGGCCGGCGAAATGCTGGTCAACTACCGGGACATGGTCCGCAATGTCATGGCCCGGGAAAAATCATTGTATGACGGACATGCGGTCGCCGCGGTGGCGGCGACCAGCGCCTCGGTCGCCCAGAAGGCGCTCAAGCTCATCAAAGTGGAGTATGAGCCCCTGCCGCACGTCATCGACGTGCTCGAGGCGATGAAGCCGGATGCGCCAATCCTGCATGAAGACATGATTACCGAGGGCATGGATCCGAAGCCGACCAAGGCGTCGAATGTCTCGAAGCGGGTCGAATTCGGGCTCGGCGATGTCGAGTCGGGCTTTGCCAAGGCGGAGGTCATTATCGAACGCGCATTCGACACCAAGCCGGTGCATCAAGGCTATATCGAGCCGCATGCCTGCGTCGCCAGCTATACCGAGGATGGCCAGGCGGAGCTCTGGTGCTCGACGCAGGGCCATTTCGTGGTGCGCACCCATTGCGCCCGCATGCTCGGCATGGACGTCTCCAAGATCCGCGTCACGGCGTCGGAAATCGGCGGTGGGTTCGGCGGCAAGACGGTCGTCTATCTGGAGCCGCTGGCGCTTGCGTTGTCGAAGAAATCGGGCGCGCCGGTCAAGATGGTGATGTCGCGGGACGAAGTTTTCCGTGCGACCGGCCCCACTTCGGGCGCCCATGTCTGGGTCAAGATCGGCGCGACGAAAGACGGGCGGATCACCGCAGCGGAAGCGGAGCTCAAGTATCAGGCCGGCGCCTTTCAGGGCTCGCCGGTGCAGCCGGGCTGCATGTGCGCGTTTGCGCCGTACGATCTGGAGAACGTTAAGGTCGTCGGCTACGACGTGGTGACCAACCGGCCGAAAGTGGCGGCCTATCGGGCGCCGGGCGGGCCGATCTCCGAATATGGCGTCGAATGCGTGATCGACGAACTGGCGCGGAAACTCGATCTGGATCCGGTCGACTTCCGCCTCAAGAATGCCGCCAAGGAAGGCACGCATGCGGCGTATGGTCCCAAGTTCGGGCCGATCGGTCTGGTCGAGACCCTGGATGCGGTGAAAGCGCACGATCACTACAAGACCAAGCTCGGACCGAACCAGGGACGCGGCGTGGCCTCGGGATTTTGGTTCAATATCGGTGGCGAAACCTGTGTCGCGCTCAATATCAACGAGGATGGATCGGCGACGCTAATGGCCGGCACGCCGGATATCGGCGGATCGCGCGCGTCGCTCGCGCTGATGGCGGCGGAGACGCTGGGCATCGATTACGACAAGGTGCGCCCGATCATCGGCGACACCAGTTCGCTTGGGTATACCTTCCTGACCGGCGGCAGCCGCGCGACTTTCTCGAGCGGCATGGCGACGGTCGAGGCGGCGCAGGAAGCGATCAAGGAACTCTGCGTCCGCGCGGCCAAGATTTGGGAAATTCCCGAGGACGCGGTCGTCTGGGAAGACGGCCACGCCAAACCGGCGGGCAAGAACGCCGGCGATTTCGAGCCGATGTCGCTGGCCGATATCGCCAAGATGGCGGGCAAGACCGGGGGGCCGATCGTCGGCTACACCAAGATCAACGCCCAGGGCGCGGCGCCCAGTTTCGGCACGCATCTGGTCGATGTGGAAGTCGACAAGGAGCTCGGCCGGGTGACCATCGTGCGCTACACCGTGGTGCAGGATGCGGGCAAGGCCGTCCACCCTTCCTATGTGGAAGGCCAGTATCAGGGCGGCGCGGTGCAGGGCATCGGCTGGGCGCTGAACGAGGAATACATCTACGGCAAGGATGGCCGGATGCAGAATGCGGGTTTCCTGGATTATCGAATTCCCGTGGCCTCGGACGTACCGATGATCGACACGGTGATTGTCGAGGTGCCGAATCCCCGCCATCCTTATGGCGTGCGGGGCGTCGGCGAAACGCCGATCATTCCGCCTATGGCCGCCATTGCCAACGCGGTGGCGGACGCTCTCGGGATCCGGTTCTCGGAATTGCCGATGTCGCCGCCCAAGGTGCTGAAGGCGATCGAGGCCGCGAATGGCGCCGGGGACTAGAGCAAATCCCGAGCGTACCGGAACGGTTCGCAACGACGTATTTGCGGAAAGGCAAAGAGACCGGCCATTGCAAGTGATCCGATATGAACAGGAAATGGTCTAGCCGGTGTCCCGGGTCGTGCTGACCGGGAACCTCAAGCAGTATACCGGCGGCGTAAGCGAGCTGGAGCTGGACTCCACGAATGTCCGTCAGCTGTTCCGGGCGCTCGCCGAGCGGTATCCGGCGCTGGCGCCGCATCTGGAAGACGGCCTCGCGGTCGCCATCAACGGCCAGATCTATCAGGAATCCCTGCTGGAACCGATCCCGCCGGACAGCGAAGTGCACATCCTGCCGCAAATCGCAGGCGGATAGCGGGCGGCGGTTAGAACCAAGAGACGACGTCATTCCCGCGAAAGCGGGAATCCGGATATCGCCATACCCTCTGGATACCGGTGCGGCGCCACGCGCCGTCCGGAATGACGTTGACATTTGGGTCGCGAGGTTCAGGGGCGGTTGCTCGACGCGCCAAATGCACGGCCCTCAACCTGAGATAGCGGAAGCATGCGGGCCGTTCCGCTTGTCGGCGTCAGTCGCTGCCGGCCGCCGCTGTCAGGCCGTCGCGCACATCCGCCTCGACTTGCTCCGGCTTGCGATTTGCCCGGTCGCCATAGCCCGCGCCGCCGGGGGTATGGATGACCAGCCGCTCGCCCGCCTTGATGGTTTGCGTGCCCTTGCCGCGCAGCGCCGTGCCGGACTGCAGGAAGGCCGCGCCAGGCTGTCCATCCACGCCGCCATGGCGGCCGCGCGCCGGATGATGGAGCCGTTCGAAGCCGGCGAGCAGGTCGAAATCCTTGCCGATCGCATTCTCGACTTCGATCACCTGTCCCAGCCCGCCGCGGAATTCGCCGGCGCCGGCGGAGTCGGCGCGGTATTCCTTGCGCCAGAAGATCAGGGGCGCAAGCGATTCGTTGATCTCGACCGGCGTGCCCTTGACGCCGCTCGGATAGGCGGTCGCAGACAGGCCGTCCCGGTCGGGCCGGGCGCCCATGCCGCCATTCGTCACGGCGGTGACGGCAAAAAGGTGGCGCCGGTTGCTGGCGCGGTCGGTTTCGCCCCGGAAAGTCAGGTTCCAGAGCGCCGAGGCCCCTTCCGCCGGAACCCGGTCGGGCGCCGCCTGATCGAGGCAGCCGAAAACCACATCCGGCAGCATCTGGCCGATGACATGACGCAGGCATACCGGCGCCGGGTAAGGCGCGTTGAGGATCGAGCCTTCCGGCGCGGTGACCTTGAAGGGCGCCAGTGAGCCCGCATTGTTGGGGATTTTCGACGACACGACGCAGCTTAGGCCGAAACACGTATAGGCAGTGGTATAGGCGGCCGGCACGTTTACGCCGTACCGCGATTTGGGCGAGGTGCCGTCGTAATCCACCGTGATGCCGTTTTTATCGATGGTGAGCGCGGCGACCAGATCGAGCGGGTGGTCGTGACCGTCGATCCGCATGCTGTTGCGATAGACGCCCTTCGGCAGCGCGGCGATCTCCGCCATCACCGCGTTGTAGGAGGTATCGCAGATGTAGTCCGCCAGCGCATCCAGTGTCTCGAGCTGGAATTCGTCCATCATTTCGACCAGCCGGGCGCAGCCGATATCGTTACAGGCCGCCAGCGAATAGACGTCGCCCTCGGACTCGACCGGCTGGCGGGTATTGGCGCGCACCATCTTCAGCAGGGTATCGTTCATCACGCCCCGGTCGGCGAGCTTCAGCATGGGAATGTAGATGCCTTCCATATGCACGTCGGTGGCGTCCGGGCTGGTGCCGATGCCGCCGATGTCGGTCAGGTGCGACGTGCACGAGAACAAGGCGACCAATTGGCCCCGGCGGAAACACGGCGTGGTCAGGACGAAATCGTTCAAATGGCCCGTGCCCATCCACGGATCGTTGGTGATGTAGATGTCGCCGTCGGCCATGGTGTCGAGCGGAAAATGGCGAATGAAGTGGTTCACGGATTCGGCCATCGAGTTGACGTGGCCGGGCGTTCCGGTCACCGCTTGGGCCAGCATCCGGCCCTTGCAGTCGAATACGCCGGCGGAGAGGTCGCCGCATTCGCGCACGATCGGGCTGAAGGCGGTGCGGATCAGGGTCTGCGCCTGCTCCTCCACGACCGAAATCAGGCGGTTCCACATGACTTGCATGCGGATCGTATCGGCAGCGCTTGTCTTGCTCATTCGGCCGGCTCCGGTGTGCGTTTAAGAATGAGATCGCGGTTTGCGGCAATGCTTACATTGAATTGGGCGCTCAGAAAGGTCGAAGTTTCGTCTTCCGCGATCAACGCGGGTCCGGCCAGTTGCATGCCGGGCGCGAGATCGGGCCGCCAGTACAGCGGAACCTCGGTTTCCCGCTCCTGCGCCACGTCGTAGAGCCGCCGCGATCCCGCAGGTGGCGGCGTTTCGGCGGCCGGCGCCTCCGGCAACCGGGCAGGGGGCCGGTCGACGGTCGCTATGGTCAAGCCCCAGGTCAGGATTTCGATATCGGCATTCGGGATCGTTCGCTGGAACAGGGCCGCGTATTCCCGGTCATAGGCCTCGCCCAGCGTGACCGCATCCGCCGCTGTCATCGGATGGAGCGGGACCGGCACCAGAATCTCGTGGCCCTGTCCGACGTATCGCATATAGGCGGACCGGTGTTCGGCGATGTCCGCGTCCGGCGCGCCGGCGCGGACGACGGCGAGCGCTTCCTGCCGCATTTCGTCGAACAGGGCGTTGGCCGTGTCGGCGTCGAAACCGTTGAGCCGCATGTTCCGGCTGCGCACCACTTCATAGGCTACGGGGGCGGCAAGGAAACCGACCGCCGATCCGACGCCGGCGTTGTTCGGCACGATGATTGTATCGATGCCGAGCTTTTCGGCCAGCCGTGCGGCATGCAGCGGGGCTGCGCCGCCGAAGGCGATGATCGTGTGCTGGCTGGCGATCCGGCCTTGCTCCACCGCATGGACGCGCGCGGCATTGGCCATCGTCTCGTCGACCATTTCGGTGACGCCGTAGGCGGCCATCGGGGTGTCGAGACCGAGCGGTTCGCCGATATCCTTGGCAATCGCGGCGGCGCCTTTTTCCGGCGACAAGGTCAGTTTGCCGCCTGCAAACCGCGCGGGATCGATCCGGCCCAGCACGATATCCGCATCGGTAATCGTCGGCCGCTCGCCGCCCAGATCGTAGGAAGCAGGGCCCGGATTCGCGCCGGCGCTATCGGGTCCGATGGTGATGCGGTTCAGCGCGTCGAGGCGCGCA
>JBFFGE010000097.1:0-17024 GCA_041557595.1 Alphaproteobacteria bacterium
CCCCCCCGGCCGGTGATACCAAACCCACAACCCCTTGCCGATCGCCGCGGCCGGTTCCTGATACCAGAACCGCCCGGATCCCGGATCGATACGCGGAGGTTCCGTGCCCGGCGACGCGCAACCGGTGAGCAGCCCGGCCGATAAGATTATGAGAAACACGATGTGGATCGTGCGGCGCCAGAATTCACGCATCTCGCGGTTCCTGTCCAAGTCGGACAGGATCGTGACCGCAATCGATTGCATCGGCAATACCGGACGTATCACGAAAAATGTTCGGCAGGAGTATCCTCAGCCGAGCCGGCGCTCGTATCGCAGTTTCGAGCGCTCAGGGCGCCTTACTCCGCCGCCGCCAGCGTCCCCGGCGAGATCGAGCACCGGCCGCGGTCCGGGTTCGGTTCGACCTCGCGATGGACGATCTCCGACAACGCATCCGCGCCGCCGACGTATTTTCCGTCGATCCAGATTTGCGGCACCGTCACCGGCGTCTTAGGCCCGATGATCGGCTTGACCCGCGCCAGCATGTCGTAGAGCCCGCGCGGCTGCTTGACCACGTCGTGATAGACGTAGTCGATGCCCGCCACGTCGAGATACCCCTTCGCCCGCTTGCAATGCGGGCAGGTTTCCTTGCCGAAGACGTGGTTGCCCGCGATCGGCGCGCGGGCGGCATGGGCCTCGATTACCGCCTGGGTCAGCACGCCCCGGCTCAACGCCGCGCCCTGACTGACGATGCGGCCTTCGACCATGACGATCGGCGCGTGCCAGCCGCCCTTCGGCAACGGCTTCCACCATTCCGAAAGCCATTCGCGCACGTCGATGTCCACGGGAATGCCGCCGAGTTCCGTCTCGATCGTATCCTTGATGACGTCGAGGGTGAGCGAGCATTCGCCGCAGGGGATGTTGACCTTGAACGGCCCCCACGCGCCGGCCCAGCGGAACACGGTGACCTTTACCGGCGTCTCAGTCATGGCGATCCTCTCTTCAAAACAGATCAAATTCCGAGCCAAGCATTCTCGGCTGCACTACCCGGATAAGCCAAGACACGCCAAAACGCCATCACCCTGCACGCCAATGTGAAGACTTGTGTGTCACACGCTCACCGGCGGTCCTGGAAGAACCGCTGCAACAGCGCCGCCGACCGGCTTTCCTCGAATCCGCCGTAGACCTCCGGCGCGTGATGGCAGGTCGGCTGACCGAAGAAGCGCGCGCCGTGCTCGACCCCGCCGCCCTTCGGATCGTAGGCGCCGAAATAGAGGCGGCGGATCCGCGCGAAGGAAATCGCGGTCGCACACATGGCGCACGGTTCCAGCGTCACATACAGATCGCAATCGGGCAGCCGCGGCGCGCCGACCGCGGCGGCGGCCTTTCGCAACGCCAGGATTTCCGCATGCGCGGTCGGATCGTTCAGCGCCTCGACCCGGTTGCCGGCGCGCGCCAGCACCTGGCCGGTCGTCCCATCGACAACCGCCGCACCGACCGGCACTTCGCCGTGCGCCGCCGCACTCTCCGCCTCGGCGAGCGCCATGGTCATGAATGAGTGATCCCGATCCGTCATGGCAGCACCCTGCCCGCGCCCCGATATCCGGTCAAGCGGAGCGAAGCGCCTGTTCTCCGGACCCGTATCGGGTATGATCCTTGAGAACCGAAAATTTGACGGGGATCGGATGGTAACCGCACAGGATATTCTCGGCTCATGGTTGATGGTCGACCGGGGCACCGACAGCGAGGAGGATGCGGCGCAGGCCAGGATCCGCTATGGCGACGATCCGCAGGGTTTCATGATTTTCGCGCCCGACGTCTGGATGAACGCCATCGTCTGCTGGGGCGGCCGGCCGGCGCTCACCGGCGATCCCGCCTGGCATTCGGACGCACCGGACGGCGACAAGGTCACCGCCTTCGACACCTATCTGTCCTATGGCGGCCAGTTCACCGTCGAGAACAGCACGCTCACCACCAAGGTGAAGTACGCGCTCAATCCCGGCTGGGTCGGCGGCGAGCAGGTGCGTGGGCTGGAGATGTCGGAAGACGGCCATTTGACGCTGACGCTGTCGCGCTCATGGCCCGACGGACGGGTCATGACCGGCTGGGTCAAGTGGCGCCGGGCGCCCGCTGCGTAGGATCGAAACTCGAATCTTAGATGGAGGAACAGCGATGACCGAAGCGATCGATATCAACGCCACGCTCGCAACACTGAAATTTCTCGAAGGCCGGACGCGGTTTTCCGATACCGAAGGCACTTTCGCCCGCGTGGCGGAATACCGCGACGGCGCGATATTCACCGGCGGATTTTCCGGCGTCAGCCAATGGGAACGCCACCCCAATGGCGACGAAATCGTGCAGATCCTGAAAGGCAGCGTCACCCTGACGCTGATTACCGGGGACGGCCCGGAAACGCTGGACCTGAAGGCCGGCATGATCGCTATCGTCCCGCAGGGCGCCTGGCACCAGTTCAACGCGCCGGACGGCGTCACGGTCATGACCACCACGCCGCAGCCGACCGAGCACATCACGGACGAAATGCCGCCGATGGCGGATTAACTGTTCTGGCGCCTTGATAGAGCGAGAAATGGGCGTGGACACAATCCATTTGCCAGCACGCTATGACGGACTATCCAAAACTGACCTTCAGGCACACTTTCGACATTGCGCGTCGGCCCTCATTGACGGCGACCGCGTGGAACTCTTGCTAAATCAAGCCGGGGTGCAAATTCCGGCGGTGAAACGGATTTACCGCACCAAATCCGCCGCCCTATTCTTGCTGCTGCGAAGTGGCTCGATCGAACGCAAGATATTGAACTGCTTGCGACGTCATCTTGAGTCAAATGGGCACGATCTGACAATATCCGTGACCAAGAAACGAAAATTGCTAAGCAGGATTGCGGTCCGAATACCGCTCGATGATTCCTTGTTTGCACTATCCGCCATCAAGGTGCTCGAAACGGTCGCATTGCAATTGGGTAGCACATGGCCGCAACCCATGTCGGCCGGCTATCGCCTCGGTTCGGAAGGAATCGGTTTGCCCGGGCACCTGACGATAAATGACCCAATTCTCAACGCCAGCCGCAATTTAGGTAGAGCGATGGGAAAATTTATCGGAAACATCATTCGCTGACTCTCCACCCTATTTGCAATACCTGGTCCGCTCGCCTATTGTCCGCCGCCCTTCGCCAACCCTGCCGAACGCCCATGACCGACGAAAAACCGCAACGCATCGCCAAGGTCATCGCCCGCGCCGGCTTGTGCTCCCGGCGCGAAGCGGAGCGCTGGATCGCCGACGGCCGCGTCGCGGTGGACGACGCCGTGCTAACCAGCCCGGCGGTTACCGTCACGACGGCGAGCCGCATCACCGTTGACGGCAAGCCGCTCGGCGCGCCCGACCCGGTCCAGCTCTGGCGTTACCACAAGCCGTCGGGATTGGTCACGACGGCGCGGGATCCGGAGGGCCGCGCGACCGTGTTCGACAAACTGCCCCGGGACATGCCGCGGGTACTTTCGGTCGGGCGGCTCGACATTACCTCCGAAGGCCTGCTGCTGCTGACCAATGACGGGGAGTTGAAGCGGCGGTTGGAGCATCCGTCGACCGGGTGGCTTCGGCGCTACCGGGTCCGGCTGCACGGACGAGTGACCGACGCGCTGCTTGGCCGCCTTGCCGACGGCATCACCGTCGACGGCATGCGCTATGGGAAGATCGAGGCGAAGCTCGATTCACAGCAGGGCGCGAACGCCTGGCTCACCATGGGACTGCGGGAGGGCAAGAACCGGGAAATCCGCCGTGTCTGCGAGGAACTCGGCTGGACCGTGAACCGCCTCATCCGAGTCAGCTACGGCCCGTTCCATCTCGGCAGCCTGGAGCGGGGTGGCATCGAGAAGGTGCCCAAGAAAGTGTTGGCCGAGCAATTGGGGCGAAGCCCGGACAAGTCGAAACGGCATGCGACTCATCGGCGGTAAATGGCGCGGCCGACGGCTGGTCGTGCCCGAAGGAAACGCGGTGCGGCCGACCGGCGACCGGGTGCGCGAGGCGCTGTTCAATATTCTGGAGCATCGGGGGTTCAGACCGGGCGGCGGCAGCCCATTGCCGGGCGCCCATGTGCTCGACGGCTTCGCGGGCACCGGTTCGCTCGGACTCGAAGCGCTCAGCCGGGGCGCAGAGCACGCGACCTTCATCGAGAAGGACCGCGTCGCGCAGCGGGCGCTCGAGGCCAACATTGCCGGCTGCAAGGCCCACGACCAGGCAACGGTCCTCCGCGCCGATTGCCGCACACCGCCACGGGCCAGTGCGGCCTGCACCCTCGTCTTTCTCGATCCGCCGTATGGCAGCGGCCTGGCGGCGCCCGCTCTGGAGGCCCTGGCCAATGCCGGCTGGTTCGCCGAAAACGCCTTGTGTACCGTGGAGTTGGGCGCAAAGGACGACTTCGCCGCGCCCGCCGGATTCATCCCCCTCGACGAGCGGCGCTATGGCGCGGCAAGGATTGTCATCCTGCGGGCGGAAGCGTAGGCGTCATCAGCGGCGGCCGAACAAGCGTTCGATATCCGCGAGCTTCAGTTCCACATAGGTCGGCCGTCCATGGTTGCATTGGCCCGAATGGGGCGTCGCTTCCATCTCGCGCAGCAGCGCGTTCATTTCCTCCACCGTCAGCCGGCGGCCAGCCCGCACCGATCCATGGCATGCCATGGTGCCGCAGACTTCTTCGAGCCTTTCCTTGAGGCTGAAGGCGTCGCCCAGCGCCGCCAATTCGTCGGCAAGATCGCGCACCAGCCCCGGCACATCGACCGTGCCCAGCAGCGCGGGCACTTCGCGCACCACCACCGCACCTTCGCCGAAGCCTTCGAGGACGAGGCCCAGCTCGGCCAATTCCCCGGCGCGTGCGACCAGCCGCTGCACCGCGGCCTCCTCCAACTCGACCACCTCGGGCATCAGCAGGCCCTGGCCCTGTACGCCCCGTTCGGCGAGCGCGCGCTTCATTCGCTCATAGACGAGACGTTCATGCGCCGCATGCTGATCGACGATTACCACGCCTTCCGCGGTCTGGGCCAAAACATATGTTTCATGCAGTTGGGCCCGCGCCGCGCCCAGCGGATAGTCGGCGGCGACTTCGCCCGCCGATGCGGCATCCGCGATTGCATGCGCCGCGGACGGCAGGGTCAGGACATCGCCGAGCGGCGCCTGATAGGCCGCCGCCGCTTCCGCCAGTCCGCTCGACGGATACCGCACCGGATAGGCATAGGCGCCACCGCCACGCGACGGCAACCCGCCGGGCCGCACCGCGCCCAGCGCGGCCGCGCCCACGGTGGTCGATGCGCGATGGCCTGCATCGGCAAGGGCATGTTTCAGGGCACCGACAATCAATCCGCGCACCATGCCGGGATCGCGAAACCGCACTTCGGCCTTCGCCGGATGCACATTGACGTCGACCGACCGCGGTTCGATGTCCAGGAACAGCGCAACCAGCGGATGGCGGTTGCGCGACAGGAAATCGGCATACGCTCCCCGCACCGCCCCGATCAGCATGCGGTCCTTGACCGGCCGGTCATTGACGAACAGGAACTGCTTTGCCGCATTCGCGCGATTCAATGTCGGCAGGCCGGCATATCCGGTCAGGCGCACGCCGTCCCGCTCCGCGTCGATCGGCAGCGCGTTGGCCGCGAAGTCGCGCCCCATGATCGCGGACAGACGCGCCAGACGGCTTTCCAGGAAATCGCCCTGTGCCGTCTCCAACTGCATCCGCGTGCGATTCTCGTCCGCCAGGGTGAAGGAAACATCGGGCCGGGCCATCGCCAGCCGTTGCAACATCTCGGTGATCTGTCCGGTTTCCGCCCGTTCGCTGCGCATGAATTTGAGCCGCGCCGGCGTCGCGAAAAACAGATCCCGGATCTCGACCCGCGTGCCTTCGGGATGCGCCGCAGGCGACGGGCCGTCCTTGGTTCCGCCTTCCACGGTCAGACGCCAGGCGGACTCGCCGCCGCGGGCGCGGGTCGTGATCGCAAGCCGGCTCACCGCGCCGATCGACGGCAGCGCTTCACCCCGGAATCCCAGGCTCGCGATCGCATGCAAATCGTAATCCGGCAGCTTGGAGGTGGCGTGGCGCTCGATAGCGAGTTCCAGATCTTCCCGCGTCATGCCGGCGCCGTCGTCGGTCACGGCGATCATCGACTTGCCGCCATCGCGGATGGCGACCGAAATGTGCCGCGCCCCGGCATCCAGGCTGTTTTCCACCAGTTCCTTGACCGCCGAGGCCGGGCGCTCGATCACCTCGCCCGCGGCAATTCGGTTGATCACGGTTTCCGGCAGGCGCCGAACGCTCATGGCCCGCTTCCGCCCATTTCCTGCATGTACCGCCGCGCCAGCACCTTGCCTTCCTCGACCGCCGGCTGGTCGAACGGATCGACACCCAGCAGATGCGCGGCGATGATCGTCTCCAACATGAAATGCATCATCAAGGCGCCGAGCGTGCGCTCATCCACCGCTTCCAACGCCATGACCCGAACCGGTCGTCCCCGCGCCGCCAACGTCTCGGCGGTCGCCCGCTGGCAGGCGTCGAGTAAATCCCCCATTTGGCGTCCCAGCAGCGGCGCAAGCGCGGGATCGTCCACCAATTCCGGATCGATCAGCGGACCGGTTCCGGCCGACGGCCCCATGATGACGGTAAACATCTTGTCGGCCGGACCGTCCAGATAGAGCTGCAACTGACTGTGCTGATCGACCGTACCCATGGCGCGCAGGGGCGTGGTCCCCAGGCCGTCCTTGCCGAGGCTTTCCGCCCACAGCTGCCGGTACCACAGGGCGAAGGGCGCCAACCGATCGACATAAGGGAACATCACCGACATGACCGCGCCGCGTTCGCGCGCCAATCCGACGGCGAGCGCTGCGCCGGCGACCGGCGGACAGGACGCCGGATCGTCGCCCGCGAGCACCTCCGACAAGACCGCCGCCGCGCCGTCGCGCACCGCCGCCGCATCGAGGCCCGCGATCAGCGCCGGCAGCATGCCGACCAGCGACAGCACGGCAAACCGTCCGCCCACCTTCGGATCGTGATCCAGTACGCGAAAGCCGTAGCGCGCCGCCAATTTGCGCAGCGGACTGCCGCCCGGCTCGGCCATCGCAACAATCTGGTCGGCCAACGCGCTATCTCCGGCCGTCTGCTTCAGCCACGCCATGCAGCACAGCAGTTGCGTCAGGGTCTCGGCGGTGCCGCCCGATTTGGAAATCACGATGATGCCGGTCCGCCCCGCTGCCAATCGGGCGGTCAGCGCCGCAAAACTATGGGGATCGACGTTCTCCAAAAAATGCAACCGCGGCGACGTGTCACCGGCAAGCGCGTACAGGCTCAACCCGCCGAGGCTGGACCCGCCGGTCCCCAAAATCACGACGTCGTCGAATCGCCGGCGGCAGTCGGCCGCAACCTTTTCGAGGTCGCGTAGATCGTCGCGGCTCTCGGGCAAGCGCAGCAACGGCAGGCTCGACTCCGCATACCAGTCGCGCAAACGCTGCACCGCCGGCGCAGTCTCGGCGACAAGCGCCAGGAAGGCGTCGCGGCTCAGACCATGCGCGCCCACGGCATCGTCGAAACAGGATTCAATTTGATGGCTATAAATCATGGGTTAAGCGCATATTGCCCGTCGCCCCGACCCGACACAATGGCGTCGTCAAAGCCTTGACCTGCGCGGCTTTCCCGATGCGGAAACCGCCCCTTGGCGCCCGATAATCGCGACTCGCGGCGGGTGTCTCAGCTGTCGATATCGGGCGGTTCGGCCGTCGGCTTGATGCCTTCCGGATCGCCGACCACGGTGACAATCAGCTTGTCCGGGTCGAGCAACCGTTTGGACACCCGTGCGATGTCCTTCCGCGTCACTGCGTTGATCAATGCCGCGCGGCGATCGAGATAGTCGATACCGAGGTTATGGAATTGCAGCGCGGCGAGGATCGAGGCGATGCGGTCGGTACTGGTAAAGCGCAGCGGAAAGGACCCGTTGATGAAGAGCTTCGCGTTTTCCAGTTCATCCTTGCTGACGCCCTGATCGCGCATGCGGAGGATTTGCGCCTTGATCAGATCCACCGACTGCCCCATCCGGGCATTCGCGGTCGCGACGCTGCCCATCCACAGCGGCGCGCCCTTGCGCGGGTTCAGATAGCTGTACACCGAATAGGCAAGTCCGCGTTTTTCGCGCACCTCGTTATAGAGCCAGGAGCTGAACGAGCCACCGCCCAGAATGTGGTTCATCACATAGGCGGCGTAGTAGTCCCGATCGTCGCGGGTCAGCCCGGGAAGGCCGAAAACGGCCGTCGATTGCGGCACCGGGCGGCGCACGACAAAAGTTTCCCCCAACGACGCAGCGGAAGCGGCGGCCACCGGCGCCTGGTCGCCTTTCGCGGGTAAGCCGCTGAACGCTTCGTCCAACAGCGCCGCCAGATCCGCCTTGCTGATATCGCCCGAAACGCCGACCACCAGTTTGTCCTTGGTCATCTGCTGCTTCGCGAAAGCGCGCATTTCCGGCACGGTTATCGCCTGGATACTGGTTTCCGTTCCGCTCAGCGGCGCACCATAGGGATGGTCGCGAAACGCCGCCCGCCGCCAGGTTCTCTGGGCGATATTGCCGGGCCGGCTGGAGCGCCGCTTGATGTCCGAGTGAATTTGGGTCCGAATCCGCTCGACCGAATCCGCATCGAAACGGGGCTTCGTCAGCGCCAGACGCAACAAGCGCACTGCCTCGGCGCGGTTCCGGTTCAGCGTCTTCAGGGTGCCGTTGAAGCTGTCCTTGCTGGCGCTGAAACCGAGACGGATCGAGAGATTTTGCAGCACGCCTTGAAAGGTCTGACTGTCCATCTCGCCCGCGCCTTCGTCCAACAGCGCGGCCGTCAGGTTCGCCAGCCCCGCCTTACCCTTGGGATCGTGAACGGCGCCGCCTCGAAACGAAAACTCAATTGCCAGCAGCGGGACCGTGTTGTCCTTCACGAACCATGCTTCGATTCCGCCGGGACTGACCACCCGCTCGACCGTGACCGCCTGCGCGGATGGCGATAGCGCCAAGGCAAGGGCCATCACCGTCACAGCCGCGACCACAGCATGCCGACCCGCACGAACATATCGTTTCATGGCGACTTCCTTCGGCCGTTGTTGTTAGATTGTCTCATCCGGCAGCAAGACGGCGGTTACCGGCTTGACCTCACCCAGAACGGACCGCGCGACGCGATTGACCGCCTCGGCGGTGACCGCGCCGATTCGTTCGGGCCAGGATTCCACGTCCTCGACATCCAGACCGATTGCCAGCGCACCGCCGAATATTTGTGCCGGCCCGTCAATCGAATCGCGCGCGAATACCGCCGCATCCTGCAGCCGGACCACGGCTTCGCGCACTTCCGTCTCGGTAACGCCATCCTTGAGAAGCCGCTGGATTTCGGTTTTCACGGCAGCCGCAAGCTCCTCGACCTTCGTTCCGGGCCGCGGCGACGCGTACAGCGAAAACGTGCCCGGGCCGCGCGCGTCCGGGTCGTACCAGGCGCCGGCCGCCGCCGCGATCTTTTGCTCTACGGCGAGCGCCCGATAGAGCCGGCTGGTCGATCCGCCACCCAGGATTTCCGACAGGATCTGCAGCGCATAGGCATCCTTGCGGTCGCCGAAACGATAACTCGGCGCCAGATAACGCTGCGACCACGCCGGATGGCGCACCTGTTTGTGTTTGAGCACGACGCGTCGTTCGGCCTTTTGCGGCGGCTCCCGCCACTCCGGGCGCGGCGGCAGGGCGCGCGCGGGGATGACACCGTAATATTTCTCCACCAGCGGCCGAACTTTCGCGGCCGTCACGTCGCCCGACAGAATCAGGATCGCGTTGTTCGGCGCGTACCAGCGCTTGTAGAAATCGACGATATCCTTCTGGCTCAGCGCCCTGATTTCGTGCGCCCAGCCGATAATCGGAATGCGATAGGGGTGGTTCATGTAGAGCGCCGCGCCGACGGACTCCCGCAGCAACGCGTTGGGATTGTTCTCGACCCGGCTGCCGCGCTCCTCGAGCACGACCTGGCGCTCCGGCTCGATGTCTTCCTTGCTGAGAACCAGATTGGTCATCCGGTCCGCCTCGATCCGCATCATCTGTTCGAGCCGATCCGCCGCTACGGTCTGGTAGTAGCCGGTATAGTCATGCGACGTGAATGCGTTCTCCCGGCCGCCGTTGCGCGCGACGATGGCGGAGAACTGCCCCGGCTTGAGGGTCTTCGTCCCCTTGAACATCAGATGTTCGAAAAAATGGGCGAGGCCCGACTTGCCGGGCGGCTCGTCGATCGCGCCCACCCTGTAATAGATGCTGTGGGTGACAACGGGCACGCGGTGATTGGGAATCACCACCACTTGCAGACCATTATTCAACGTGAAGGTTTCGGGATTGAAGATCTTGGAAAATGCCGGTCCGGCCAAAGCCGAGAGAAAAACCGTCACACCGACGCAGACAAACAATTTTGCGGATTTCATGAATCCATTCCGTGTTAACCGGGCAAATATAAACACGCTATATGGGGCATCTCTGCGGCGAAACAATGGCGCGGCAGTGGAATTACACCCCGAGAATCAATCCTTTGAAATGTTCTACTTCGCGTCGCCGCGCTTCGGCTTGCCGTCCGCGGGTTGTCCCAGCGCGGCGTTCCGGTTCAAACGCTCCGCCTCGCTGCTCGGGTTGATCGTCGCCCCCTCGCTCTTGACGCTGCGCCAGAAAACCAGCTTGTCGACAAGCGACTCATCTTCCTGCACCCGGCCGCTCTCGAGGTCCACCAGCGTGCGAATTTTCGGGTCCACCTGTTGCGCGCCGGCCTGCTGCAGCAAGGCGAGTTCGCCCGACGAAAGACTGGTCGCCGTCTGCGGGTCTGTCATCACAACCGGCCGGGACGCGGCAGCGCCCGCTTGTTCGGATTTGCCCGCCGTGCCTGTGAGCGGCGGCACGACGACGGTCGGAACGCTGGGCTTCGGGCTCGCCAGCGCCACCGGCTGCTGCGAACTGCTCAGTAAATTCTTTTGGGCGTCCTCGCGCGGCGTCACCTCGTTCGGCCGCTTCGCCCCGGCGCGAGGCGGGCGGAGAGAATAATCGGGCGGTTGGCTCAATGGCGCCCGGCTTACAACGCCGAACTCGTCCGGGCCGGATCGGCGCGAATCGTCGAAAAGAATACAGCCCGACACGAACGTTCCCGCCGCGAGCAGCACTATTCCAGTTTTGAAAGATCCGTGTATCACCGTCACCCTCCGTATTGCACGGGAGTCTATATGGGTTTTCGGCGGCTTTCAAACAATCCATCGATCAGGATGAGCACGACGCCGATCGAAATCGCGGAATCCGCCACGTTAAAAGCTGGCCAATGGTACCCGGCAACATGGAAATCGAGAAAGTCGACCACCGCGCCATGGATTACCCGGTCCAAAACGTTGCTCAGCGCGCCGCCCAGCACCAGACCGATCGCGACCGCGGTCAGTCGCCGATCGTTGCGCCAGAGCCATACGGCCAGCACCGCGGAAATTCCGAGCGCTAACGCGATCAGAATATATTTGGTCGCGGGCGATCCGTCGCTGAACAGGCCGAAGCTGACACCCCGGTTCCAGACCAACAGGACAATATTGAAGAACCCGGTGATCTCGATGGAACGCGGCGCTTCCAAATAGGCCTGGTAGGCGAACCATTTCGTCGCCTGATCCACGCCCATGATCAACGCGGCCAGGCCCAACCCCTGATAAAACATCGGCTGCTATTCCGCGGCGGTTCGGTATGTCCGAACCGCATCCGCGCAACGGTTGCAGACGCCGGCGACATCCGTGTCGGTCCCGACTTCAGGCAGAACCTTCCAGCAGCGCGCGCATTTCTCTCCCGAGGCGGTCTTCGGCACGACGCCGATTTCGGGCGCATCCGCCAGCGTGAAAGCGGCAGCGGGCGGCTCTCCGAGCGTCACCACGACATCCGACGTGATGGCGATATCCGCCAGATCCACCCCGGCGAGCGCGCCGTTATGCGCGTCATCCAGGAAGACTTCCGGCGCGGCCTGCAAGCTGGAGCCAATACGCTTCTCCGCACGCTCCAGCTCGAGCGCGCCCAAGATGACCCGGCGGACCGCGCGGACCTTCTGCCATTTTTCCGCCAAGGCGTCGTCGCGCCAATCGCCCGGAATTTCCGGAAACTCCCGAAGGTGAACGCTGTCCTGTTCGCTGGCATGACGGGTCAGCCACACCTCTTCGGCGGTAAAGCAGAGAATCGGCGCAAGCCACGCGGACAGGCAGTCGAACAGAATATCGAGCACCGTTTGCGCCGCGCGCCGCCGGGGATCGCCCAGCGCATCGCAATACAGACTGTCCTTGCGGATATCGAAATAGAAGGCGGATAAATCGACCGCGCAGAAATCATGCAGGTGGCGGAACATCGCATGAAAATCATAGGTATCGCAGCACGACCGGATATCCCGATCCAGTTCGTAAATCCGGTGCAGAACCCAGCGCTCCAGCTCCGGCATCTCCTTCGCCGCCACCCGGTCGCCCGTCTCGAACCCATTCAAATTGCCGAGCAGATAGCGCAGCGTATTGCGCAGACGGCGATAGGCGTCGGTCTGGTGCTTGATGATATCGGGGCCGATCTTCAAATCTTCCGAATAGTCGGAGGCGACGACCCACAGGCGCAGAATTTCGGCGCCATACTTATCGACGACTTCCTGCGGCGCGACTACGTTGCCGAGTGATTTCGACATCTTGCGGCCGTCCTCCGCCATCACGAAGCCATGCGTCAGGACGCTGTCATAGGGCGCCCGCCCACGGGTGCCGCAGGCCTCCAGCAGCGAGGAATGGAACCAGCCACGATGCTGATCCGAACCTTCGAGATAGAGCGACGCCGGCCAGGACAGGTCGGGCCGTTGTTCCAGGACGAAGGCATGGGTCGATCCGGAATCGAACCACACGTCGACGACGTCGCGCACCTGCTCGTAATCGTCCGCGCTGTAGTCGTTGCCGAGAAAGCGCTGAGGGTCGCTCTCGAACCATGCGTCGGCGCCTTCCCGTTCGAAGGCTTCCGCGATCCGCTCCGACACCGTGGCGTCGCGCAACGGTTCGCCGGTTTTCTTCTCGACGAAAATCGGGATCGGAACGCCCCAGGCGCGCTGCCGGGAGATACACCAGTCCGGCCGGGTTTCGATCATCGAATACAACCGGTTGCGGCCTTGCGGCGGAAAGAAACCGGTCTGTTCGATCGCCGCCAACGCCGTCTCGCGCAGGCCGTTCGTCTCCATCGAAATGAACCATTGCGACGTGTTGCGGAAGATCAGCGGCGCCTTGGACCGCCAGGAATGCGGATAGCTGTGACGCAGCCGGCCCTTGGCCAGCAACGCCCCGGCATCGATCAGGGCCTTGATGATCGGCCCGGTCGCATCGCCCGGCTTGCCGTCCGCGGTATAGACGCATTTGCCCGCGACCAGCGGCACGTGGTCGTAGAACACCCCGTCCTCGCCGACGGTTTCCGGCACTTCCAAACCGTGTTTGGACCCCAACACGAAGTCGTCGGCGCCGTGGCCCGGCGCGATATGCACGAACCCGGTGCCGGTTTCGACGGTCACGAATTCGCCCGCCATCAACGGCACCTCATAGTCGTAGCCCTGTCCGCGCCAGGGATGGGCGCATACCGTCCCCGCCAGATCGCCGCCCTTGAGCCGGGCGACGACATCGTGCCCGGTAATGCCGGCTTCCATGCAGACATCGTCGAGCAGCGGCGCGGCGATCACGATCTTTTCGCCCGGCCGGGCGAGCCCGTCCTCCGTGGCCCCGGTCACCGCGATCACCAGATAGTCGAAATCGGCGCCAAAGGCGACGCCGCGGTTGCCGGGCATGGTCCAGGGCGTGGTGGTCCAGATCACCACGGCGGCGCCTTCCAGCGCCGGCAGCGACGCCTTCACGATCGGGAACCGCACATGGATGGTGGGCGAACTGACGTCCTGATATTCGACTTCCGCTTCCGCCAGCGCGGTCTTCTCGACCACCGACCACAGCACCGGTTTGGAACCGCGGAACAGCCCGCCATTGACCAGGAACTTGCCGATTTCGCGGGCGATTTGCGCCTCCGCGGCATAGGTCATCGTGGTGTAGGGATTCTGCCAGTCGCCGAACACGCCCAGGCGCTTGAATTCCTCGCGTTGGACATCGATCCAATGCGCCGCGAACTCCCGGCATTCCTGGCGGAATTCGACGATCGGCACGTCGTCCTTGTCCTTGCCCGCCTCGCGATAGCGCTCCTCGATCTTCCATTCGATCGGCAGGCCATGGCAGTCCCAGCCCGGCACGTAATTGGCGTCCTTGCCCAGCATCTGCTGCGTCCGGTTGATCACATCTTTGAGGATCTTGTTCAGCGCGTGCCCGATATGCAGATGACCGTTGGCATAGGGCGGGCCGTCATGCAGCACGAAGGGCGGCTTGCCGGCGGACGCCGCACGCATCCGGTCCCATAGGCCGATCTCCGCCCAGCGCGCCAGCAATTCGGGCTCGCGCTGCGGCAACCCGGCTTTCATGGGAAAGTCGGTCCGGGGCAGGTGGATCGTATCCTTATAGTCCAAGGTCATAGCGTGCTTTCCGAGTGGCGGGCCATCCTATACGGCGCGGCGGCACGGTCAAGATTTGCGCTCAAGATTTGCGCACAAGATTAGCAGTCAAGACGCGCCGGCCGCCCGGGTCCGCAGAATGCGCTCGGCCGCCGCACAATCCTTCGCAATCTGTTCCTTCAAGGCGTCGAGCCCGTCGAACTTCTGTTCCGGACGAATGAATTCGATCAGCGCCGCCCGGAGAAGCTGGCCGTATATATCACGGTCGAAGTCGAACAGGTGAACTTCGAACAGCAACCGCGTCCCGTCGACGGTCGGCCGATTGCCGAGATTGGCGACCCCGTCGAACCATTCGACCGCGGTCTCGCCGAGGCCCACGCGCACCGCATAGACGCCGAGAGCGGGACGCACATATTCGCCCAGCTCGATGTTCGCGGTCGGAAATCCGATGGTCCGGCCGCGTTGATCGCCGGGCTGGACAAGCCCTTCGATTTCGAAGGGCCGGCCGAGCAACGCCGCCGCATGTCCCGGCTTGCCGCCGATCAGATGTTCGCGGATCCGCGTCGAGGAATAGGTTTCGCCGTCCGCCGACCCGACCGGCTCGACAACTTTCGCCGAGATTCCGGCGTCCTGCAGCATCGCCACATCGCCGGCCCGCCGGTGGCCGTAGCGGAAATCGAATCCGACGGTGACCTGGCAGGGCGCCAGGCCATCGAGCAAGATCTGCCGGATGAAATCCGGCGCCGTGAGGTGCGACATCGCCTTGTCGAAGGTCAGCACCACCAGCGCATCGACGCCCAGCGCCTCCAGCAGAAAGGCCTTGCTCCGAAAGGGAGTCAGGCGAAACGGCGGATCGTGGGGCGCGAAAAAACTGCGCGGATGGGGCTCGAAGGTCAGCACCACCAGCGGCGCGCCGAGCCGGCGGGCATCCTCCGCCGCAGCACCGATGACCGCCTGGTGGCCGCGATGAATACCGTCGAAATTTCCCAGCACCACGACGCCGCCGCGGCAGTCGTTCGGGATGTCTTGCAATTTGCGGAAAACGCGCATTGAAATTATTCCTCGTGCCATGCCACTTCGGCATGGCGGCGCGAGCATACAGCCGCCGCAACGGTTTTTACAGGTGTCGCGGCAATCCTATTCCGCCGCCGCTCTATCTTTATAAAATCGATCGACTTTTCTGCCTTTAATCGAATCCAATTAAAGGCAGGTTGATCTACGCCGCCTGGCGGTCCTTTCGACGCGCGCGCGACGGCACCAAGAGCGTCGACACGCCCTCCACCACCGGCTTGTCGCCAACCATACATACCGAGGTCGCCACGGCGCGGCATTTGTCCCGATCGACCGCGCTGATGGTAACCTGTGTGTTCACCGTGTCGCCCGGCCGGACGGGCGCCAGGAACTTGACCTCCTGGTTGAGGTAGATGCACCCGGGTCCCGGCAATTTGGTGCCCAGCACGGTCGAGATGAAAACCGCGGTCAGCATGCCATGGGCGATGCGCCCTTTGAAAATCGACTCGCGGGCGAATTCCTCGTTGAGGTGGAGCGGGTTATTGTCGCCGGAAATCCCCGCAAAGATGACGATATCCGTCTCGGTAATCGTCTTGGCGTAGGAGGCGGTCATGCCCACGGACAAATCCTCGATGAAATATCCGTGCAGATCGTCCTTCTTGTGTCCGGCGTCCATGGAACCTTCCTTCTTTTCGGTCATTCTGTCCTTGCCCCGGATTTGGTCCGGTCGCGCCCGCGCAATTGCTGCAATGCGCAATTTATACTGCGGCGCAATATAAACAAAGCGTTTCCGAACCGCAATCTCGGCGTCTTCGCTCCGCCCGGGCTCAGCTTCGGCGCAGCCCGCTCCGCCGCCCCACGAACCGGCCAGACAACGCCGTCACAATGATCAACAGCATGAAAATGGCGGCCCCGATGAACACGCCCTGCGGCTGGCCGCGGTCCATCAGCCAGCCAAACAGCAAGGGCGCAAGGCTGGCGCCGACCGCCATGCCCACGGAAAGAAACCCAAATGTCTTGCCCATTTCGCCGGGCGGCGTAATCGCCCGCACCATCATGTCCCGCGCCGGCTGAACCGTGCCGAAGGCGAGCCCGGACAGGGCCATCGCCGCGACCAGCGCGACCGGCGCGAGGTCGAAGAAGACCGGCAGGAGGATGGCGCCGGCCGCGATGATCAGGAAGACCGTCGCCACCATGTCGTGCCGGCCGAAGCGGTCGGCCAGGAACCCGCCGAGCAGGACGCCAAGCGCGCTGGCGAAAAGGAACCCGGTCAACGCCGCGTTGGCGACCCCGTAGCCGGTGCCGTGCAGGTCGATCAGCGCATTGATCGTGAAGACATAGATGCCGCTGGTCGTGAAGGTGATCACACAGAACAGCAGAAAGAAAATCAGCATCGCCGGTGTCAGCAGCAGCGACCAGCCGGTTCTGACACGCCCTGCGTCGCCCGCCGGCGGCGTTCGCGATGCGTCGCGACGCC
>JBFFGE010000098.1:0-17006 GCA_041557595.1 Alphaproteobacteria bacterium
CAAGGCGCTTGAAGAAATCGACCTGGATTCCGACCATCAGTTCTCGAACAGCGAGATCGAAACCCTGAAAACGCTTGTTCAGGTAATCCGAAAAGCCGAAATGGCGAAGGAACGGGAACGGCGTCTGGAAGCCGCCCGCGTCGAAAAGGCGGAAAGGTGCGCCTTTCCGGAGGCGCCGGCGAACGCCAAGATCTTGCTGCTTGGCGCCTATACGGGAGAAGCGCTGTCGACCGTGTCGCTTGACGGCGATGACGCCGTTGTCTCCACGGCGAACATCAAGATCGACGCAGGCGCCCAACCGCTCTACATCGTGCTTACCAGTACCCGGCCGATTATCTGGCAGGTGTCCGGGGCGACCGATCGCATCGTTCGTATCGTGGCGGGAAACGCCCGGTATGGCCGAACGCTCCATGGGGCAGCCGCTCTAAATCCCCGCGTCGGCGTCACGGGCGTGGCGGCGGACCGGGTCTTTTTCCCGACGGCGGCGAATTGCTTGCTCCCCTTCGCAAAGCCCGCGAGCCGGCAAGCCCGACTGGCGGCAACCACATTGCAAAACCTACTCGGGCGTATCCCGGATATCGTCACCGCCAGACGAACAATCAGCACCGTACAACTGCCTTCGAGCACCTTTAGCGGAACCGCGGACTACGGCAACACCGTCGATGTCCCGAAAGACGGGCCCACGGCGCCGATTTGGCAAAAGTTGCTCCGGCACATGCCCGGCGGCCTGGTGAAGCTCGACCCCAAATCCATCGTCTCGCGCGCGGCAGCCAAGCCCTACAAGGTCCTGCCGACGGAAGCCGGGCTTGCGCAACTTGTCGAGGAAGGCGCCTTGCGCCCGATCGCGCCCGATCGATCGGGCATACCGGGCGGAACCCGGTTCATTCCCGACCGTCCCATCGAGCAATCGAGCAAACATTCGAAATCAATGCCCGTCGATGTGGGTTTTCCGAGCGAATTCGAAATCCTGAAAAAGATGACGTTACCGGCCGGCCTCACCGGCGCCCATAGGACGCAGTTCGTCCTCAAGCCCGGCGTTCCGCGGCCCGACGGATCCTCCGGACACTCCAGGATCCGGGAATAACGCGCAGCCGCCGGGCGCAATAGAATGGTTAACAAATAATACCGCTGCTGATTTGTGTATCAATTTTACGTCTATGCCGGCGTCAAAGTAATGCGCCCATGCGACAAAGGTTGACATTCGACTCCGAAAGCGCCATTTCATGGCTTCTACCTTGTCTCGCGATAGCGCGATGCGCCGCCACAACACAGGCAGCGCCCTAAATCCCGAGAAAGATTTCATCAATCCGCCCGTCCCGGCAGCGCACGGGGCGTAGCAATAGTCCGGTCCGACGTTCCGCAACCCGCGAAACGTCCTGCGCCGGCAGAAAGTTATTACGTGAATCATAAAGACTTTTCGGAGCTCGGCCTCAACGAGCGCCTCCTGCGTGTCCTGCACGCGGAAAAATACGACCGCCCGACTCCCATTCAGGAACAGGCGATCCCGCATCTCTTGGCCGGCAAGGACCTCCTGGGCATCGCCCAGACCGGAACCGGCAAGACGGCGGCCTTCGGCCTGCCGATCCTGCACAGCCTTGCCGCGCGCAAGGATCGCCCCGAGCCGCGTACCGCGCGGGCGCTTATCCTCGCGCCGACCCGCGAGCTCGTCATTCAAATCGGCCAGTCCCTGCGCACCTACGGCCGCGATCTGTCCCTACGCCAAACCGTGATTTACGGCGGTGTCGGCCAGAAATCGCAGGTCGACGCGATGCGCCGCGGTGTCGACGTCCTCGTCGCGACCCCGGGCCGTCTACTCGATCTGATGAACCAGCGGCATCTGCGGCTCGACGGCGTCCTCCATTTCGTCCTCGACGTAGCGGACCGGATGCTCGATATGGGCTTCATCCACGACGTCAAGAAAATCGTGGCGGCCCTGCCGCGCAAGCGGCAGACGCTGTTCTTCTCGGCAACCATGCCGAACGCGGTGTCCGGCCTGGCAAGCGCCATCCTGCACGATCCCGTCCGCGTCGCCGTTACGCCGACCGCAACGCCGGTGGAGCGCATCGAACAACGCGTCTTCTTTGTTCCGGCCGACCAGAAACGCAGCCTGCTGACCGATATTTTAAAGGATCCGGCGCTGGAACGGGCTATTGTCTTTACCCGTACCAAACACCGCGCCAACCGTGTGGCCGAGCAGCTGGATCGAGCCGGAATCGGCGCCGAAGCCATTCACGGCAACAAATCCCAGGCGGCGCGTCAGCGCGCTCTCGAAAGTTTCAAACGCGGACGCGTCCGCGTCTTGGTTGCCACCGACATTGCGGCGCGCGGGATCGACGTCGAGGGCGTGACTCACGTCATCAATTTCGAACTGCCGAACGTACCCGAGGATTACGTCCATCGCATCGGCCGCACCGCGCGCGCCGGCGCATCGGGCATCGCGATTGCGCTCTGTGATCCGAACGAACAGACTTACCTGCGCAGCATCGAGCATTTGACCAAGGTCCCGCTCACGGTCGCCGGCGGCGAGCCATCGCTGCGCGTACCGGCGAATACCAGCAAGAAGCCGGCCCGTTCCAACCGAAACCGTCGCCATCGCAATCAAAAATCGCGCCGCGCCGCATGATTTAAGGAAACACCCCGGCGCGGATGATAATTCCCGCCGGGGTTACTGCGTTTACACGGCGTCCACGAAGATGCGGGTACCATCGGCCAGATCGACGACGCCACGAACGTCGGTTCTTAGTTTGTGACCGTGCGATCCCCAGAAGCGCAGCCAGCGGATTCCGTATTGCACGGCATTGACGCTGCCCGGGTCGGGATCGCGATCCGCATTCTCATAATCGTTCAACGCCTTTTCGAGCGTGTCGGCCATCGCGAGCAACTCGTTCGGCTGCTCGACCAGCATGAGACCGGTTTCGAAGTCGTAACCGGCTAGCTCTGTGTCTGCATAATAGGTTACGTCGTTGTAATCGGGCAGCAATGAGTGACAGCCAAAGGCGTAAATGCTGTCCGTGAAATTCTGAAATTGTCCGATGGCGTCCTTTCGATCCGGCGCCGTGGGAACGATAAGTTTCGGTGGCGACTCATTTGCATGAAATTCCAACACCGTCTCGAAGGGGCCGGTCCAGAACGCATAATTCTCCACCGCGACGCGCCAATCCTCCAGTTTCGATCGGTGCAGCATATGGCCGAAATCCTTTCCCCTGGACACGAAATCCCAAATTCGGCTGAATACCGTGAAGGGCGGGTCGGGTTCGGGCGGCGGCCCCGGATCGGGCAGCTCGGTCTGCGCGTGATCATAGAGCTTGCGGAGCATCTCGACGGTTTCCGGATCGGATTTGTCGAAACGCTTTCCCCCGGCCGTATGCTCCTGACGTATTGTCTCCCGTCCTTCGCTCTTGTTCAGCACCACCCAGTCATACAGAGGCATCGGCACGCTCCCGCTATGCTACTCACCAATCGGCGACCAATTCGTGCCCGTGGCCGCCCCAGAACCGAAGATATCGCACCGCGCTTTCCGTAATCTCGATTCCGAATTTGACGTCTTCGTCGTCCAGGTCGGCGCCGCTCTCCTGTAACTTCTTCGACGCGGTTTCCATGTCGTTCACCATCTGAAGCATTTCGTCCGGCGTCAAATCGCTGACAATGAAAAGCCCATAGTCAAAGCCGAGTTCATTCGACGCAAAGACCGTGGCAGGGTTGATTTCCTCGCGCAGTTCATTGGCTCGAAAGTCATACGGACCTCCGGTGCCGAGAAAGTCCGCCAAGGCATCCTGTCGGTCCGCGGCCGCATACTTGATAATCCCGTTCCACCCCGAATCCGGGTCCTCGACCGACGCCAACGCATTTTCGAGAACCGTTTCGAAGGAACGATGCCAGTGCTCAAATCCGTCTTTTTGACGACGCCATCGTCGGTTCGCCCCTTCGTATTCGTCGCGCCGCCGCATGGCTTGTCCCGAGAACCGATCCTTTATCCGCGCGAATACCCGGGGTTCGGCCGGCGCAACCGGCGCGCCACCCGGGTCCGGGAATTCCTTTTTTCGCTCCTCATGCAGTTGCCTGAAGGCCTCGATCGATTGCGGATCGCCTCGATCGAGTACAATCGGGCACGCCGTTTCACGGGGCATGACATCGCAGCCATTTTCTCTTTTCGATTGAACGAACCAATCGAGTCCCATCGCTCACACCCTTCGATACGGCACTCTCGCATTACGTGCATACATTGTATAACACACCAATATCGTGTGCCGTGTCAATCTGGAAGACATTGCAAAGATGCCGATACCTGCCGGAACCCGAAATTTGCGAAAATTCACGCCCGCCTAACCCGCAGGCCATTCGCCCTTCAGGCCGCCCATCGGCGAGCCTTCGAATTTATGCGAACTCGGCCGGATGGACCGGCAAACCATTTGTCATAGTCATCGCGTCTGGTTCGGCTGCCGCGGCGCTTCCACGGCAATCCACCGCTCGGCGGCCTCCCTGACTCATAGATCAACCAGCCTTTGATTGGAATCAATTGAAGGCAGAAAAGTTGATCGATTCTATAAAGAAAGAGCGGCGTGTTCCCAAATGGGCACACGCTGCCCTAGTCGCGTTTTTGGTTCAGCTGATCCGACAGGAACGAGTACTGCACCGCCCGGCCGATGCCGCGCCGCAGGTATTCGAGCCGCAGGACCTGCGCCGGCGCGACGTTGCAGAGGCTAATGTCCGGCCCGAAATCGCGAATGAGCTGAATATGCTGTTCGGGGAAGCGGAACGGGTCCGGCTCAATGACGATATGCTTGTACCAGGGTTGGTCCGGGATCGCCTTGAAGGCGTCCGGCGATACATCGGCCATCATATCGAGCTCGCTCTGCTCGACAATGACGTGGTGCACCCCCGCCCCCATCACGAAATCGACGATGGCGCCCAGCTGATCGAGCGTGATCGCCTCGGTCGGCTGCTTGCGTCCGAACTCATAGACCACACCGATGCCGGCCTTTTGAAACCGGTCGATTTCGCGCAGCCGTTCGTCGCGGGTGAGTTCCAGATAGTTCTCGGAAATCTCCAGATACTTCATGCCGAGCCGGCCCAGATGCGTGACCAACTCGTCAACCGCGTTCTGGTGATAGGCGATTTCGAACAGGATGCCGCCGGCGAATGTATCGACCCCGTGCTCCGCATAGACCGCCATGATTTTTTTGATCAATTCCGGCGGATAGAACAAGGCGTTGGTCGCAAAGATCTTCGCCATGTCGATAAACGGCGCGCCATAGGACAGGAGATCGCGCAGGCCGTTCTCGCCGATCCAGCCGAATTCGTCCGGCCCCATGTCGATCATCACGGTCAGGCCGGTCTTGCGCGGCTTCCCCGGCCGCTCCGGCAATTTCAACCGTTCGTATTCGTAATAGCCGTCTTCCTTGGTGAACACCGTGATCTCTCCCCGACTTCGTTTGCGCGGCTGTATGCGGCCCGGCTTCGATCATAGCGCAGGCAGCGCGGCCACCGAAACCGTTGGCGCAAGACGAATATCGGTATCGGACGCCATCGACGGCCAGAGCAGCGTGCGCCCAATAGGGCGCACATAAGCAGCTCCATCTTTATAGAATCGATCAACTTTTCCGCCTTTGACCGATTCCAATTTAAAGGCAGGTTGATCTAATCGGCGCGTAATGCATCCGGTTTACCGGGTGAGTTAATCCGTCAGTCCCGACCTGCGTATGGCGATAAGCTACTACTCTGCGGAGGACAGGAGGTCAGCCTTATATGCACGCAGTATTATTGGCGGCGGGCCGATCGCAGCGGCTCGGAGATTTGACAAGCGATCTACCGAAATGCCTGCTGGAGGTCGGCGGACGGCCCTTCATCATGTATTCCCTCGAAAACCTCGTTCGCGGCGGCGTGCGCGAAATAACGATTGTGACGGGACATTGCGACGGTGCGATCCAGAACATGGCGACAATTTCCTTGGGGCACCGATCCGTTACCGGTTCAACCCGGATTATGCGCACACCGGAAGCGTCGTATCCTTGCTGATCGGTGCTGCAGCGGTGGAAGCGCCGCATTTGCTCGTCGTGGAATCCAACCTTCTCTATCACCCGAAATTCGTCAAACTGGCGATAACCGCGGCTGAAGATACGATCATGGTCGCGGATGCGAGCGGGTCGGGTGACGAGGTCTTCATCTGCGCCGAGCCGGATGGCCGGCTCGGCTATCTCGGCAAGGGCGCAAGCGCACGCCTTCGCCAGAGAAGCCTCGGTGAATTTGCCGGCATTACCCGACTTTCGGCCGGGCTATGTCGCAGCTACATGGATCAGGCACGGAGCCTTCAAACCGAAGGGAAAGCCGGCGGACATTATGAGGAGTTGATCTTTGAACTGGCGCAGGCCGGCCACAACGTCCGAGTCCGGCATTGCCCTTCATTGCCATGGACGGAAGTGGACACACCCGACGACCTGGAGCGGGCAAGAACCAAAATTTACCCGCAACTTGAACATCTCTGGGCGGGCAAACCGGAAATTTTCCTGCCCTGAACGCACATTCCGATCCGCCCCTATCAACCGGAACGGACGCGGCGCAGGTAACGGATATAGGCGGCGGCCCGAAGCAAGAGCTGCAGGAAAAATACCAATAGACAAGTGATCGGAGAAATCAAAGCTATCAGAATATTGAAAATAGAAACTTGATGGTCCATGCAATTCTTGATGAGTATTGTTACGTAGTTATCTTTAATCTTTGTATATTCGTATTTTTCGGGAAACGCAGAGTAAAAAATCTGCCACGTAAAGAAGCGAGCAAGCGTTCCCAAGATAAAAATAAATCCGAACAACAGGACGGCTTCCGCCACCGGTGTCATCCCGATGCCCGTGTAATATCGATACGCGTATACGAACACGGCGGCGTACTGGAACGGCATGCTGATGAAATCGATTGCCTTGTCGAGAAAAGCTCCGTACTCCGAAGCGGTTCCCGTTACCCTGGCCAATTGGCCATCAACACAATCCAATAGCAGGGCGAATTGGCTCAGCGCAAAGATCGTTACGACCGACACCGCGGGCATTTCGACAGGCAGGACGATAGCGGTCAGCAACGCGACGATGCCGATCACACCGCTTCCAACCGAAAGCATATTTGCCGCCATCCCCAGCCGGTAACCGGCGAAGGCAAGACCGATCGACAGGTTGTTCGCCGTAAGCCGCTCGATCAGTAAATGGCTCTCGAGGTTCCGTCCCCTCCAAAAATCGCGCAGCGTCAGCACGCGATCGATAGTTTCACTTCTTTCGGCGGTGCCCATCCCGGCTTTCCTCAATCGCGGGTTGGCCGCGACACGGCCATGATTGCGTCAATGCGCAAGGAGGATTTCCAAACGCTTTTCCGGGCACCATCTTCCGATCCGATTGATCGATCCGTAATGCAGGTATGCCAGACCCATCAGGCGCAAGTAAAAAACTCGACCCGCTTCCGTCACGCCCGCCTTGGCGCACGCTTGCCGCGAGTTCCGGTTCAAGCCATTGATGATGCCGAGCGAGCGGCGGCAGCCGGCCGGAACGTAATACGACCAGACGAATGCGATGAGTTGGGGCGCGATGCCCTGGCCGCGGCAGTCCGGCGCCACCCACATTCCGGCACCATACACATCATGCGACATGAACCTGAAAAGCAGCCAGTCATCCTGTTCATGCGGCGCGGTCCCGTACCGGGCATAGCCCAGGATGCGGCCGCCGCGCTCGAAGACCGCAATCTTGCAGCCCCGTTCGAATCCGGCGACGAGTTTCGTTCGGTCAATCCCGCACCGTATCAGCGCGTCGACATCGCCCTCGTCGGCCCATCGAAGGGCGACGTCGTGAGATTGCTTTCCGGCGGGAATACGCATCTGCGTCGACGTGACGATCCAAACGTTGAGATCGAATAGCCAACCGGGAAAAATTTCCCAAAAAATCAGTTGGAGAGCATAGAGCGGCCCGACCTCCGTGGTCTTGCGCCACATTCTGGCCGGCAATTCGAAGATTTCAGCCCAGTTCGGCATATTGTACTGGCACCCACGATGTTGCGGTCCAGCTTAGGTCTCCCGCCGGTAGCATGGTATTGACCGGGCGAGGTACCGCCAACGGGTGCCGCCGAAGCGGGACCTTGATCTTCGTCAAGACGCAGCGGCCATTGCGGCCTACGTTACTTCGGTAGACGCGGCGATTGAAAGCATGGCGACGGAGTAGGAAGATGACCCTCGGCCCGATTGAAATAATCGCAATAATAATAATCCTATTTTCGATAATAAAATTGATCGTGTTTTGGATATCACCGCGTGCATGGTTAAATTTCGCTGGAAAATTCTATGTAAAACCAAATATTACTACGGCCGTATCGTTTGTTCTTGCTGCGATCGTGCTTTACTACCTCATCGACTCCGGCATGACGATCGTCCAAATACTGGCAGCCTGGCTTTTCGTCGCCCTGATCATGGTCATCGGCCTCGCGCAATATGCGCATGACATTGTCGTTTGGGCGAAGTCCCGCGACCATGCGGTCTGGTTCCGCGAGCAATGGCTCCTGATGGTGATCTGGATCGGGCTGCTTGCCTGGGGCGTCGGCGCGATTTTCTTCAAATAGGGCTCGTCGCCCTACTCCGCCGCCTCCGGCTTGCGCTTCGCCGCGGCGGCGAGCGCCTTTGGCGGCTTCGGCGGGGCGGCACAGCCTTCGACGCAGCAGCGGCCGGGCTGACGGTTGCGCGACGGCTTGCCGTCTTCGCCGGCGAGGACGCCCCGGTCGAGGAGGCGTTCGACAACCGCAACCCGGTCCTCGATGGGATAGTTGCGATAGATCTCGCGCTTCATCGCCTCGGGCGATCCGCCGCCGTGCAGGCTGATGACCGAGTACCAGCCCGCTTCGCCCGACGCAGTCAAATCCTCCATCAACCGCGCCACATCCATGCGCTGCTGATAGGGCACGTCCGGCCGCGCAGTCAGCAGATCGGCGAGCTTGCCGCCGGTTTCCGGGTTGTGGTCTTCGTCCGGCCCCGGCAAGGCCACGATCAGGCCGCCCGATACCTCGTGGGCGATCCGATGCATGTCGTAGATTTGCGTCGCCAGCAGCAGCTTGCCGACATTGGCGAACACCGCTTCGGGCTGATAGGTGCCCGACGGATCGGCCTCGCCATAGGTCGAGGCGGCGACCCCGCACGCAAAGAATCCCTCGACGATCTTGATCAGTTCGACCAGGCGGTCGCGCAGATGCGGCGTCGCCGCGGGCTCGAGCCCGTTGGCTTCGCACATCAGCACGCCCGCACCGATCAGCAGGTCGCCAAATCCTGCGCGTGCGCCGATGCAGCTGTGGCGGTGATGGGTGGCATAGGTCGTGGTCAGGAATTGCGAATGTTCCCACTGGCCGTCGAGAAAGACCCGGTCCCAGGGAACGAACACATCCTCGAACACCACGACGCCGGTCGACTGGCCATAGCGGGCGCTGAACTTTGCCGCGCTCTCGCCGGGACGTCCCGCCGCGCGGGCAATCACGGTGATACCCTCCGCATCGACCGGCACCGCACAACAGACGGCATAGTCCGCGTCCTCCGCGATCATGTTGCGGCACGGCATGACGAGGTATTCGTGCACATAGGGCGCACCGGTGACGATCGCCTTGACGCCGCTGAGGACGATGCCGTCCTTGCGGCGCTGCTTGATGCGAACGTAGGAATCCGGGTTCGACTGGAGATGCGGACGGAGCGAACGATCGCCCTTGCCGTCGGTCATGGCCACGCCGCAAGTCAGATCGCGTTCCTGAACCGTGTGCATATAATTGACGAATCGCTGATGGGTATCGGTGCCATTGGCCGCATCCATGCGGTGCGTCGTCTGATAGATCGCGTTGAAGGCATCATGCGTCAGGTAGCGCTGGGCGCAGCCGCTCTCGCGGCAAACCAGCCGCACCGCTTCAAGCTTGTTCAGCAAATCCTGGGTGCTGCGGTTGATGTGCAGCATGCGGTTCACGTCCTTGCCGCTGGTGTGCTGCGCGCCGACCATGATCTGGCGGTAGTCGTTTTCCAGCGCGAAATCGTAGGTCACGCCGATCGCGGCGACACCCGGCGCCAGCCGCGGATCGTCGGCAACCGAGGGCACTTCGTCGCCATCGACGAAGACCCGCGGCGCGTATTCCCGCAGCGACTCCCGAAACGCTTCCGCCGACATCAGCATGGTGTGGTCCTCCAGATCCAATCTTCTTCGTCACTCCCGCGAAGGCGGGAGTCTAGACGTTTGCCAGCCATCGTCGTTGCCCTGGATTCCGGATCGGCGCTGCCGCACCGTCCGGAATGACGATCAGTTCTTAATCCAAACAAAGCGCGTCGCCCAATTCCTCCAGGTCCAATGCGGTATCGAGCGCCATGACAGCGTCGAGCACGCGCTGGGCGCGCGCGGTGCTGACCGCGCGGGTGGCGTTCGACCAGTACTTGCCGAGGATGTCCTCCGCCGATAGCGGGTTCGCGTCCGAGCCGCGATTGTACGGCTCACGATGGCGCAGTTCGCGGCCGTCCTTGGTGCGGACCACCACCTCGCCGGAATAATACCGGGGGAAATTCGAGTCCTCGTCGACCGCGTAGCTCACCCGGTCGCACAGCGCGAGGATTTCCGGATCGGTGAAGGCTTCCGGGTCCAGCTCGTCGAGCGTGAATCGGCCCCGCACCAGCGACGCGGCGATGATGTAATGGATGCTGAATTGCGCTTCGTAGGCGTTGGCCGGACGGCGCTTGGCCGCTTCGGGTTCGCACACCACCTGCACCTGACCGGCGCCGATCAGCCCGACCGCGGACTCGATATCGTCCGGCGTCAGCCCGTGCTCGGTCTTGAGCGCCAACGCGGCGTCGGCGAAGGCGTGGTTGAAATGGCAGGCCGGATAGGGCTTGAACGCGACGTTCAGCAGTTCCCATTCCTCGCCCAGCCCCTTGGTGCAGGTGGCGAGATCGAACGGCGCGTCGGCGCCGATATGGGTGCCGAGGTGCAGGTTGAAGAAGCCGTAGCGCCCTTCATAGGCCTGTTTCGGCCCGGCGAAGCCCTGTTTGGCCATCGCGGCGGCGGTGATGCCGCACACCCCGGCCCAGCCCGGATGCTGGCGCTTGGTCCAGGCGCCGTCGGCGAGGAATTCAAGGCTGCCGCCGGCCATGCTCAGCGTAATGCCTTGCGCCTGCGCGATCTGTTGTACGCTGAGATCGGCGAGCCGCCCGGCCGCGAGCGTGCACCCGAAGGCGCCGACCAGCCCCGTCGGATGATGACCCGCCCGGTGCAGATTGCCGTCCACCGCCATGCCGATCCGCGAACTTGCCTCGACGGCGATCAGATAGGCGGCCAGGGCCTCGGCGCCGCTGACGCCATTCGCCAATCCGGAGCCAAGAACCGTCGGCACCGCGCTGGCAGAGGCATGGATGACGCCGCCGCTATGGGTGTCGTCGAAATCGAGACCGTGGATCAGCGTGCCGTTGAGATGGACCGAGTCGCGCAGCGGCAGGCGCAGCGGCAAGCCGATTACCGGCAGGTCGCCCTCGCCGCCCAATCCGTGCATCGCATTCGCCATGCGGTGGCCGAATTCGTAAGTAGTCGACGCCAGGCCGATGCCCAGACAATCGAGGATATGCAGCTTCGCCCGCTCGACGACCTCACCTGGCACCCGCGCCAGATCGAACCCGGCGGCGAAGGCCGCGAGTTTTTCCGAAATAAACGCATTTGCGGCGGCTCCGGTCGCCGGTGCGAAGGCGGTCGGCTTGACGACGGTGTTCATGGATCCTGCTCCCACAATTATCGAACGGATAGGCGGCGAATTCCGCGCCCAAGGTACAACAAAGGTGTCCGGACATGTATGGCTTTTTCCGGTGCCCGGCGCGGCCTATAGTGCCGCTTCTCCGCCCCGCCAAGAGATCAGCCAATCAGAGGAGCCCCACGGTGCCGGACAGCCAGGATCAGGCCATCAGCCAAAGGCCGCTCGCCGGCATACGCGTGATCGACATCGCGACCTATATCGCCGCCCCCTACTGCGCCACGATCATGGCCGAGTTCGGCGCCGAGGTGATCAAGGTGGAAATGCCGAAAGTCGGCGATCCCTGCCGGCGGCTCGGCACGGTGGCCGAATGTGGCGACACGCTGGTCTGGCTCAGCGAAGCGCGCAACAAGAAATCCGTGACGCTGAACCTGAAATCCCCCGAAGGCGCCGAGATGCTGAAGAAGCTTGTCGCGCAGGCCGACGTGCTGACCGAGAACTTCCAGCCCGGCACGCTGGAAGGCTGGGGGCTCGGCTGGGACGTGCTGAAGGCGATCAATCCGCAACTCGTCATGCTGCGGGTCTCGGGCTACGGACAGACCGGCCCCTATAGCGGCAAACCGGGATTCGGCCGTATCGGCAATGCCTTCGGCGGCATTTCTTTCCTTTCAGGTGAGCCGGATCGGCCGCCGGCGACGCCCGGTTCGGCGACGCTCGCCGACTACATGTCGGGTCTCTATGGCGCGCTCGGCGTGATGATGGCACTGCGCGCACGCGACGCAAGCGGCGAGGGTCAGGAGATCGACATCGGCCTGTACGAGCCGATTTTCCGTATCCTCGACGAACTCGCGCCCGCTTATGACAAGGTCGGCTTCATCCGCCAACGCATGGGGGCGCCGACGGTCAACGTCTGCCCGCACAGCCACTACGAAACCAGGGACGGCCGCTGGGTCGCCATCGCCTGCACCAACGACAAGATTTTCGCCCGCCTCGCCGAGTTGATGGGCCATGCGGATGTCGCCGGCGACGGCAAATACGGCACCATCGAGCAGCGCGATGCCGACCGCGCGGGCGTCGACGGGATGGTCACCGACTGGACCCGGCGGCACAGCCAAAAGGAAGTCGTCGCGCTCTGCACCGAGGCGGAAGTGCCGTGCGGCATCGTCGCCGCGATCGACGAAATCTTCGAGGACCCGCACTACGCGGCGCGCGGCAACATCGCGCGTGTCAACGATCCCCGCGCGGGCGAACTTGCGGTGCCCAACGTGGTGCCGCGGCTCAACGGCACGCCCGGCGGCATCGACACGCTCGGCCCCGCACTCGGCGAACACAATGCGGAGGTCTACGGCAGGCTGCTCGGCCTCGGCGCCGACGACCTCGCGCGGCTCGAAAGCGACGGCGTAATCTAACGGAGCTTCACCCAGATCAACCTGCCTTTAATTTGAATCAATTACAGGCAGAAAAGTTGATCGATCCTATAAAGATAGAGCAGCTTATGTGCGCCAGAATGGGTGCATGCTGCTCTGGCCGTCAGATCGGCACCTTACCGAGGAAACTCTTACCCTTCTCCCCTTCGAGCGCGTCGGCCAGCCAGCTGTCCCATTCGGCCTGCGACGGACCATAGGCGGTCGGGTCGCGGGCGACGCCGAGACCGTCCATGAAACTCTCGAAGCGCTTGACGCCGGACGACAGGTCTTCACCGAAAACCCCGGCCAGGCCCTCGTCGCACATCGCGTCGTGACCGATCGCCCAGCCCATCACCATCGGCAGCGAAAATCCGCAGGCGATGCCGTGCGGCACGCCATGATGCATGGTGAGCGGATAGGACATCTGGTGCGCGATGGAGGTGCGGGTCTGCGACAGCGCGATGCCCGCCAGCATGGCCGCATTCGCGATCCGGGTGCGGAGGTCGATGTTGCCGAGATCCTCGCTCAGCGCCGGCAAATACCGGAGCACGTCGCGGGCCGCCTGCACGGCCATCGGCTGGGTGACCGCATTGCGTTTCACGGTCCAGATACTCTCGAGCGCGTGGCTCATGGCGTCGAGTGCGGTGCTGATCGTCTGGTCCCGCGGCAGGCTGAGGGTCAGTTCCGGATCGACGATCGCATAGTCCGCATAGGCTTTCGGCGTGCGTACGCCCCATTTGCCGTTGTTCGCCCGATCCCAGATGACCGCGCCGATACTGACTTCGCTGCCGGTACCGGCCGTCGTAGGCACCGCGATGATACACGGATCCCGCAGCTCGTCCGCCCGCGCACCGCCGCTCTCCAGATGTTCCTTCAGCAAACCCCAATCCCCGCCGGACACCGCCAGCGCCTTCGCCGTGTCGATTGCCGAACCGCCGCCGAGGCCAATATAGACCTCCGGCAGCGCGTCCATCGCCGCCAGGCGTTCGCAGCCGATCCGGACTTCGGGAAAATCCGGATTGGCCATCACAGTGTCGATCACAATGGCGGCCTTGCCCGCCGCCTGCTCCAGCCGGTCGACCAGCCCGGCGAAAGTGGGCTCGCCATAGGTCACCACCGCGTAGGGCCGGCCGGCGATCAACTCCGGAATGCGGTCGAAACTTCCGGCGCCGAAGATGGCTTTGACCGGATTGTAGAATTCTCCCATGAAGCGCTTTTCCTTTTCAGCGAGGCGTCGGTGTCGATCAATCTTTGTAGAGTTGATCTAGGCGGCGAGCAGCGGCGTGCCTTCCAGCGGAGTCGATTGTCGTCCGTCCACGCCGACGGGAATGTCGCCGACCGTCGTCGTGCGGATGAGCGCGCGATCGAAATCGCTGTGCTGAATGTCCCGGGGCGCCAGATGCGCGGTCGACCGATTGTCCCACATCGCGACGGACCCGGCGGTCCATTTGAAACGGCAGGTGAATTCCGGACGAACCGCATGGGATTTCAGCATGGCGAGCAGCACGTTGCTCTCCGTCGGCGTCAAGCCGACGATCTCGCGCAGGAATTTCGGGCTCACCCAGAGTGCTCGGCGGCCGTTTTCCGGATGAACCCGCACGATCGGGTGCTCGGTGGTCTTCTGATTCGCCGAGATGCGCTCGGCGAATTCCTTGCTCAGCGTGACCCCGGCATAACTCATATAGGTGTGCACCCCCCGGAGCCCATCGACGAATTCCCGCATGGCGGGCGACAAGGCGTCATAGGCGGCGGCCAGGTTGGTCCACTGCGTATCGCCGCCATAGGGCGGCACGATATCGCCCCAGAGGATCGTTGCGGTCGGCGGGTTGATGGCCGGCGTCAGATCGGTGTGCCAGCCGGTCCAGGGATCGAATCTCGGCTCGCCCGAAATCCGGGCCTTCTGACGGCCTTTCACGACACCGTAGATTTCCGGAAATTCCGGATCCACATCATGGATGTTATGGCCGCGGTTGAGCGCGCCGAATTGCCGCGACATGGCGACGAAGCTGGCTTTGTCCAAGGTCTGATCGCGGAAAAATATCACGTTCCATTTGACGAAGGCGCTCCAGACTTCCGCGCGCTGCCGCTCCGACAACGGTTGGGAGAGATCCACGCCATCGATCTCGGCACCGATGTCGAGCGTCAAAGGCGTGATCGTAATCGTCTGCGGCGCGATTTCCGTCTGCAGTGCTTCGACTGTCATGATTTTCCTCCCGTGAGATTTATCCGGCCGATCCCGGCACATCTATTCCTTGGGAGCACGGCCAGCCTCCCCGCCACCATAGCCCGATAGCCGTTGCCACGAAACATCGCGACGGCGAAATTGGTCGCCTTCCCGCTCGTTTTTCGACAAATGCTGTCCCGTTCCGTCGGATAACCGGACGCCGATCCTCACTGAAAAAGCCCCCTGAAGGCAAAAAAACTGCATAGGTAACTCCGCCGCCTGCGATGGCAGGCAGACAATAGCGCCACGGATCAGCCGTTCTTGCGCACAGAACAGGGCAAAATCAGGCGGGCCGAATTAGGAATTTATCCATAATTCTTGCGTTAACTTTCCGTTAATCAACGATATGATTTAGTGCCGCCCAACGGCGAAGGAACGCCGATTTTCCTTTCAATCAAGCATACTTAACGAAGAGGATCTCGCTATGAAACAGATAGCCTTGCTACTGCTGCTCTTCGGAATTGGAAGTACAGCACTGAATTTCGTCGGGTATGAATTCCGCCTGCTGTCCTGGATCGACAACTGGGGCGAGACCGTCGGATGGGCCATTCGCGGCGCCCTGTTCGTCGCCGGCGGCATCCTGTATGTCATCGATATGCGGATGAACCAGGGCCACGAGGCCGACGAGGCGCCGCACGAGGCCGTGCACGAGACCCCGATGGCGGCCCCGCAGCCGGAGCCGATGGCGCCGCACCAGCATCAGCCGATGCCGAGCGGCCAGCCGCAGGGTCAATAATCGGCATCCTATAGCGCGGCCGGCAGGGCATCCGCCGCCCTATCGCCGCCCGTCCAGGAAGACTGCCTTACCCTCCCGACCCGCATCGACGGTCGGGAGGGTACCGGCGGGCGTATCGCGCCAATCAGCCGCAATAGCGGCCCCATCGAAATATGGCTACACTCACCGTCCTATCGACCCCTATCGGCGCGACTTCGGACGGAGACTGCCCCATGGAATTACGCACCCGGCCTTTGCAGGATAATTTCGGGCTGGAGGTGCTCGACGTCGATCTCGCCGCGCTCGATCGCGACACCTTCGATGCGATCTACCGTCTGTGGCAGCGGGATCCGCTGCTGTTGTTTCGCCGCCAGAACCTGACCGAGCGTGAATTGGTCGATTACAGCCGCGGCTTCGGCGAACTCGACCACATCGTCCGCGGCGATATGCATTCGCCGCTGCATCCCGAGGTGATTTACGTCACCGGCCTCAAACGGCCCGACGGCACGCCGCTCGGCGGCCTCGGCACCTATGAGTTGAAGTGGCATCACGACCAGATTTACCGCCAAAGGCCGGCCAGCGGTTCGATCTTCCAGGCTGCCGAAGTCCCGGAAAACGACGGCCGGACTTCCTGGTGCAACACGGCGCTCGCCTATGACACCTTGCCCGACGATTTGCGCGCCCGCATCGACGGCAAGCAGGCGACGTGCAAATACGGCCTGCAACCGAATGTCAGTTTCCAGCGCGACATCAAGGATAAAAAAACGATCCAGGAAATCGAGGATCGCACGCCGCCGGCCACCCATGACATCGTGCTGCAAAACCCGGTGACCGGACAGCGCTCGCTGTATCTCGATCCGTTCAAGACCTTCGAGATCGACGGACAGTCGCGGTCCGAAACCCAGGACCTGCTGGACGCCCTTTTCGCGCATATCCTGCAACC
>JBFFGE010000099.1:0-16959 GCA_041557595.1 Alphaproteobacteria bacterium
GGTCGGCGCGGCCGACCTGAAGACCGTCACCAAGCGGGCGCCGACGGCGGCGGAGACCGCCGATCTGCTGTTCGCCTTCACTGTGTGCAAGCACGTCAAATCGAATGCCATCATCTACGTCAAGGATGGCGCCACGGTCGGCATCGGCGCCGGGCAGATGAGCCGTGTCGACTCGTCGCGCATCGCCGCGCTGAAATCCCGCGAGGCGGCGGAAGCCGCCGGCGAAAAAGGCAGCCGGACCGAAGGCTCGGCGGTGGCGTCGGACGCGTTCTTTCCGTTCGCCGACGGCCTGCTGGCCGCGGTCGACGCGGGCGCGACCGCCGTTGCCCAGCCCGGCGGCTCGATTCGCGACGACGAAGTCATCGCCGCGGCGGATGATGCCGGCATCGCCATGGTGTTCACCGGCATGCGCCATTTCCGACACTGACCGGGGCGCACATCCCGCAACCGCACGAAGGAGACCGTCATGCTCGTCACCACCACGCCGACCCTGGAAGGCCGCAAGGTCACCGAGTATCTCGGTCTATGTTCCGGCGAGGCGATCTGCGGCGCCAATGTCTTCCGTGATCTGTTCGCCAGCGTGCGCGACATCGTCGGCGGCCGTTCGGGCGCCTATGAAACCGTGCTGCGCGAAGGCAAGGAGTTGGCGATCGCCGATATGTGCACGCAGGCCGCCGAGATGGGGGCCAACGCGGTGATCGGCGTCAGCCTGGATTACGAGGTGCTCGGCGAGAAGGCCGGCATGCTGATGGTCGCAGTCAGCGGCACCGCGGTGCGGGTGGATTAGGGTCGATCTACGCCGGATCGAGCGCGCCGGTCGACAGCGCCGACGACGATGCCCGTCGGCCCGCCACCGCCAGCGACAACAGCGACAGCACGGTGCCGGTCGAGACGATCAGGATGACGAAGCAGGCCGCGTGCAGCGCCGCCGCGGGATACAGCATCGGCGTTCCTGCCGCCGAATGCGCCGCCGCCGTCGCCGCGAGGCTGACCAGTTCCGGCGGCAGCAGCACCAGGATCGAGGCGGCGGCCAATCGCCAGCCATTGTTCCGGCTGAGCCGCCAGGCCTCCCTGAGCGGCCGGCCTTGATCGGTGGCGATCGCCGGCAGCACCAGCGATAGCCGGACCGAGACATAGACCGCCGCGATCATGCCGCACAGAAATCCGGCGACCGAGAGCAGGGTGAACTGCCCGGCCCGGCCGAACGGCGGCAGCTCGACCGACCCGGCGATCACGAAGCCCAGATTGGCGATCAGCAGGACCAGAAAACCGCCCGCCAGGACGGCCAGATAAGTCAGCACCAGCACCGCCGCGAAGAACGCGCTGAGCAGCACCCAGAAACCGAGATAGCGCATTTCGCGCCGGCCGACCCGGGGCATGACCGGCACGGCGGCCGCGCCCCGATCGAGCATCACCACCCGATGCCAGGCGACCAGCAACACCACCGCGATCGCGGTTTGCGCGGAAAAAGTGAAGAGCAGCTCGGCCACCCTGGCCCGCGCCGGATCCGCCATCAGAGTGGCGATCCCGGGAATCGCGCCGCCGGCGACAAGGTCGACCAGAAAAAGCAGGAGCAGCGGCAACCAGCCGACCCGGATCAACGCGCCCGGCCGCAGCAGCACGAAGCGGTAGCTCGCACCCACGGTCGACCAAACCGAGACTTTGTTGTCTCCGAGCACGGGACTCCCCTGGAAATTCGCGGCGTTCCGTATGGATTCCACGATTTTCCAGGGCAAACGTTAAGGATTGCTTGAAATGGCGGCAACGCCGCCAGCCGCGTTACACCGCGACGAGGCCGCGCAATTCGCGATTTGCCACGGTCAGCATCGCCAGATCGACCGTGCCGTGCTGCTCAAGTTCGGCGACCATCTCCTCGACCCGGTGAATCGCTTCCTTGTTGGCGCCCACCCAGCCATCGATAGCCTTGGCGCCGCAACTGCCGTTGGTCAGCACCTTCTGCGTGAGGTCTCCCTGGGTTCCCCACATATCCTCGATGATCGCGGCCAGCGCCATCTGATGCCAGGGATTTTCCGGCGTCATGTTGTTGGCGTTGTGGCGCAACCAGTCGAGCTTGAAGCGATCGCCCAGCAGGAAATAGGTCTGGCCAATATCCGACACCGGCCGCTTTGCCATGTTGGCGATCTTGACGATGTCGCAGGTGGTCGACAGCGCCTTGAGTTGACCGATTTGCCGCGCCAGTTTCTTCGGCACGCCGGGCCGCGCGAACCGTCCGGCCCGCTCGCGCGTCTCCTCCATCTGATCGGGCGCCAGCAGCGCCTCCAGATTTTCGCGCAACACTTGCACGCCCGGACGGTATTGGTCGATGTGCTTCTTGATGTCCAGCGGTTGATCTCCGTTGCGCAGGAACCAGTGTGTCATCCGGTCGAGCGTGCGACCGGTCTCCGACAACATCTGAATTTGCGCCTTCGACGATGTGTGATTGTCGAGCGCTTCGATCTCGCGCCATAACGGCCGCAACTCGAAGACCTCGCGGACAATCGTATAGGCGCGCGCGATGTCGGCGACCGACCGGCCGGTGCGGTAGCGCATTTCGTTGATGAAGGTGGGACCGACGCGATTGATCATCGAGTTTGTCACCACGGTCGCGATGATCTCGCGGCGCAGCCGGTGACGCTCGATCGCCTCCGCATGGTTCTTCTGCAGCGGTTTCGGGAAATACCGCGTGAGGTCCTCGCTGAGCATCGGATCGTCCGGCAGGTCCGATTCGAGCAGCCGCGCGTAATTCACGTTCTTCGAATAGGCCAGCAGGACCGACAGCTCGGGCCGCGTCAGCCCCTGGCGGGCCGCTTGCCGCTCGGCGATTTCCTCGTCATCGGGCAGGAACTCGACCTGCCGGTTCAGCAAGTCCGCACGCTCCAGCGCGCGCATCATGCGCTGTTGCTGATCGAGCACGCGATAGGATCGCGCTTGCGTCACGGACAGTGCCTGGCTCTGCTGATAATTGCTGCGCAACACCAGCGCCGCGACCTCGTTGGGCATCTTGGCGAGCAGGCTGTCGCGCTGCTTCATGGTCATCTCGCCGCGCTGCACTACATCGCCCAGCGCGATCTTGATATTGACCTCGTGATCCGAGCAATCAACGCCGGCGGAATTGTCGATCGAGTCGGTGTTAATGCATCCGCCCTTGCGCGCGAATTCGATGCGGCCGAGTTGCGTGGCGCCGAGATTGGCGCCCTCGCCGACGACCTTGCAGCGTAATGCTTCACCGTCGACACGGACCGAGTCGTTGGCGCGGTCGCCGGCGGCGGCATGGCTTTCGGTCGATGCCTTGATATACGTGCCGATGCCGCCGAACCACAGCAGGTCGACCTGCGCCAGCAGCATCGCATGGATCAACTCGCCCGGCGTCAATTCGTCCGCGGTGATTTCGAACAGCGCCTTCATCTCCGGCGAGATCTTGATCGACTTGGCGCTGCGCTCGAAGATGCCGCCGCCCTTGGAAATCAGGCTGGCATCATAATCGCCCCACCCCTTGGCCAGATCGAACAGACGCCGCCGTTCGGCGAAGGTCTTGGCGGGATCGGGATTGGGATCGACGACGATATGCATGTGATTGAACGCGCCGACCAGACAGATATGTTCCGACAGCAACATGCCGTTGCCGAACACGTCGCCCGACATATCGCCACAGCCGACCACGGTGAAATTCTCGCTCTGGATATCGCGTCCCATCTCGCGGAAATGGCGTTTGACCGATTCCCAGGCGCCACGGGCGGTAATGCCCATTTTCTTGTGGTCGTACCCGGCCGAGCCGCCCGACGCGAACGCGTCGTCCAGCCAGAAGCCGCGGGCGCGCGCCACCTCGTTGGCGTAGTCGGAGAATGTCGCCGTCCCCTTGTCCGCCGCCACGACGAGATAGGCATCGTCTTCGTCCTTGCGCAGCAGATCCTTCGGCGGAACCACCTCGTCGCCGGACAGGTTGTCGGTCACTTCGAGCATCGCGCTGATGAAGGTCTTGTAGACGGCGATACCTTCTTCCATGAAGGCCTCGCGGTCCGACGGCGGCGGCGCCTTCTTGAGAACGAATCCGCCTTTCGAGCCGACCGGGACGATGACCGCGTTCTTGACCTGCTGCGCCTTGACGAGGCCGAGCACTTCGGTCCGGAAATCTTCGCGCCGGTCCGACCAGCGCAGCCCGCCACGCGCCACGAACCCGAATCGCAGATGGACGCCCTCGAAACGCGGGCTGTAGACGAAGATTTCACGCAACGGCCGCGGCAGCGGCAGCTCGTCGATGTTGCGGCTGTCGAATTTGAAGGTGAGGTAAGGCATCGGCGCGCCCTCCTCGTCATGCTGGTAGAAATTGGTCCGCAGCGTCACCATCACCATGTTCAGATAGCGGCGGATAATGCGGTCCTCATCGAGGTTGCTGACCGCCTCCAGCCCCTCGTTGATTTCATCCGCGATCGTAATTTCCTCGACCTGGCGCTTGCCCGTGTATCCCGGATCGAACCGCGTATGGAACAGCTTGACGATGAGGCCCGCAAGCGCACCGTTCTTCGCCAGGGTTTCTTCCATGTATTCCTGGCTGAAAGGAATGCCGGCCTGTCGAAGATACTTGCAATAGGCGCGCAGAATGACGACGTCGCGCCAGTGCAACTTGGCGCTGAGCACCAGCCGGTTGAAGCCGTCATCCTCCATTTCGCCACGCCAGATGCGCTCGAAGCTTTCGTGGAATCCGTCCCGGACGGAATCGAGGTCCGCCGCCGCGCCGTCGCTGGTAACCAGCCCGAAATCGTGGATGCGCACGACGGCATTGGCGCCCGCGGGCGCAATCTCGAACGGTATTTCGCTCATGACCTTGAGGCCCATGTTCTCCAACACGGGCAGGACGTCGGACAGGGTGAGCGCCTCGCCGACCTTATAGATCTTGAAACGCAGCTCGGGTTCCTCGGCGGCGGTCGAATGATACAGGTTCATCGCGAGGCCGCCATGCACCAGCGCCGCCTCGATCTGACTGGCGTCGACGATTGCGGTTTGTGCGCTCGAGCGTTCGCGGTACGCGGTCGGAAAGGCCTCGGCATAGCGGCGGTAAACCCGGTTTCCGGCTTCCTCGCCATGGCTTTCCGCCAACACTTCCTGCAGCCGGTCGGACCAGGTGCGCCCGGCATCTTTCAATCGCGCCTCGATCTTGCGGATGTCGTAGTCGGGAATCGCGCCCGGCCTGGTGGCAATCGTGAAGTGCAGCCGGCCGAGCGGATCGTCGCCGAATTGGGCGTTGTGCTGGGCGACGATGCCGTTGAATTCGGCCGCGAGAATCGATTCGAAGCCGCGCCGCAGCGCCGGATTGTACCGCTCGCGCGGAACATAGACAAAAGCCGAGACGAAGCGCTCGAACGGATCGCGGCGGACGAACAACGCAACGCGCTGGCGTTCCTGCAGATTGACGACGCCAATGCCGATTTCCTCGAGCGTATCGGCTTCGATCTGCAACAACTCGTCGCGCGGAAAATTTTCCAGCACATGCATCAGCGCCTTGCCGCTGTGGCTGCGCGGATCGAACCCGGACCGGGACATGACCTCGTCAACCTTGCGACGCAGCACCGGAATGCGGCGCGGACTCATGCTGTAGGCGGCCGATGTGAACAAGCCGACGAAAACCGATTCGCCGATGACCTTGCCGTCCTTGTCGAATTTCTTGACCGCGATGGCGTCGAGCGGCGCCGGCCGGTGCACCGTCGAGCGCAGGCTCGACTTGGTGATCAGCAGCGGCTGCGGCTTCTGCAGGAAGTCCTGCACCTCGGGCGGCATCTTGCCCATTTGGCGCAGGCCCGAAAAGACCTCGACCGCATCGTCGCGAAGAATGCCGAGACCGGATTTCGGCGCCACCGCGACCGATGTCTTGCTCCCCTGTTGCGCGATGTCGATTTCGCGGCACCCGATCAGGGTGAAGTTGTTGTCGTGGATCCATTCGAGGAACGAAATCGCCTCGGCGAGTTCTTCTTCCGGCACCGGCGGCGGAGTCTTCCTGAGCGTTTTCGTCACCTCCGATACCCGCGCCAGCATCTTCGGCCAATCCTCGACCGCCAGGCGGACGTCGCCGAGAATGCGGCTCACATTTTCCTCGATCTCGCGCAACGCCTCGGGCGAGGTTTGCTCCTCGACCTGAATCTGCATATGGGATTCGCAGATCCACTTGTCGTCATCGGTCGCGCCGGTATCGAGCGCGGTCAGTTTGCCCGCGCCGTCCCGGCGCGCGTTGAAGATCGGATGAACCACCAGATGAACGGTCAGATTGCTGACGTTCAGCTCCATCGTGACCGAATCGACCAGAAACGGCATGTCGTCGTTCACGATCTCGATGATGGTGTGCGGCGCGCTCCAGCCGTCTTTCTTGGGTTGCGGATTGTAGGCCCGGACCTTTGCCTGGTTCGGCTTGCGGCCGGCGGCGAATTGCATCAGGGACAGCGCGGCGCCATAGAGGTCTTCCGGCGTACTTTCCAGGATGTCGTCCGCCAGAACGCCGGCGTAAAATTCGCGGATATAGAGTTCCGCTTGCGCCGCCTTGCGCCCCGTTAGGCGCTTTTTCGCGAGCGCCACGATCTTTGCGATGTGTTTATTCTTAAGCGCGTCCACCCGAGAGGCCATGCCTGTAGCTCCGACAAATGTTTCTGAAGTTGCCGCGTAATATTGGGATGAGGAAAGGCGTTTTTAGTACTCCTCTAGCATTTCATTATGGTTTATGCGCCTTAATTTTCCATTACTGATTGCTGCACAAAAGTCACCGGAATTATCCGAACCCCGCACGCAGGACGCATTCGCGCCCGCCCGTCGCATCGGCATCACCCTCTCCTGCAACCGGGCGTTGCCCGCAAGCACTTACGTCAAAAATCGTTTCGCCGTTTGCCTCAGGCCGCGATCGTGCGGACCTCGGACGGCAGAATCAGCTTTGCGTCGCAGGCGGCCTGGACATCGTCCACCGTCAACCCCGGCGCGACCTCCTCGAGCACGAAGCCGTCGGGCGTCACCGACAGCACCGCCATGTCGGTGTAGACGCGGGTGACGACGCCGAGCGCGGTCGGCGGATAGGTCAGCCGGTCGACCACCTTGGGCGTCCCGTCTTTCGACACATGGGTCATGATCGCGAAGACCTGCTTGGCGCCGACCGCGATATCCATCGCGCCGCCGATATTGCCCGAGCTTGCGCCCGGCACCTTCCAATTGGCCAAATCGCCGTTCGACGCCACCTGGTAGGCGCCGAGTACCGCGCAGTCGAGCCGGCCGCCGCGCGCCAGCGAAAACGAATCCGCATGATGGACATAGGCGCCGCCGGGCATCAGCGTCACCGGCCCCTTGCCCGCGCTCATCAGGTCACGGTCGATGTCTTCTTCGCGCTCCGGCGGCGGCCCCATGCCGATGATGCCGTTCTCGCTGTGCAGGATCACATCCCGCTCCTTCGGCACATAGGCCACGGCCTGGGTCGGGATACCGATGCCGATATTGACCACCCAATCGGCCTCGAGGTCCTGCGCCAGCCGTTTGGCCATTTGGTCGCGGCTGAGCAGCGGTTTGTCGGGCGCGGTCACTTTTACGGTCATCGCTTCATCCACCGGTTACATAAAAACAATCGACATAGACGCTGGGCGTCACGATGGCTTCGGGGTCGAGCGCATCCATCGGCACCTCCTCGGACACTTCGGCGATGGTGAAGTCGGCGGCCATCGCCATGACCGGATTGATATTCCGGGCCGCCTTGCGATAGATCAGATTGCCGCGCGGATCCACCTTGTAGGCCTTGATCAGCGCGAAGTCGCCGCGCAGCGGTTTCTCCAGAATGTATTTCTTGCCGTCGACCTCGAACTCCGGCTTGCCTTCGGCGATTTCGGTGCCGACGCCGGTCGGCGTCAGGAAGCCACCGAGCCCGGCGCCCGCATTGCGCATGCGTTCGGCCATGGTGCCCTGCGGCACCACTTCGAGATCGACCTTGCCGGCGGCGTACATCTCCTTGAAGACATGCGACTCGCTGGCGAACGGGAAGCTGCAGATCATCTTGCCGACGCAGCCTTCCTCGAGCAGCCGGGCGATGCCGGTGTGCCCGGTGCCCGCATTGTTGTTGACGATGGTCAGGCCGCGCAGCCCGCTGCTGCAGACCCCTTCGATCAATTGTTCCGGCACGCCGCCATATCCGAATCCGCCGATCAGGACGATCGATTCGTCGCGCAAATGGGAAATGGCTTCTTCGAGGCTCGCGGCCTTCTTTTTCTTCATCCTGCTTCGGCACTCCGTTTTAGCGCGAGACGGATGTCCCCGGTCTGAATCGTCAGCGCAGCGATATTCTTGCGCTTCGAGGCCTCCTGAATCAACCGCGCAATGTGCCGAACGGCGCGCCCGCCGCTCATGCTTCCGGGTCTTCCACGCCCTCCACCGCCGCATCGACGACCCGGACCGCGCCGTCCGATTCCTTCACCGCGTGCAGCCGAAACTCGGCGCAGTGCACGGTAACGTCGTCGAATTGCGACGACGCGAAGGCCTCGAGGATTTCGCGCAACCGCGGATCGGATTCGGACATAAAGGAATTCCGCTGCAATGAAAACGTTGCAATATTTATCCCGCGCGCGGGACGCCGGGGCAAGAGCCCTTGCGCGGCCACGGCCGGGACGCGATCATGCGAAGACGCGATCACGTGGGCGGCATCGGAGGAACGAGTGATGGATGACGGAGTCTTTCGCGGCTACTCGGCCGAGGAGCTGGAGGCGCAGTTCAACCCGCGCGCAACCGTGGCCAACCACGAGGAAATCGTCGCGCGCGGCGAGGAAATGAGCGCGGCCTATCGCGCCGCCGCCGGCAATGCCACTTATTCCATAGCCTATGGCAGCCACGAAATGGAGACGATGGACATCTTCCGCCCGGCCGACCCGACAGGCGCGCCGGTGCATATCTATATCCATGGCGGATTCTGGCGTTCGCGGGTGAAGGAGAATTTCAGCTATGTCGCGGGCCCGCTGGTCGATGCCGGCGCGGTCGTCGCGGTGGTCAATTACGCGCTCTGCCCCACGGTCACGGTGGAAGACATCGTCGAACAGATGCGGTGCTGCTGCGCCTTCCTGTGGCGCAACCCGGACGCCCATGGCGGCGACCCGGCGAAGCTCCACGTCTCGGGCCATTCCGCCGGCAGCCATCTGGCGGCGATGCTGATGGCGACCGACTGGCCGAGCGTCGAGCCGGATCTGCCGCGCGACCTGATCAAGAGCGCGACGATGCTGAGCGGCGTCTACGATATCGCACCGGTAATGAAGATTTCCGTGCAGGAAGAGGTTCGCCTGACGCCGGAAATGGCGCGCGCCAACAGCCCGATGTTCCTGAAACCGGCCACCGGCGCGCCGATCGCGATCACCGTCGGCAGCGCTGAAAGCGACGAATTCCGCCGCCAATCCCGGGCTCTCGCGGATCAATGGAAGGATCACGCGCCGGTCGAGTTCTTCGAGATGCCCGGCCTCAACCACTTCACCATCCTGACCGACACGGCGGATCGCGATAACCCGCTGACCGAGGCGCGGCTCCGGCTGATGGGGCTGACCTAGAATCAATCCCCCGCCCGTCATCCCGGAAGACGCGCAGCGTCTATCCGGGATCCACAATAAATGCGGAGCACAACCTTACGGAGATGGATCCCGGATCGGCGCGGCTTCGCCGCTTGTCCGGGATGACGGCTGAGGGCGCCCCGGAGCCTGTGAATGCGGCGCGCCGCGATTTGGGCCTCGGCCCCAATTTGTGCTTTAATATCGGCAGCCCCTGCGGAGTGATGTCGTTCGGCGGCGTTCCGGAAACGGCATTTTATCCAACGTGACAACAGGCATGGGAGACTAGGCCATGGCGGCGCAGCAGCCGGTCAACACGCTCGACTCCTTCGAAACGGTGCCCACGGGCAAGGCGCTCGGCGCCGAGATCAAGGGCGTCGATTTCGCGCAAGCAGTGCCCGAAGAAGTCAAGAACGCTCTGCGCAAGGCCTGGGCCGATCACCTGATCCTGGTGTTCCGGGGCCAGAAGATCACCGATCCGCAGCTCATCGAGGCGTCGAAGATTTTCGGCGGCGTCCAGATCGGCGGCGCGCGCGCCTACTACCTGCGCGGCGGCAAGGACAAGAACCGCTATCAACTGTCCGAATACCCCGAGATCACGCCGATCAACAATCTCGACGAGAACGGCAATCCGGCAAAGGCGAATTCCAGCCTCGGCAGCCACGAGGTGGTGTGGCACAGCGACAATTCCTATGTGGACATCCCGCCCGCCGGCAGCATGCTCTATGCGCTGGAGCTGCCGGTGAACGGCGGCGGCGACACCTATTTCAACAATCAGTACCTGGCCTATGAGACCCTGCCCGACGATTTGAAGGCGGCGATCGAAGGCAAATACCAGCGCCACGATGCGAGCCGCAACAGCGCCGGCGTGCTGCGCCCCTCGGCCAAGCTGCCGACCACGCCGGAAGAAGTCGAAGGGCCGGTGCATCCGCTGGTGCGCATCCATCCCGTTACCGGCAAGCGCGCGCTCTATCTCGGCCGCCGCCGCGTCTGGCCGTCCAACCACATTTTAGGGCTCTCGAATGAGGAGAGCGAGGAACTTCTCGACCGGCTGTGGACGCACGCGACGCAGGACCGATTCGCCATGGAGCATATCTGGACGCTCGGCGACCTTGTGCTCTGGGACAACCGTTGTGCCATGCATTACCGGACCGAAATCGACGCGACGCAGCGCCGCGTCATGCATCGGACGCAGATTACCGGCGAGAAAGTGATCGCCGCCTGGGAGGCGGCCGCCGAATAGGAGACCGCGATGGACGGGAATACGTCGAAGTCGCTTCAGGTCGTGCCGACGGGCGCCGCCCTCGGCGCGGAGGTGCGGGGCGTCGATCTTTCGAAGCCCCTGCCGGAAAGCGTCGTCGCCGAAATCGCCGAGGCCTGGGCCGAACACCTGGTGCTGCTGTTCCGCGATCAGCAACTCACCGACGACGACATCCTGGAATTCTCCAACCATTTCGGTGGCCAGCAGGCGGCCGGCATTCGGCAACGCTACCTCGCGGCGGGATACGAGCCCGGCGATCACCAGCTGCATGCGGACGCCCGCATCAATTTTATCAGCAATCTCGACAAGGACGGCAAGCCGGCGCTGATCAATGACGGCATCGGCAGCCTGGAGATCCGCTGGCACACCGACAATTCCTATACCGAGGTGCCGCCGAACGGCACCCTGCTGTGGGCCGAGAAGGTTCCCGACGACGATTCCGGCCGGACGATGTTCTGCAACCAGTACCGCGCCTATGACGACCTGCCGGACGACCTCAAAGCGGCGATCGACGGCAAGCACCAGATGCATGACAGCACGCGCAACACCGCGAACCTCCTGGCGCCGAACGCCACCATGCCCGCATCGTGGGAGGATATCGAGGGGCCGGTCCATCCCATGGTGCGCATCCACCCGGCGACCGGCCGGAAGGCGCTCTATCTCGGGCGGCGCTGGAGCTATCCCTCCACCTATATCGTCGAGATGCCGACCGACGAGGGCGAAGCGCTGATGGACCGGCTCTGGGCGCACGCCACGCAGGACAAATACGTCTGGACCCATAGCTGGCGGCCCGGCGACATGCTGATGTGGGACAATCGCTGCGTCATGCATCGCCGGACCGCGATCAACCCGACCCAGCCCCGGGTCATGCACCGCACGCTGATCAAGGGCGACCCCGTCATTTCGGCCTGGGGCGAAGACGCCGCCGCCGCACAATAGGAGACATCCATGACCGACAACTCGCTCGACGCCATCGAAGTCATTCCCACCGGAAAAGCGCTCGGCGCCGAGGTGCGCGGGCTCGACCTCGCCCGGGACGTGACGCCGGAAATGATCGACCGGCTGAAGGAGATCTGGGCGGAGCACATGGTGCTGCTGCTGCGCGGCCAGTTCCTGGAAAAACAGCGGCTGGTCGACCTGGCCGAAGCGATCGGCGGGCTGATGGTGCCGGGCTCGACCGGTTTCTACCTGAAAAGCGGCTTCAAGCCGGGCTCGCACCGGGTTTCGGAAGTGCGCGGCATCACGCTGATTTCCAATCTCGACAAGGACGGCAAACCGCAGAAATACACCGAAGGCTCCGGCAGCCAGGAGCTCGCCTGGCACACCGACAATTCCTATATGGAGACGCCGCCGATGGGCAGCATGCTGAACGCGGTGCAGGTGCCGGTAAACGGCGGCGGCCATACCAGTTTCTGCAATCAGGTGATGGCGTACGAGACACTGCCCGACGAGCTGAAGCAGGCGATCGAGGGCAAGCACATTCGCCACGACCGCAGCCGCAACACGTCCGGCAAGGTGCGCGTCAGCTTCGAGAAGCCGAAATCGCGCGACGAGGTGCCCGGCCCGATCCATCCCATGGTGCGGATCCACCCGACCACGGGCAAGCGCGCCCTCTATCTCGGCCGCCGCTGGGATCATCCGTCGAGCTATATCGTCGAGCTGTCGGACGCGGAAAGCGAAGACCTGCTCGACCGGGTCTGGGCGCACGCCACCCAGGAAAAATTCGTCTGGACGCAGGATGACTGGCAGGTCGGCGACCTGATCATGTGGGACAATCAGGCGGTCATGCACCGCCGCACCGCGGTCGACCCGACCCAGGCAAGGCTGCTGCACCGCACGCTGGTGCAGGGCGAGCCCTTCATCTCGGCCTGGCAGGCCGACGCGGCGGCGGAATAGGGAGACGCGAAAGATGGTCAACACACTCGAAGACCTCGAAGTCATCCCCACCGGCAAGGCGCTCGGCGCCGAAATACGCGGCATCGATTTCGCCGCACCGGTTCCTGCCGAGGTTGCCGACAAGATCAAGGCGCTCTGGGCGGAGCACATGGTGCTGCTGCTGCGCGGCCAGGTGGTGGAGAAGACCCGCCTGCTCGAAATCGCCGACATGCTGGGCGGGCGGCAGGAAACCGGCTCGCGCGCCATGCTGCTGAAGGCCGGCATGAAGCCCGGATCGGCGCGCATTTCGGACGTCGAGGGGGTCAGCCTGATCTCCAATCTGGGCGAGGACGGCAAGCCCCGGAAACACACGCGCGGGTCGGGCAGCCTGGAGATCGGCTGGCACACCGACAATTCCTATATCGCGACGCCGCCGATGGGCAGCATCCTCAACGCCATTCAGGTGCCGGTCGACGGCGGCGGCCACACATCGTTCTGCAACTTGGTGCTGGCCTACGAAACGCTGCCCGACGACCTGAAGGCGGCGATCGAGGGCAAGCATATGTGCCACGACAACAGCCGCAACACGGTCGGCAAGGTGCGCGACATCTTCACGGAGCCGACCTGCCGCGAGGAGGTCGAGGGACCGGTCCATCCGATGGTGCGCATCCACCCGATCACCGGCAAGCGGGCGCTCTATCTCAGCCGCCGTCACGGGCAATATTCCGCCTATATCGTCGAGCTGTCCGACGCTGAAAGCGACGACATCCAGGAGCGCCTATGGGCGCATGTGGCGCAGGAGAAATTCACCTGGACGCACGCGGACTGGCGGCCGGGCGACATGGTCATGTGGGACAACCAGCAGGTATTGCACCGGCGCTCGGCGATCGACCCGACGCAGGCGCGCCTGCTGCAACGCACGCTGGTCAAGGCCGACCGCTTCATCTCGGCTTGGGACGGGGCGGCGGCCGCGGAATAGCGCGCGGCGCGGCGGGCCGCCCTACTGCATGTACGCGCCGCCATTGACGAGGTAGCACTGGCCGGTGACATACCCGCCATACTCGCTCGCCAGATAAATGGCGAGTCCGGCGACTTCGTCCGGCTGGCCGGAGCGGCGGATCGGCTGTTGATCGAAGACGCCCTTCTTGACCTGAAAGGCGTCGCGCTCGACCTCGATATGGCCGGGGCCGATGCAATTCGCGGTGATGTTGTGTTCGCCGTATTGCTTGGCGAGGCCGCGGGTGAACCCGACGATGCCGAGCTTGACCGTCGACTTGCCGGGAAATGAGCCGAGATACGGCGCGATGCCGGAGAAGTTGACGATGCGGCCCCAGCCGCGCTCGACCATATGAGGCACCGCATTCTTGCAAACGTAATAGGGGCCGTTCAGGTTGACGTCGATGTTGCGCTGCCAGACGTCTTCCGGCTCTTCCAGCAAGTCGCCCTCGGAGCGGAACACCGCGTTGTTCACCACCACGTCGAGCGAACCGAATTTGTCATGCGCCTTGGCGACGAAATCGGCGACCGAATCCTTGTCGGTGACGTCGCATTTCATGGTCAGCACCTTGGCGCCCGCGGACTCGACCTCGCCGGCCGTCGCCTCCAGCCCGGCCATGTTGCTGCTGGTACACAGCGCGAGGTTCGCGCCTTCCTCGGCGAACATCACCGCCATGCGGCGGCCGATGTTGCGGCCCGCGCCGGTGATCAGCACGGTGCGTCCTTCCAACCCTGTCTTCACGATCCGTCTCCTCGGTCGGTTTTTGCGGTGCGCCGACTGTAGACGATGAGATGCCGCGGAGACAAACCGCCGGCGATACAGGGTCGCCTGCCGCGAACGCCCCTACGATACGCCGCGCACCCAAACGCCGACCACGGTCGACACCGCGAGGAGCGCCAGGATCGCCGCGAACCACGCCCGCCGCGGCGTGACGAACCCGGCCGCAGCGAGGCGCAGATAAATCAACGGCAGGATCGGCAGCAGGACATAGAGATATCGCTGCGGCGTGCGCTCGACGCCGAACATCACGATACCGGCAATCAGGAAGGCGGCGGCGATCAGCAGGTAGCGGCGCAGCAGCGCGCGGTGCCGCGTCCGGTCGGCATCGCCCGCATCCTTGACCCGGCCGAAGGCGCGCGGCCACAGCAGCAGCAGGATCGGCACGAGCGGGGCCAGCAAGCCGGCCATCGCCCATGCCAAATCGCTCAGCGCCGAGACCGGCGGCACGATCGCGGATCCGTAGGCCAGCGGGACGATGCGCAGCCGGTCGAGATCGGCCGGAATTCCGGAATGCGTCGCGAACCAATAGATCAGCGGCGACAGCAGCAGCAGCGCGAGCAACGCCGCCGGCACCATGCGGCGATGCAGCAACCGTCCCCGCAGCCGCTGGTCCATCAGCGCGGCGCCGACGAAGGCAATCCAGACGATGTCGTAGCTGTGCGAGCCGTAGAACCCGAACGCCGTGACGACGGCAAACTCCGCATAGGCCACCGGCCCGGTGTCCCGGTCGAGCCGCAGCAGCACGAGGAGTGTCGCCGGAATGCTGGCGATCAGCAGCATCGTATTGGTGTAGCGGAACTGCATCTCCCACCCGACCGCATAGATCGCGAAGGCCGACAGCCCCGCCAACGCCGCAAGCCGTGCATCATCCATCATCACCCGCACCGTTTGTGCGGTGAGCACGCAGAACAGCGACAGCAGGCCGAAGCGCACCATCTCCACCGCCGCGGCCGGATGGCCGAGGACGGCGTTCGCGAGCTTGGCGAGCCAGGTGAACAGCGGCGGGTTGGCGCCGGCGCCGTAGACCAACCGCCAATCGGCCATCAGCCTGAGCTGTTCCTGCAGATCGCCATTCGACGGCGCGTCGGGATACAAAACGCGGAAAACGCCGAGAAGCGCGATCAAACCGAACAAAAACCCCGGAAATCCGCGGCGGTCGGTGATGGCGTCGTACAGGCCGGCGATCACGGCGCCTGTCCCGCGGCCGGTCGCCCGCATTGCATCGAATGTCGTCGGTCAGTGCAATTCATCACTACCGAACTACCAAATTTGCGCCCGTTGCCAACCCGGTTAACCATCCGGCCATCGTCTGGGCCGCCCGTAAACATTTGGTAAATATGCAGAAAATAAAATTTGTGGGGATATCGTCGCTAATTTAGCGGACATTCGTACTTTCGAGATAGACCTTAATCGAACTTTCGGATCGACACGAATTCCCTAGGGTAATTCTTATCGGCGGAAGAAAAGCAAAAATTGCGGTGGCCGATGGTAAAACTGGGGAGTTTTGCGATGAGAAAAGGTCTTTCGGTTCTGCTGTTCGGTGTCTTCACGGTCTGGGGTTTCGCGATGGCCCCGACGGACGGAACGCAGGGCGACATCATCCGGCCGCTCGAAACCTATCGGGCCGACCTGAAGCAGTGCTACAGCGGCACGGATACGCTGCGCGCCGCCGAATGCCGCCGCAACACGCACGTAAATTTCGGCTGGGAAGAAAGCCTCGTCCGCTCGGTCGCGCTGAACGCCGACCAGAAATAGCCGCCCCCGATACGGCCGCCCCGGAAATCGCCGCCAGGGTCAGTTGCCCCGGCGATGAAGGCTGATCCGCTCGTACGCGCCTTTGATATTGAGCGGCAGCCACTCCTTGTACCGGCCCCAGGACGCATATTTCGAAAGCTTGATGCTCTGCTGCATCTGCTCAAGCGTTTGTCCGGCGCGTGCGGCCGCCAACACCGCATCGTACAGATCCTCGACATACCGGCGGTGGTCGCTGGCATCGGCCTTGGTCCCGATGGGCCCGTGGCCGGGAACCAGGATGTCGAAATCGATCGATTCGACCTCCGCGATCGCCCCGATCAGGCCGGGCAGATAAGCGTCCGACATGGTCATATAGGGCAGCCGCTTCACCGAGATGAAATCGACGGTGAAAACCGCGCGCTCGGCCGGGAAATGCATCACGATCATGTTGTCCGAATGCGACGGACCGACATAGCGCAACTCGACGGTCTTGCCGCCGAGTTCGACCGTCATTTCATCGGAAAACGTGAGGTTGGGAACCGCAGTCGGCCGTTTTTCGCCGATGATCGTCCGTTTGGCGTTCTCATGGGCGATGACGACGGCGGTGTCGGCGAACACCTCGCCGCCGGCGACGTGGTCGACATGGTCATGGCTGTAGATCAGGTATTTGACCTGCTTGTTGAACCGGCTCGAAATTTCCTTCTTGAGCCATTTTGCCGCATCGGCGTTGATCGGATCGGTGGTGATCACGCCCGCATCGGTGACCAAAAAGA
>JBFFGE010000100.1:0-16786 GCA_041557595.1 Alphaproteobacteria bacterium
CCGGGAGCGCCGGCCTCTGCGCCGGCAAGCTGTACCCGGCGAGCTCGGGTCTTCCGACGCGCGCGCGAATCCTCATGCCGCGTCGTGAAAGCCGGCCGGCAGAGATGCCGGCGCTCCCGGTATGATGCGCCCCAATCCTCCCGCAATCAAAGCCGCGCGCCGAGCCCATCCGTGAAACGACGCACCCGAATTATCCTCTATTGCACCGGCGGCCTGTTCGGCTTGGCGGTATTGGCAGCGGTGCTCGTCGTCCTTTGGCTGCGCGGCTCGCTGCCGACGACCGCCGGCACGGTCGAACTCGCCGGCCTCACCGGAAAGGTCGACATCATCCGCGATGCCGATGGCGTCCCCCATATCTTTGCCGACACGGACGCGGATGCCCTGTTCGCGCTCGGTTATGCGCACGCGCAGGACCGGCTCTGGCAGATGGAGACCATGCGGCGCGTCGGTGCGGGGCGACTATCGGAAATCACCGGCCCGGACACGCTGCGGATCGACCGGTTCGTGCGCACCTTCGGGCTCTATCGACTGGCCGAACGTCAGGCGGCCGCATTGGACGGACCCGCCCGGCAGTTGGCGGACGCCTATGCGAAGGGCGTGAACGCCTACCTGGCAAGCCATGACGGCCCGCTGCCGCCGGAATTCTTCCTGCTCGGTCACCGGCCGGAGGCGTGGCGGGTTGCCGACAGCATGGTCTGGGCCCGCGTGATGGCGCTGCAGCTGTCGAAGAACTGGCGCACCGAATTGCTCCGGCTTCGGCTGGCCAAACGATTGACGCCGGACCAGATCGAGGATTTGTGGCCGGGCGATGGGCCGGACGGGCCGGTGTCGCTGCCGCCCGACGCCAAGGCGCCCGCGAAGGCCGCCCTCCGGCACCTGGATGGAATTTGGGCCGCCCTGCCCGATGCGCTTGCTCCGGTCGATGCCTCCAATGCCTGGGTTCTCGACGGAAGCCGTACCGCCACCGGCAAGCCGATCCTGGCGAACGATCCGCATCTCGGCTTCACCAAACCGATCCTCTGGTATCTCGCCCGTATCGAAACGCCGACCCTGTCGCTCACCGGCGCCACGGTGCCGGGCGTGCCGCTGCTCGTGCTCGGGCACAACAATCACATTGCCTGGGGCATGACGACGACCGGCGGCGATGTGGAGGATCTCTATCTGGAACGCATCGATCCGGCGGACCCGAACCGGTATCTCACGCCCGACGGGCCGCGCCCCTTCAAGACGCGGGTCGAGCGGATCGTCGTCAAGGATGCGGAAGCGGTCGAATTGACTGTGCGCGAAACCCGCCACGGACCGGTCATCTCCGATATCGCCGGAAGCGCCGGCAACGGGCATGACGATACCCATGTGCTCGCCGTCGCCGCGCCGTCGCTGCGGGCCGACGACCGGACCGCCAACGCGCTGTTCGCCATCAACCGGGCGAAGAACTGGGAGGAATTTGCCGCGGCGACACGGGATTTCCACTCGCCGCAACAGAACCTTTTCTATGCGGACACCGGCGGCGGCATCGGCATGATCACGCCCGGGCGCGTACCGGTTCGGCGCGGTCACGATGGCGGAAAACCGGCCAATGGGGAGGATTCGGGCCACGATTGGAACGGGTTCATCGCGCCCGACGCGGTGCCGTCGGCGCACAATCCGCCTGCGGGCTTCGTCATGAACGCGAACAATCGGCTGGTCGGCGCCGACAACCCGCACCGGCTTGCCGGCGACTGGGACGCCCCGTTCCGCGCCGAGCGGCTGCTCGAGATCCTGCCCGATGCACGCGGACATACAATGGCGGACAGCGCGGCACTGCAGATGGACATTCTGTCGACGGCGGCGCGCCGCCTCATGCCTCGCCTGGCCGATTTCAAGCCCGAGACGGAGCGCCAAGAAGCCGCTTTGTCGATGCTGCGCGCCTGGGATTTCCGCATGCGGCGCGACCGGCCCGAACCGCTGCTCTACGCCACATGGCTGCACGACATCATGCGGGCGCTTGCCGCCGACGAGTTGGGCCCCTTGTTCAGGGATTATAGCCGCCCGCGGCCACGCTTTATCCTGCACGCCCTCACCACCCGGCCGCGATGGTGCGACGACATCAATACCGGACCAGCCGAAACATGCCCGCAAATCCTGCGCGCGGCGCTGGACAAGACGTTGGATCGCCTTGCCAAGGATCATGGCAGCGACATGGCGGCGTGGCAGTGGGGTGCGCGCCACCGCGCTTATTTCGCCAATCGCTTCTTTGCTGCCATCCCCCTGCTCGGCGATTTTGCGAGCACCAAGATCGAGACCGATGGCGGCGACCACACGGTCAACCGCGGGCAGACCGTCTGGCGCGGCGATAACCGGCATTCCCATACCCATGGCGCGGGATACCGAGCGGTTTACGATCTCGGAAACCTCGCCGAAAGCCGCTTCATGATCGGCACCGGGCAATCCGGCAATCCCTTCTCGCCCCATTACGGCGACCTGACGGGCCGCTGGCGCGACGGCAAGCATCTGACCATCGCCGGCAGCCGGAATGCGGTGCGCGCGCGGGCCGGCGGAATCCTGACCCTGCTTCCCAAGTTTGAAATGCGGCCGTGAGCCTGCCGACCACTCTGGTGTAAGCTGCGCCGACATCTCCGCCGCCGGAGGACCGCCATGACCGTCTCGATCGACGATATCCTCGCCGCCGCTAAAACCCTGCACGGCGCCGTGCCGCGTACGCCGCTGGTCCATTCGGGCGCGCTTTCCGACGAGTTCGGCGTGGACCTCCACCTCAAGCTCGAAACGCTGCACTTCACGGGCTCTTTCAAGGACCGGGGCGCCCTGGTCAAACTGCGCAGCCTGCCGGAAGAAGCCGCACGCAACGGTGTCATCGCGGCGTCGGCCGGCAACCATGCCCAGGGCGTCGCCTACCATGCGAAACGGCTGGGCATCCCGGCGACCATCGTCATGCCGGTCTCGACCCCGTTCACCAAGGTCAACCGGACCGAGGCGCTCGGCGCGCGGATCGTTCTGCACGGCGATTCGGTCAGCGCCTGCGTCCCGTTTGCGCAGGACATGATGGCGGCGGAGAACCTCACCTTCGTCCATCCTTTCGACGATCCGCAGATCATTGCCGGACAAGGCACCGTCGGGCTCGAAATTCTGGAAGACCAGCCCGATGTCGATACGCTCATCGTGCCGATCGGCGGCGGCGGATTGGCGGCGGGAATTGCCATCGCCGTGAAGGCGCTGAAGCCCGATGTCGAAATCATCGGTGTCGAGGCCGCGCTGTATCCGTCGATGGCGCAGGCGGTGCGCGGCGAACCCGGCACCGCCGGCGGCGAAACGATCGCCGAAGGCATCGCCGTCAAGACGCCGGGCACGCTGACCGTGCCCATCGTCCGCGATCTGCTCGACGATCTCGTCGCGGCGGACGAACTGACGCTCGAGGATGCGGTCGCCACCATGGCGGTCACCGCCAAGATCGTCGCCGAAGGCGCCGGCGCGGCGCCGCTTGCCGCGGTCATGGCGGACCCCGGGCGATTTGCCGGCAAGACCGTGGCGCTCGTCGTCTCGGGCGGCAATATCGATTCGCGGATGCTCGCCTCGGTGCTGATGCGCGGGCTGGTGCGGGACGGACAGATCGCGCGGCTGCGCGTCACCATCAGCGACGCGCCGGGCACCCTCGCCCGGGTCGCGCAGAATATTGGATCGCTCGGCGGCAACATCGTCGAGATCGTGCATCAGCGGATGTTCTTCGACGTGCCCGTGAAGCAGGCGGAAGCGGATATCGCCGTCGAGACCCGCGACGAAGAACATGTCGACGAGATCATCGCCGCCTTGACCGCCGACGGCTTCCCGACCCGTCGGCTGGGCGATACCGCGGGAACCGGCTAATCGTCAGGCCGGGCGTCCCAGGCGTATCGCCGTCGCATGGCTGCGCCAGAGCAGCATCGCGATGATCGACAAATTCAGCAAATTCCACCCGATGCCGTTCAGGAACGCCATCTGATACGACCCGGTCAGGTCATAAATCCACCCGGACAGCCAGCCGCCGAGCGCCATGCCCATGATCGTCGCCATGATGACGATGCCGACCCGCTGACCCGCCTCTTCCGCCGGGAAATACTCGCGGATGATGATCGCGTAACTCGGCACGATGCCGCCCTGGGACAGGCCGAAGATCAGGGAGATCGTGTAGAGCGACGCAAGGCCGTCGATCGGCAGATAGAACAGCAGCACGACGCATTGCAGCGAAGCGCCCAGCAGCAATGTGCGCAACCCGCCGATATAGTCGGCGAGGACGCCCGATGCGAGCCGGCTCACCACGCCGCCCGCCAGCATCAGTGACAGCATTTCCGCGCCGCGCGCCGCGCCATAGCCGAGGTCGGCGCAATAGGCGACGGTATGCACCTGCGGCATCGACATGGCGACGCAACAGCCGACGCCGGCGACCATCAGCAGGATCATCATCGTACGGCGCGAAATATCGATGGGATGCAGCGGGGCCGCCGCGTCGCCGTTCGCGTCCAGCGAATCCGCGCCGTTCGGCGCGGGACGCCGCAACAACAGCGCAAGCGGTATCATCGCGGAGACACAGAAGATACCGATGCCGGTATAGGTCGCCCGCCAGCCTTCGGTCTCGATGAACCCCTGCAACACGGTCGGCCAGATCGCGCCTGCCAGATAGTTGCCGCTGGCGGTCGCGGCGACGGCGAAGCCCCGCCGGCGACGGAACCAGTGAGAAACGTTCGCGATCAGCGGCCCGAAGCTGGCCGCGGTGCCGATGCCGATCAGCGCGCCCTGTAACAGGGCGATCTGCCAAACCGCCGATGCCGACGCCGCCGAAACGAACCCCACGCCCAGCGCCAACGCCGCCGCGACGATTGGGATCGTAATGCCGAGCCGGTCGACGAAGCGCCCGACGATCACGTTGCCCGCGGCGAAGCCGATCATCGTCATGGCATAGGGCAGCGACGCGCTCGCCCGATCGACGCCGAATTCCGACTGCACGAACGGCAGCACGATGACGACCGACCACATGCCGACGCTGCCGATGCTCGCCAGCAGAATCGACACCGCGAGGCGGAACCACGCGTATGGGCTGTCAATCAGGCTGGAAGGCGTGCCCGCTGTGGAACCCTGCGGTGTCACGCTGGTATCCTCCGGTTGCGTGGCGGCCGACCGATCGGGTGCCGGCCAAGGATTGCCGGCGCCGGATTTGCGGCGGCCCAGAACGTATTATGAAAAATCGCCGTAGGCGCCGCGGTAGAACAGCAGCGGCTCGCCGTTGGCGGCGCCGATGAGACGGCCGACGCGGCCCAGGATGATGACGTGATCGCCGCCGTCATAGACCGCGTATTTCGTGCATTCGATATTGGCCAGGCAACCGTCGAGGATCGGGCAGCCGCTGGCCCAGGTGGCATGCGGCACTTCTTCGAATCCTTCGGAATTTTTGGAAAACCATGAGGAGAGCTGTTGCTGGCCGCGCGCCAGCACGTTGACCACGAAGAAATCCGCATTCTCGAACACCGGAAAAACGGAGGCGCCGCGATCGAGGCTGAATTGCACCAGCGGCGGATCGAGCGACACCGACGTGAAGGAATTCGCCGTCACCCCGAAGGGCCGGCCTTCCCGGTCGAGCACCGTAATGACGGTCACGCCAGTGGCGTACCGGCCACAGACTTCGCGGAAATCGGAGGGGTCAATATCGCTGGAGGTTGAATTCATGCGGCGCCAATATTTCGATTTCAGCCCTATCGGCGGGTGCCGGGCGCGGCCCCTACTCATTGATAACCCAAGGCGATACCCGAGTGCGAGGGGGAACCGACAATTTAATCGGATATTACCCCAGGAAGGTGCCCCAAGGCGATAGCGGCAAACTCGGTTAATTCAATTTTAAGTACTTTGCCTTACCCAAAAGAACGGTAGAAAACCAAGAATGATCGGGTCGAATGTTTCTCATCATCGGAAGCCTCGTCGTGACCGGCTGCGTCGTCGGCAGCTATGTCGCGCTCGGCGACAAATTGGCGGTCCTCTGGCAGCCCTTTGAGCTCGTCATCATCGGCGGTTCGGGCATCGGCGCCTATATCATCGCCAATCCCAAACAAGTTCTCACCGGTTCCATGGGCGGCCTCATGTCGATCCTGAAGGGATCGAAATACAAGAAGGACGACTACCTGGAGTTGTTGACGCTGCTCTATCAAGTATTTCGCCTCGCCAAGACCAAGGGGATGCTCGCGCTGGAGCAGCATGTGGAAAATCCACATGAAAGCACCCTGTTCGCCGAGTTTCCTAAGTTTTCGCACAACCATCATGCGCTCGAATTCCTCTGCGACTACCTGCGCCTGATGACGCTGGGTACGGACAATCCGCACGAGCTGGAATCGCTGATGGACCAGGAACTGGAGACCCATCACGCCGAAGATCACAAATTGAGCCATGCGGTGCAGCAACTCGCGGAGTCCTTTCCGGGCCTCGGCATCGTCGCCGCGGTGCTGGGCGTCATCAAGACGATGGGCTCGATCACCGAGCCGCCGTCGGTATTGGGCGGGCTGATCGGCGCGGCGCTGGTCGGAACCTTCCTCGGCATCCTGCTGTGCTACGGTTTCGTGGGCCCCATGGCGACCGCGTTGAAGGGAAACCAGGAAGACGAATCGCTCTACTTCGTCTGCATCAAGGCCGGATTGCTGGCCCATCTGCAGGGCTATGCGCCGGCCGTATCCGTGGAATTCGCGCGCAAGGTGCTGCTGAGCCACACCCGGCCGACCTTCATCGAGTTGGAAGAAGCCACGCAGAACCTTCCGGCGGTATAGCCGCGGGTTTCGCAGGCCACCGCACGTAGGACCATATGGCAGACACGTTGCACGACGCCGATGCCGGGCCGATCATCATCAAGAAGAAGATCAGGCTGCCGGAAGAACCGCATGGCGGCGCCTGGAAGGTCGCCTACGCGGATTTCGTGACCGCCATGATGGCGTTCTTCCTGCTGCTCTGGCTGCTCAACGTGACCACCGAAGACAAAAAGCAGGGCATTTCGAACTTCTTCGAGCCGATCGGCGTCACCGTCAATCAGACGGGCAGCGGCGGCGTCCTCAAAGGTCTGGCGATGTCTGTGAAGGGCGCGCTGCGGTCCGCCGGATCGCCCCCCCGCGTCACCGTCACCATCCCGACCTTCGGCAGCCAGGACCAGGGCACCAGCCAGGGCAAGCACGACAACCCGGTTGCCCGTGGCGGCGGCTATTCCATCGGCCGCGACAGCCACCAGATCCAGGCTCCGGAGGAAGATTCGCTGAAACGGGTCGCCGCGGCGCTGCGCCAGGCAATCCAGGATATCCCCGAGATCGGCCGCATGCAGGACAGCCTGCTGGTCGAGCAGACACCCGAAGGCCTGCGGATCCAGCTCCTCGACCAAACCAAGTTCCGGCTGTTCGCCGGCGACAACACCACGCTTTCCGACCGCGGCCGGCATTTCCTGGCGATCATCGGATCGATCATCGCGCACCTGCCCAACAAACTCGCCATCACCGGCCACACCGACGAGATGCCGGCGCAGAAAATTGCGCGGCGCGGTGGTTGGGAAATTTCCGGCGACCGCGCGGACAACGCCCGCCGCGCGATGATCGAATTCGGCGTGGCGCCGGCGCGGATCGTCCGCGTTATCGGCAAGGCGAACCGCGAACCGCTGCGGCCGCACGTCCAGAAATCGCCGCATAACCACCGCATCAGCGTCTTGCTGTTGCGCGTCAAACCCGCCCGCGCCGATGCCGGCCAACCGCGCCGCCGAGGGGGCTAGCCCGATGGCCGGCGCGGAAAAACGCGAGATCCTCGTCCAGAAAAAGAAGATCGTTCCCGAGGTCCATGGCGGCAGCGCCTGGAAGGTCGCCTATGCGGATTTCGTGACCGCCATGATGGCGTTCTTCCTGTTGCTCTGGCTGCTCAACGCCACCACCGAAGACCAGAAGCAGGGCATTTCCAATTATTTCGAGCCGGTCGGCGCGGTCCAGGGATCGACCGGCAGCGGCGGCGTCTTCGGCGGCATATCGGCGACCGATCCGGGCCCGGTCGAAGCGCCGGGACAAACCACGTCGCGCACGGTCAATGTGCGCTCGCAGGTGGTGACCCAGAAGAAGGACGATATTTCGAAAGGCGACCCCTCGGACCAGGCCAAGGCGCCGAACCGCGAAGACCTGCCGAAGAATTCCGAAGAGGACCGGCAGTTCGACGCCGCGCAGTCGGCCATCCGACGCGCCATGGAACAGGTTCCCGAATTGCTGGAGCTGTTCGATTCCGTCGCCATGGAGGTCACCGAGCAAGGCTTGCGCATCCGGCTCATGGATCGCGACAAGCATCCGCTGTTTCCTCCCGGCAGCACGAAATTCAATCCGACCGGCAGGAAGCTCTTGAAAGTCATCGGCGAGGTGATCGAACGGCTGCCGAACAAGATCCTGATTTCCGGCCACACGTCGGCGGATGACGAAAGCAGCACGCAAACGCTTACCAATTGGCGGATTTCGCTGGAACGCGCCTATGCCGGGCGTAAATTGCTGGCCGGGCACGGCACGCCGGAGGTGCGCTTCGCCGCGGTGCACGGCCTTGCCGATCTGCAACCGGTCAAGGATGGCGCTCCCAACGCGGCGCCCAACCGGCGGGTCGAAATCACCCTGCTGCGCCGCCGTCCGGACGCCGATCCGAAAGTCCTGCTGCCCCCCTCCATGGTTCAGCCGAGAGGCTGACCCATCGCACCGCGCCTTCCCCCTTGCGGCCGTTGCCTCTTGCATCCGCCGCGCGCCGTCCTAATCTGAAACACAGGCACGACACAGGGAGACGCTAGCGTGGCCAGCAACCTGCCCGAACCCATCGATGCGGACTTTTCCTGGTCGGCGGAACCGCCGAACCCGCTCGACCGCCCGGAATTTTACGACGGCGTGCTGTGGCGGCGCGCGATCGCCTTCGTCATCGATATCGCGCTGTTGGGCGCGATTATCGTGGCGCTCGCCATTTTCAACCTGTTCACCCTATTTATCTTCGCCGGGCTGATCGCCCTGATCGTGGCGCTGCCGCTGTTGATCGTCTACGACACCGCCACCGTCGGCAGCAAACAGGCCGGCACGCTTGGCATGCGCTGCATGGGCATCGAGACCCGCGCCTGGAACGGCGCGCGGCCGACCTATTTCGAGGCCTTCGTCGCCTCGGCGCTCTATTGGTTCCTGACGCCGCTGACCAGCGGGTTGATCCTGATCTGGGCCCTGTTCGACGATCGCCGCCGTCAGCTGCACGATCTGCTGTCCGGCACGGTGGTAATCCGGGCGGCGCGGGTCCGCGAGACCGGCACGGCGACCGCCGGCGACGTGCGCCGGGGATAACGGCCGAATCGCAAATCCCGGTTCACACGCCGAAATCGGCTGAAATGCCTTAATCCGGTCCTTGGTAAGCTACTGATAACGATTTGCTGCTTAAGTGATCGTCTGTCTCACGACGGTATCGGATCGGCGGCACATGGATTGGCTTACTTTTATCTCCAAACTCGCGGATGCGTTCGCCTGGCCGCTCGCGGTCATCGCCGCGCTGGTCCTGTTTCGCGCGCCGATCATCGCCCTGTTCCCCGGGTTGCGCCGCCTTCGATACAAGGACTTCGAAGTCGAATTCGACAAGGAAATCGAGGCGTTGAAGGCCGCCGCCGGACCCGACCTCAAGGCGGGGCTCGCGGAGACCGCTGCCTACCGCGACGTCCAATCCCGCCTGACGACACTGGCCGACATCGCGCCCAACGCCGCCGTCCTGGAAGCCTGGACACAGGTGCAAGGCGCCGCCAAGGCGCTGATCGAACGCCGCGGCCACAAGATGGATTACGATGTCGCCGAGCCCTACCGCTTGATCCAGCAAATCATGGAACGGTCCGGTATCCTCGAACGGCGGAAGATCAAGATTTTTCAGGACCTGCGGCGCCTGCGGAACAAGGCCGCCCATGCCGACGATTTCGACGTTTCACCCGCGCAGGCGAAGGAATATGTCGGGCTGGCAATGTCCCTGGCGGGTTACCTGGATAAGCTTGCGGACGACGCGGCGTCGTGAAGTAACTAATTCGCTCTTCCTCACATCTTCCGAAAGATAAACAGCGGCGCGACATAGCGGCCGTCCGCATTCTTCTCGTTCAAACGATAGTATTTATTGTCGGGAATTTCGTCGAAGGCATGATATTCGATGCCGAATTCCAAATCGTCCCGAATCATAACTTCAATGTTCTGAAGTTGAACCATGTATTGAAAATACGAGAACACGCCGTTTTTCTTTAAAATACTCGGCGCGCGCTCCAGAACCGGGATCATCGGCGGCATCAGCGTGTCGAAATAGATGCCGTCGAACGGCTGCAACGCATCCAGCGCCTGCTGCCATGTCGACGGGATAATCGTCACCGCCTTCTTGTCCTTCGCCCATTCCTCGGCCCGCTGCACGACCTGCGGATGAGCCTCGATGATGGTGTGGCTGGTCACGCCGCAGCGCTGGATCGCGCTGTCGATGATCGCCATGCCGAAGCCCACATTCATGACGTCGCCCTGATTGTGGCAGACGATTTCCGCGGAGCGCTCCATGATCGGGCGCTCCCATTCCATCATCACCTCGAACCCGTCGGGCAACAGGATTTCGCCCTCGGTGAAGGTCAAATCAGTGTTCAGGTAGTCCTGCTCCGAGATTTCTTCATGATCGGGGGCGTCGGCCAGCGCGCGGCGATGCAGTGCGAGCGCGGCGCCCAGGTCGCCGGGCCGGGCCATGGTCGCGCCGAGATCGAACATCGCGTCGGGCAGGTCGGCGGCGTAAACGCCGGCCGCGGCCAGCGCGGCTTCCGCCTCGGCGAGCCGGCCTTGCTGCATCAGGACTTCGCCGAGCGCTGCATGGCAGCCGTGCAGCACCGGAACGGCGTTCATCGCCGCCAGATAGGCATCGACCGGTGTCCGTAGCGCCATGATCGGCAGCAGTGCGACGCCGGGCCCGAAACGCTCGATCCGATGGGCCTCGAGTGCTACGGCAAGCGCGGCATGGGCGGCCGCGACATCCGGCTGCGCCGCGATGAGGTCCCGAAACCCGGAAACCGCGTCGGCGATTTGGCCGAGCTGGGCCAGCGCCACCGCCCGATTGTAGCGGGCCTCCACATGCGCCGGCGCCTCGGCGAGGATCCGCTCATACGCCGCCGCCGCGTCGGCGAAAGCCTCCGCCTCCATCAACGCGCCCGCCCTGTTGAGCCGCCGCTGCAGCGCCGCACCCGCCATCGGTCCTCCTCCGTCACCGGTGACATACACCATCACCGGCGCTCCGGCCAACAGCGCCGGATGCAGTTGCTCCCAGCCATTCTACCCAATCCGTTTCGTTGCGCGGACGGCCAAGCTGCGGCATCATCGCGGCATGCCGAGACCCGATACGAAATCCGGAGTCGATCCATGACGCTGCAGCGGGCGCCGACCCGCGTGCTGACCTTCTATCGTTCGGGTCCGATGCCCTGCCCCTATCTGCCGGGGCGGATGGAGCAGCAGATTTTCACCGAACTCTCCGGCGTGCACTCGCAGGACGTGTTCGACCAGCTGTCGGCCGGCGGCTTCCGGCGGAGCCACCATATCGCCTACCGGCCGGCCTGCCGCGGCTGCGCCGCCTGCGTTCCGGTTCGGGTCGCCGCCAAGCGGTTCGACATGACGCAGAGCTGGCGGCGGGTGCTCCGCACCAATAGCGACCTGACTGCGCGTTGGGCCGGCAAGCGCATCACCGACGAGCAGTTCAAGCTGTTCCGCCGCTATGTGGGCGCGCGCCATTCGGATGGCGACATGGCGCGCATGAACCGGCGCGACTATGCGGCGATGGTGGTGTCGAGCCCGGTCGAAACGGAGCTGGTGGAATTCCGCACCCGCGACGGCGTGTTGATCGCCGCGATGCTGCTCGACCGGCTGGGCGACGGCTTGTCGGCGGTCTACAGCTTCTTCGACCCGGACGCGTCGCGGCGCAGCCTCGGCAGCTACATGGTGCTGTGGCTGATCGAGCAGGCGAGCGCCCGTGGGCTGGATTACGTCTATCTCGGCTTCTGGATCGAGGACAGCCCGAAGATGGCCTATAAGGGCCGATTCCGGCCGCTGGAAGGCTTCGGCCCGCAAGGCTGGCAGCCGATCTAGATCAACCTACCGTTAATTGGAAACAATTAACGGCAGAAAAGTTGATCGATTCTATAAAGATAGAGCAGCTTCTGTGCGCCCGAATGGGCGCACGCTGCGCTAGGCGACCGCCGTCAACCGCCCCTATCCGAACCGGTTGTTACGCGGGAATCCGCGCGGCACGATGCGGCCCGCCTGGGCGCGCTTGCCGATCCAGTCGTCCAGCTTGCTCTCGGTCCGCATGCGGTCGCCGGAGGGCCAGCTCAACCCCTCGGCCAGCGCGAAGGTCAGGACGTCGGACAGCCCGCCCTTGGCGTAGCGCTGCATGATGACGCCCCGGCCGCGGGTCATTTCGGGCAATTCCTCGATGGGAAAGATCAGCAGCTTGCGATTTTCGCCGACCACCGCGACCGAATCGCCCGCCGCCGGCGTGCATGCCGCCGCCTCGGCGCCGGCCGCCAGGTTGAGCACCTGCTTACCGCCCCGCGTCTGCGCCGTGATGTCCTTTTCGTTGACGATGAAGCCACGCCCGTCGCTCGACGCCACCACCAGCCGGCGCTCCGGATCGTGGGTGGTCAGCTCGACGATGTCGTGCTCGTTGCCGAGGTCGATCATCAACGTGAGCGGTTCGCCGAAGCCGCGCCCGCCCGGCAGCTTGTCGACGCCCACGGTATAAAAACGGCCGTTGGTCGCGAAGATAATCAGCTTGTCGGTCGTCTGGGCATGGAAGGCGAAGCGCTGGCTGTCGCCTTCCTTGTACTTGATGTCGCTAATATCCGCGAGATGCCCGCGCGCCGCGCGGATCCAGCCCTTGGCCGAACAGATCACCGTCACCGGTTCGCGTTCGATCATCGCTTCGAGCGGAATCACGACGGCCGACGGCGCGTCGCCCAGTTCGGTGCGGCGGCGGCCGAGTTCGGATTTCTGGTCGAACTCCTTGCGGATTTCCTTGATTTCGTCACCGATCCGTTTCCAGCGCTGCGCCTCGTCCTTGAGCAGCGCCTTCAGCGCCTTGCGCTCGTCCATCAGCGATTTGTGCTCGGTGCGGATCTCCATTTCCTCAAGCTTGCGCAAGTGGCGCAGCCGCATGTTGAGGATGGCTTCGGCCTGCACCTCGCTCAGTTTGAATACCTTGATCAGCGATGCCTTGGCGTCATCCTCCTCGCGGATGATGCGGATCACCTCGTCGATGTTCAGATAGGCAATCAGCAGACCGTCGAGAACTTCCAGGCGGTGCTCGATCTTGCCCAGGCGGTGCTTGCTGCGCCGGATGAGAACGTCGTGCCGATGGTCGAGGAAGCCGCGCAAGACCTCGCGCAGGTTCATCACGCGGGGCTGCTGATTGGCGTCGAGCACGTTCATGTTGAGCGACACCCGGGTCTCGAGGTCGGTCAGCCGGAACAGGCTTTCCATCAGGTGATCGGGATTGACGTTGCGGCTCTTGGGCTCCAGCACCAGCCGCACGTCGGTGGTCGATTCATCGTGGATGTCGGCCAACATGGTGAGCTTGCGGGCATGCATCAGCTCGGCGATCTTCTCGATCAGCTTGGCCTTCTGCACCTGATAGGGAATGCCGGTAACGACGATCTGATAGCCGCCGCCCTTGATTTTCTCGATCTCGTAACTCGCGCGCAGCCGGAAACCGCCGCGGCCGGTTTTGTAGGCTTCCAGGATCGCGGCGCGGCTTTCGCACAACACGCCGCCATTCGGGAAATCCGGCCCCGGCACGAACTCCACCAGCTTGCCCACGGTCGCGTTGGGAAACTTGATCAGGTGCAGCAGCGCGTCGCACAGCTCGAACACGTTGTGCGGCGGGATGTTGGTCGCCATGCCGACCGCGATGCCGGCCGCGCCATTGGCGAGCAGGTTCGGGAAATTCGCCGGCAGCACCAGCGGTTCGCTGTTGTCGCCGTCATAGGTGTCGCGGAAATCGACGGCGTCTTCGTCGATGCCTTCGAGCAGCCGCTGGGCCACCGCCGTCAGCCGCGCCTCGGTGTAGCGCATCGCCGCGGGGTTATCTCCGTCGATATTGCCGAAATTGCCCTGACCGTCGACCAGCGGGTAGCGCACCGCGAAATCCTGCGCCAGGCGGACCATCGCATCGTAGATCGCGGTGTCGCCATGCGGGTGGTATTTACCCATCACATCGCCGACGATGCGCGCGCATTTCTTGAAGCCGGCTTCGGGATTGAGCCGCAATTCGCGCATCGCATAGAGCAGCCGGCGATGCACCGGTTTCAGACCGTCGCGCACATCGGGCAGCGATCGCGACATGATCGTGGAGAGCGCATAGGAGAGATAGCGTTCGCCGAGCGCATCGGCGAGGGGCACCGGGCGAATCTCGCCCGCCGGTTTAGGATCTGCCATGGATTGGTTCAGCGTTCCTGCAAAATAAACACGACATATTGATAGCACGTGCCCCCAAATCCGCAAGACCTAGTGTGTTAGACAAAGCCGGTCAATTCCGGGTACTTGGGGATTTTGGTTGTATCGCCTGCATAATTCCGTAAATCACAGGTGGCAACGGGCTGCAGCAGGGCCACGGCACCGATCGAGCAAGACCGAACATTGGATGGCAATGAACGAACGACAGAAACTGAAAATCGGCATCATCGGCCTGCTGGCGACGGCATTCGGCAGTTTCGTGCCGTCGATCATTGCGATGTTCGGCGTCGTCAGCGTGCTGACGTGGCTCGATTTCGTACTGCTGCCGTTCTTCCTGTTTTTCGCCGGGATGACCGGCCATGCGGTCTGGAAGATTCGTCAGGCCCGCGCCGAGCCGCCGCCGGACCAGACGGCCTAAACGAACCCGCCGGGAAGACGCTCCCACGTCGCCAGGAACAGCAACGCGCCGATGAGCGCGACCAGCAACGATCCAACGAGTCCCACGCCGCGCAGCAGCCATGATCGCGTATGCCCATGGTCGCCGGTAAGCCGGAAAATCGACCGTCGGGTGCCGATCGCCAGCAGGCCGACAATCGACACGGTGATCGCAACCCCCAGGGCCATCACCAGCGTTCCCAGCACGCCGAGCAGATACAATCCGTTCGCCATGGTGAAGAGCAGCAGAATGATGGCGCCCGAGCACGGCCGGACGCCCGCCGCAATCGCTACCGGCATCATGCCGCCGAGGCGCCGGTACCACGGGACGGAGATCGCAGGCGCTTCGTGATGGTCCGAATGCCCAGCCGCGCCATGATCGCAATCGACGCCGCGCAATGCGCCCCAGGCCATGTACAGACCAAGCAGCACCACCAACCCATAGCTCACCAGTTCCAGCGTTACCACCTGTCCCAGCACCGCCAGACGGCCCTGCCCCAGCAGCAGCACCAGTATGGTGACGATCAAGATTGCCGACAGCGCCTGCAAGAAAGAAATCAGTCCGCTCATGATCACGCCGCGCGACAGCGGCGCGTTCCGCGCGAGGAAATAGCTGGTGACGATAAACTTGCCGTGGCCGGGCCCGGCGGCATGAAACACGCCGTACAGAAATGCGACGACCAGCACCGTCAGCGCCGGCATGACCGAGCCGGTCTCCTTGATTTCGGCAATCTTGGCGGAAAGTTTGCGATTTAGACCGCGTTGAATTTGCGAGATTTCAAGCAGGAGACCGCGATATGCCCGCTCGACCGCACCGGGCGCCTCGACCGGTGCGCGCGCCGCGAACGGGTTGGGCGTCCCGGCAGCGGAAACCGCGGGTGCGACAGCGGCTGCCAGAAACAGTGCGGCAGCGAGCCAGAGAGCGGGCCTTCCCGTCATCCTAGAGCAAATCCCGAGTGAACCGAAACGGTTCGCGACGCCGAATTTGCGTAAAAACCAGGAGATAGACCATTTCATGTGAGCCACTTCAAACAAGAAATGGTCTAACCGGCCGCACAGAGGATTTTCGCCCGCTTGGGGACGACCATGCCGAAATAAATCGGGTTTTCCGCGTCGTCGTACATCTTGAAATGACAGCCGCTGCTGCCGGCCCCGGACAACCGGACCGGGTCGATCGCATCGTATGTGACCGACACATAGAAGGTGTCGTCGTAGGTCCCCAGATCGACTTTGGTCGTCTTGGGATCCACCGGTTCCACGAACGGTACCAGAAAGCTGTAGCTGATCCGGCCCTTGGCGAGGTTGGCCGAAAATTCCGCCACCCGATTGACCGCGATCTTCTTACCGTCGAGCCGAATATGGGTGAAATATCCGAATTCGCGAACGGCTTCGAACGCCCCCTTCTGCAGCGCCTCGATTTCGGCCTTGTCGAACTTGCCATTCTTGTTCTTGTCGAAATCTTCGATCATCAAAAGGCTGAAGACGTCGTCGAACGTCCAGTGCTGCCGGATACCGACGATCTTGCCGTGTTCGAAGACCACGTCCGTTACCCCGTCGATGAAGACGTGCGGATGCGCCTGCGTTGGGCCGGAATGGCCCATGGCGGCCAACAGAACCGCCAGAACCGGCAGGAGCCGGCGCGTATTTCGACGAAATGCAGTCAATTTCTGGGCGCGACAGGTTTCCGGCATCTGAATCCTCGGAATTTCCGATTGATCGGCGTTACCTAGTATCATTATCAAACAAGGTAAAGATTTGGTTTTCGCTGCGCGTGCCACCGTCATTCGCCCTCGCGCTAGATCAACATGCCTTTATTTGGAATCAATTAACGGCAGAAAAGTTGATCGATTCTATAAAGATGGAGCAGCTTA
>JBFFGE010000101.1:0-16611 GCA_041557595.1 Alphaproteobacteria bacterium
ACGCCGTCATGACCGCCGCCGGTTACAACTTCCGCCTCATCCTCAAGTGGCTGCGCAAACTCTTGCGCATAATCATCGCCGCCATATGCGCCGCGATAACCCCGCAATCAGCGCTCAGAACCGCTTCTTAACAGGGGACTACAAAAGAGGCCGGCGAAAACGCCGGCCCCTGATTTCGAGCCCCAACGCCTGGCGCGATTATAGGACAGTGAAATTGTAGCGCAGGCCGAGCCAGAAGCTGTGCGCCGTGAAATCGTCGGTGTTTTCGTTGCCGCTGTTGATCCAGAGGAAACGATAGGATGGGACAATCACGAAATTCTTCGAGAGTTCGATATCGACACCGAACTGGGCATTCGCCGAAACATCGGTCGTGGAAACGGACCCTATGGCAATTGGCACGCCATTTTCGATAATCGTGCCGCTTTCCTGTTCGATATGGCCGTACCCGATTCCGCCGCCAATCCATGGGACGATCGGCGAGAGCGGCAGGTTGAAGCCATAGAACACATTTGCGGAAAATGTGTAGATATTGATGTCGATGTCGCTGGCATCGCCCACGACCGGCGTGCCGAGGACGTTGCCGCTGAAGTTTCCGAAATTAGTGCGGCCGTAGCCGAATTCGCCTTCCACGCGGAATCCGATCGGCGTGTCATAGCCGAGCGCAATGGTGAATCCGGCGCCGGTGTTGATTTCGTCTTTTTCGTTCAGAACACCGGGGATATTCGTATCGATGTCATTGGGCATGAGAACGCCGCCCGCGATCGACATATAGATATTGCCGACCTGCGCGGAGCTGGTCTGCGTCGATACGGCGAGGAAGAGCAATGCGGCGGCAAGCGTCACGAAAACGCGGCAGCGACGATACGTCATGAAATACACTCCTCAAGGGGACTTGATAGACGAGCCGTTAGAATGGTCCCCGATTTGTAAACAACTGATTAACCTCCCATTGGGCTGCATTGATTGCCCGCGCTGTTGCCCTGCCGCGACAATCCTGGGGTCGCGCGATCCTCAAGACCGTTCGGCGAGGCCGCCGGGTCCGGCCTGCATGCCGGTGAGGATGCGTTCGTTATTCTCCATGCGCCATGACAACAATTTTTGCGTGTATTCAAGCGCCGTGGATTGGTAGCCGGCATCCTGTGCGAGATTGTTTAATTGGCCGGAATCCTCCTCTAAATCGAATAAGAGAGGCGGTAGCCCGGCGAAATGGACATATTTGAAGCGTTCATCCTGAATCACGGAAAGGTTGCATTGATCCATTTTCAGTCCGAAGGATTGCTCGACTTTGGGTTTCCGGATGTTGCGGAAGTCGAATTCGTAGTGCACCTCCCTACGCCAATCGTCCGGCGCGTCCCCATGGCAGAATGGCAGTAGCGAGCGGCCGTCGCATTGGCGGGGGATCGGCCGGTCGAGCCAATCCAGTACGGTCGGCATCAGATCGATCGTTTCGGTAAACCGCCGGACAGTGGTGCCGCGCGTGCCGTTTGCCTGCGCTCCCGGGTCGCAGACGACCATCGGAATATGGAAGGATTCGCTGAAATACCCTTGTTTGCCGAGCATGTAATGGTCGCCCATCTGCTCGCCATGATCGGCGGTGAAGACGATCAAGGTGTTGTCGATCTGGCCGCTGCTCTCGAGCCAGTCGAGCACACGGCCCACATGGTGATCCACCTCGGCGATCATGCCGTAATAGGTTGCCCGCAATTGGCGAAAGGCATCGTCGTCTAACGCGCAGACCCGTCCTTTGCCATGTTGGAAGAAATTCTCCTGGCCGAGCACTCTTAGATATCGTTTGAGCAGCGGGTGTTGGGCGGCTTCCGCCTCGGGGGACGCCGCGCGGACCGGCGCCGGGACGTCGGCCGGGTCGAACATATCGTGGTAGGGCTCCGGCGCGATGAACGGCGGATGCGGCCGCCAATAGCCGAGATGCAGGAACCAGGGCCGGGCATGGTTATGCCGAAGGTAATCGAGCGCGTGGTTGGTGAAATAGGCGGAATCGCTGTCTTCGGCCGGGAATCGGGTCGGCGCGAATGTGGGGCCGCGCCCCTCGGCGTCGGGATAGTCCGGCTTCGGCAGCCAGATGTCGGTGGGTTTTTTCGGGATGGTGTGGCCGCGGCTGCGCATATAGGCGAAATAGGGCCGTTTTACCGGCGTAAAGGGTGCGATCACCGTGAAGCCGTCGATCACGCCGCCGGTAACCTTGAATCGCGGATCGGATGGGTCGACCTGCCGCGGATCCGGCGTCGACGTGGTGTAGCCGGTGAGGATCGGCTCATAGCCGGCTTTTCGCGCTTCGAACGCCAGGTTGGTATGCCGCGCGTCGAGCGGCGTGCCGTTGCGAACGACGCGATGATTGGCCTGGTACATGCCGGTCAGCATCGACGTCCGGGCGGGCGCGCAGGGCGCGCTCTGCGAATAGTGCTGCAAGAACGTGACGCCCCTGGCGCAGAGACGGTCGATATTCGGCGTCTGAACGCAAGGGTGGCCGGCAATCGGCAAGGTGTCTCCGCGCCATTGGTCGACCACGATCAACAGCACGTTGGGGGCGGTGGTTTTCTTCGCATCAGGCACGCCACAAGTCTCCCTCTTTCGAACGGGCTATCCGCTCACATGGTTGGCCGGGTCTTCGATCCACGCCTTGAAGCCCGGCTGCATCCGGATTTCATCGTACCAGCGCGATAGATTCGCCATGGGCGGCCGCTCGATATCGAACAAATGCCAGCGGTGGGTCCGAATGCCGATCGGAATATCGCCCATGGTGAAGCGATCGCCCGCGATGAAACGGGTGCGGCCGAGCTGTTCGTCGATGATGCGGAATTTCGGGATCAATTCCTGCCGCGCCTTCTCGGCTTCCGCCGGGTCGCGTTGGTCTTCCGGCAGTCGGATAATCTGCATGACCAGGGTGTGCTGGCCGTGCAGCAATTCGTTGTTTTCCCAATCCATCCAGCGGCTGGCGAGGGCAAAGGTTTCGATGCTGCCGCCATACATCAGGTCGGGCGCGTATTTCATCGCCAGATACCGGACGATCGAATTCGATTCCCACAAGGTAAATCCGCCATCGTCGATGGTCGGCACGGTGCCGTTCGGATTGATCGCGCGATAGTCGTCGGAGTCGACCACGCCATAGGGAGCGTTGCCCTTGTCCACGCTGCCGTCCGGCCCCATGGTGGCGCTGGCCAGTATGAAGTCGAAGTCGATGCCGATTTCGGCCAGGGCCCATAGCACCTTCAACGTGCGCGCCGACGTCGGTCGTCCCCAAAGTGTGATCATCGCCTTCCTTCCGTCACCGAACGGCGCCTCTGAGCGTAACAAGATATTCGCGGTCGCCAGATCAAGCAGACCGATTGAGCGACAGCGTGCGGGGTGGCAGACGCGTCGTCGACCGATACGCCGCCATCCAGTTCCGCATATCGTGATTGATGAACAATGGCGGCTCGACCAACTCATGCGCGACCTGTCGATCGTCGAAAGTATACCGCACATATCCGACCCGCCGAACCAGGCGCAGGCCATCGTTTTTCTTTCGCGTATCGATGAACGACGTAGACGGCGCCCAGATCAGCGCGGTCTTGCCGTGGCGCGTGCGGTGATAGCAATGCCGGTGACCGCTCGCCACGAGTTTTATTCGATACCGTTCGCATAGCGCCAGCAGGTGGTGCCTGCTCTTCGGCCAAAGCGCCTGCAATGATTGGCCGGTTTCCTGCGGTCTGCGTACAAAGAGCGGCTTGTGGATGAACAATGCGAGCGAGCGCGGACCGGCGCTATCGAGCGCGCGGTCCAGCATTGTCGCCTGACGGGCCTCGCCGGGCAGGCCGCTCTCCATCAGTTGGGCGTTCAGGCCGATGAATCTCCAGCCGGCAAGATCTTCGACCCAGAAATCGTCGCCGAAATGACGCCGATAGCGCGCGCGCCGGGTCGCGGTGATCGGGCCCTTGAGACGCGGGTCCGGCGGCACGTCGCCGATATCGTGATTGCCGGGGATGGCGCGCCACGGCGCCGGCAGGCGGTCCAATTGACTGCGCGCATAGGCGAGGTCGTCCGGGTTCTTCGGGCCGTTGATGCACATATCGCCGGTGACAAAAATAAAATCCGGCCGATCCGCGTGCATGCACTCCACGAAGGCGTCCCAATTGTCCTGAAAATACCCGTGGCTATGGCTCAGATGCGGATCGGAAACCTGAACGATGTGTAGCCCGGACATGGTTCGGAAAATTCCCCTGCGATGTGCCGTTCAGCGGCCGCGTAACGTCGGGTCGAGCCGATCGCGCAGCCAATCGCCGACGATGCTGATCGACAGCGTGGTCAGGAATATCGTAACGCCGGGAATAACCGCAATCCACCAGGCAAGGATCAAATGGTTGCGGCCGGCGCCCAGCATCTGGCCGAGGCTGGTCAACGGCGGCTGAATGCCGAGGCCGAGAAAGCTCAACGAGGTTTCCAATAAGATCGTGGATGGAAAATTCAGCGTGAATTGGACGATCAGGGCGCTGGCGATATTCGGCAGGATATGACGGCCATAGATACGCCATGGCCGCGCGCCGAGCGACCGCACCGCCATGGCGTAGCCATGCGAGGAGGCCGACAGCACCATGCCGCGGGTCAGGCGCGCGTAGTTCTCCCAGCCGTTGATTCCCATGATGACGATGAACAGGGTCAGGCTGTTGCCGAAGAAGGCGAGGACTGCAAGCGCGATGATCAGGAACGGTACCGCGGCCTGCACGTCGACCATCATCATGATGCCTTCCTCGACCCAGCCGCGCGCATGGGCGGCCAGGAACCCGAGAAAGGTTCCGATTACGGCGCCGATGACCGTGCCGAGGATGGCGACGAAAACGCTAACCCGGATCGCGAACAGCAGGCGGCTCACGATATCGCGGCCGAGCTCGTCCGTGCCCAGCAGGTATTGCGCAGGCCCGCCGAGGAAGGCCGGCGCCTGTAGCCGATTTGGCAAATCCAGCGCCGTATACGACTTGGGCGCGAGCAGGTCGGCGAATACCGCGGCCAACAGGACAACAAACAGAAAGCCGAAGCAGCTCAGGACCAAAATCGGGTATTTCGTGGCGCTGCGCGGCGTCAGACGAAATCGCGGGTTGGTGTCCGTGGTCGCCACGGCCTAGTCCTTTTCCATGGTTGAGCTCACCCGGATGCGGGGGTCGATCCAACCATAAATCAGATCGACGAGCAGATTGGCGATCACCATCGTCAGCGCGACCAAAATAAGGATTGTCTGTACGATGGCGAGGTCGCGGGCGCCCACCGATGTGACCAGAAGCCGGCCGACGCCCGGCCAGGCAAATACTGTCTCCGTCACCACCGATCCCGCCACCAAATCGCCCAGACGGAAGCCAATCACCGTGACGATGGGGATCGCCGCGTTCGGCAATGCATGCCAGTTGATGCGGCGCAGGCGAGGCACCCCCTTTGCGGCCGCCGCGCGCATGTAGGATTTGTTCAGGACTTCCAGCATCGAAGAGCGGGCGAACCGCGCCAGGGATCCGGCGCCGGCGGTGCCCAATGTGACCACCGGCATGATCATGTGATACCAGGTTCCACTTCCGGAACTTGGCAGAAATCTCAGCCACATCGCGAAAATTAGAATCAGCACAATTCCCAGGAAAAAATTCGGGATGCTGTAACCGAGAACGGCGAATCCCATGGTGAACCGGTCGAGCGCCGAGTTACGGTTCAGCGCCGCGAAGATGCCGAGCGGGATTCCCAAAAGAAGTCCGAACAGGAACGAAGTTATGCCGAGTTGCAACGTGCGGGGGATGCGTTCGACGACGACGTCGACCGCGTCGCGTTCATCCTTGAAGGAGATGCCGAAGTCGCCGTCCATCAACCCTTTGAAATAGAGAAAGTACTGTTCGTGGATCGGTCGATCGAGCCCGTATTTCGCGCGGTAATATTCGATGACGTCGGTGTCCGCTTCATCGCCCAGTAGGATTTCGATCGGATCGCCCGATACGCGCAAGGCGATAAACACGAAGCTGAGAACGATCATGATGGTAACCAAGGCCCGAAATATTTTCGTCACCACGAATCGCAGGTTCATGTCGCCCACCGTTCCGCAAAATGGCACGCGACCGTGCGGCCTTCGCCGATCGGGCGTAATTCGGGCTCGGTTTCGCGACAGGTCGCTTCGGCGGAGGGGCAGCGCGTGTGGAAACGGCAACCGCTGGGGATATTGACTGGACTCGGCGGGTCGCCCTGCAGGATGAAACGATTGCGCTCGGCGTCCGGGTCGGGAATTAGGATCGCGGAAAGTAGCGCCTGCGTATAGGGATGAAGCGGCTGCCCAAAGAGCGTGCGCCGATCGGCCATTTCGACGATTTTTCCCAGATACATAACCGCGACGCGTTCGCAGATATGGCGAACGATGCCGAGGTCATGCGAAATGAACAGGTAAGAAAGACCAAAGCGGTCCTGCAGGGAATCCAGCAGGTTCACAACCTGCGCCTGGACCGAAACATCGAGCGCGGACACGGGTTCGTCGCACACGATGAGCTTCGGGCGCAGCATAAGCGCGCGTGCAATCACGACGCGCTGCTGCTGGCCGCCGCTCAGTTCGTGCGGGTAGCTGTCCCGTACCGGCCGAGGCAATCCTACCGCGTCGAGCATTTCATCGACCTCCGAATCACGCCGATCGCTCGCGCCGATGTCGTGAATGTCGAGCGGTTCGCGGATTTGGTCCGCTACCGCGATGCGCGGGTTGAGGGCACCGTAGGGGTCCTGAAAGATCATCTGCATGTCGCATCGCCGCCGCCGCCATTCCCGGATCGGCAGCGCCTTCTGCGACCGCCCTTCGAATAGAATGTCGCCGGAGGTCGGTGCATCGATACCGAGTGCGAGTCGGCCGGCGGTGCTCTTGCCGCAGCCGCTTTCGCCCACCAGCCCAAGGGTTTCGCCGGGTTGCAGGTCGAAACTCAAGCCATCGACCGCCCGGATCACGCCCGGCTTGCCGAAGACGGATTTTCTCCGGAGTCGAAAATGCCGGACGAGATCGCGAACCTCCAAGACCGGCTCCGGACCTGGCGCGGTGCGGCCCGTCATGCGGAGCCTCTCGGATGATGGCAGGCAACGCCGTGGGCCAATTGTTCGCCTACCAATGGCGGAACATCCAGCGCCGGGACATCGGCGGTGCATCGGTCGGAGGCGTAGTTGCAGCGTGGCGCGAAACTGCAGCCGTCCGGCAAATCCCGCGGCGACGGTACCCAGCCGTCGATCGGCGTTAGCGCATCGACATCGCGGTCGACGCGCGGTAGCGAGCGCAGCAGCCCTTCCGTATAGGGATGCCGTGGATGGCGGAAAATGTCGCGGACCGAGGCCTCTTCGACCACGCGCCCGCAATACATCACGGCGACGGTATCGGCCATTTCCGCGACCACGCCGAGGTCATGGGTAACCAGAATGATGGACATTCCCAACTCGTCCTGGAGATTGCGTAACAGGTCGAGAATTTGCGCCTGGATCGTCACATCCAATGCGGTCGTCGGCTCGTCGGCGATCAGGAGCTTCGGGCGGCAGGCGAGCGCCATGGCAATCATGGCGCGCTGGCTCATGCCGCCGGACAGTTGATGCGGGTAGTCTCTGAGCCGGGACCCGGCTTCGGGGATGCTCACGATATCGAGCAGGCGGATCGCCTCCCGGCGCGCGGCATCGCGTGCCATGGATTGATGCAGCATGAGACTTTCCATGAGTTGCGTCCCGATCGTATGCACCGGATTGAGCGCGTTCATCGGGTCTTGAAAGATCATGGCGATGTCGCTGCCGCTAATTTTCGTCAACCGATTGCGATCGAGGGAAAGCAAATCATCACCTTCGAACAGGATGGCGCCGCTCACGATGCGGCCGTTCGGCGGCGTGAGCCGAAGCACTGAATGGCAGGTGACCGATTTGCCGCAGCCGCTTTCGCCGACGATGCAGAGCGTCTTGCCGGCGGGTACCCGAAGGTTTACGCCGTCCACCGCGGGCACGACGCCCTCTTCGGTGTCGAAGTGAATTCGGAGGTCGCGAATTTCCAACATGTCCGCCATGGGCTCTCCAAGGCCGGCGCCGCCGAGCGATCCTGCGGGGGACCGGGATGGCGGCGCCGGTTTCGGGACGATCAACGGGCCCCTTAGTTGGTCGCGGTGACCTTCAGATTATCGGGCCGCAGATCCATGTAGTAGAGCGAGTAGGGCGTCCAATCGACGCCTTTGCGGATGCCATAGGATGAGATCGGATTGTAAAGAAGCGTACCCGGCATCTCTTCTTCGAAGACATCGAGCGCATTTTGGAAAGCCTGCCTTCGCACGTTCTGGTCGCCGGAATCGAACAGGGTGTTGATGTTTCGATTGAAATCTTCGGGTGCGTTCCAAAGCTTGTATTTTTTCTGTACGGCCGAGGTTGGTCCCCAAAGAATATAGATAGCGCCGACCGGATCGGGATAGCGGTAGGTATTCGACCAGGGATACATCGCAACGCCCTTGGCACGGACCGCTTTGAAATTCTCCACCGGCTCCAGCTTCATGTTGAATCCGATGGATTTCCACATCTCCTGGATGATCTGGGCGGCTTCCAAGCTGTTGGTGTAATAGCCGGGAATGAATCGGTAACTCACCGTTTCACCCTTGTAGCCGGAAGCCTTGAGCAATTTCCTGGCTTTCGCCGGATCGTAGCTGTAACCAACGCGATCCTTATTGTAGGTCGCGCCGAATGCCGGAAGTTGGTGCCCGTTTGGAGTGAAGGTCTTGCCGTCCCAGAGCGCGGTTATCAGTTTCTGCCGATCGATGGCAAGGCTGAGCGCCTGGCGTACCCGCTTATCCTTCAATGTCGGATAATTGGTGTTGAAGACGACGACATGGGAATTGTCGAGGACAACCGATTTTGTCTGGAGGTCTTTGTATCGCTTCATGACGGCGAGTTGGTCCGGCGGAATTTCGACTATGATGTCGAATTCACCGCTGACGAGACCGGCAATGCGCGCCGAAGTTTCCGGAACGACCTTAAACGTGACGCTTTTCGCCGCGGGTTTGCCCATGGAGTAGGAATCGTTGGCAACCAGGGCGATATAGTCACCGCTCTTCCAGTCTTTGAATTTATAGGGACCGGTGCCAACCGGGTTCCAGGTAAGTTCCTTGATGGCGGTGTGCATCCAGTGCGGCGCGCCATTTTTTTTCTTTTTCTTCTTCACGCTCTTTTTCGCGTCGCTTTTCGTGGTCGGCGATTGGGCCATCGAAGCCTTCGCTGCCGCGTCGCCCTTCGCCTTGTGCTGGTAATAGGACTTCTTGCTGACGATCCAGGACGTGTAGGATGACAGGCGCTGTTCGAGAACGAGGTCGGGCTTCTTGGTGGTAAATCGCACCTTGTAGGGGCCGAGTTTTTCTACCTTGGCGACATTGCCAAAATACCGTCGGCCGCGGGGTATGGCCGCGTTTTTGCCACGGAGGCGTTCCTCGGAGAAGGTAAAGGTCACATCGTCGGCGGTGAAGTCGTCGCCATTGTGAAATTTGACGCCTTTGCGAAGGTCGAGTTCGAGTGTGCTGGGATCGATCCTTTTCCACGCGGTCGCCAGTCCTGGAATGAGTTTGGCGCTGCTGTTCGCGCCGCCATGCCGGAAATCGCGGCGGATCAGCGTGTCGAATATCGAATAGGTGACCCGCACATCGACATTGCCGTGCCGGACCGCCGGCTCCAGACCTCGGGGCAATTTGTTGACCGCGATCACGAGATCCGGCCGATCAGTTGCCAGAGCTGTCCGAATCGCCGGCAGCAATAAGACTACCGCCAGGATCGCAGCGGCCATTGCGCGAAAGATACCGTTCAGTCGGTACATGCCTCATACTCCCGTTGCAGATTTGTTGTGTCGGCAAGGACCGGATTGGCGTCCGGTCTCGTTGGATTTTGTAGTTTGGCAAAGAACGGCTGCATCACTCTCTCAACCGCTCCTTTACATGTGTAAGTTTCTCGAGCGATTGCAGGGATTTTCCTTGGTCGAGCCGGGATAGTTCGAGGATAATCGTGTTGCAGATCGCCAGCGGCACCGAAAGCGACTGCGATTCTCCGCGCGCCCCGCGCGACGCGGCCAACAGGAAATCCGGATTTGGCCGGAGCGTGGCGCCAATATGGTCGCTGATGACCAGAGTCTTCGCGCCCGCGCCATGGGCATAGCGCAGCACGGGCAGCAACCCCTGTGGCGGCCGGTGGAAGGCAAATGCGAGCACAAGATCGTCTTTGCCAAGGTTGACCAGATGATCGGCAACTTCGTCTCGCCCACCGCGCAGCTCGATCGCGTGATAGCCGTGCCGCCCGAAGCGCAAGGTCATGAGCTGCATCAGGGTCGCGGCGTGGCTGCGGCCAAACACAAATATCTTTTCCGCCGTCATGATGGCGCGCGCGGCGGCCTCGATCTCCGATTGCGATATTTTGCTTACAAGCGCCCGTAAGGCGGCAATTTCGCTCTCGACCAGGGCGGCGAGGAGTGACCCTTCACCCAAATGCTCCAGTCTTTCACGGATGCGTACGGCGGGCGGAGGGACGCTAACGAGTTCTGCTTGCAGCTGGGAGCGTAATTCAGGATATCCGCTGTATCCTAGCTTTTGCGCCAGGCGCACGGCGCTCGTGGGATGGACTTGTGCTCGCTCGGCCAAATCCGGCAGCGACAGGAACGCGCCTTCACGTGGGTTTGTGAGCAGTTCTTCGACAACCTTGCGGTCCGAATTCGTCAGCCGTCCCGGGAATTGTTCGATAACTTCCTGCAAGGTCATTGTGCGACCTGCCTAATTATTCGGTGGAGTTCGACGCGAACGAATCCATGCTATCAACTTTAGACGCATTCGCAAAGATATTTGCATAAGAAAACATTTCTGCAAATTTAATTGCAGAATGGTGGCAGGCCGCGCTACCGTGCGGCAGTCCGATTTCCGGCCTACCAAACGCCGTCGCGAAGGCGGAAGGTGTTGTCGTTGATGCTCGACAAAGAATTCAATCGATGAATGCTCTACCACTCGCGGTGTCGCGTGACTTCCGCATCATTGCCCATCGCGGTGCGTCGGGGTATGCGCCGGAAAACACGTTGGCCGCCTTTCGGTTGGCGGCGCAAATGGGCGTCCGCGAGGTCGAGCTGGATGTTCAGTACTCAAAAGATCGAGAACTTGTCGTGGTTCATGACGAGTCGCTGGACCGATATGGGTTTTCCGACTGCCGGGTCGCCGAGATGACACTGGCGGACCTGAAGACGTTGGACATGGGCGGTTGGTTCGGCGATGGCCGTTTCGCCGGCGAGCGTTTGGTCACGTTGGACGAAATTCTCACAACGTTCGGCGACAGGTTCATTTACCACGCAGAGATAAAGGTGCCCGCGGAGGGCTTGGCGCGGCATTTGCTGAATCGTCTCGCGGACCATGGCGTCTTGGGAGACGCCATAGTCACGTCTTTCGACTTTGATGCCGCGGCCGAAGTTATGGCGTTGTCGCCCGAGCAGCGCGTCGGTTGGCTCGTTCGAGAGGGCGCGTTCACAGAGGAAAACGTGGCGCGGGCGGCGGCCGGCGGCTTCTTTCAGTTTTGTCCGCGCGTCTACGATATGAGCGAACGGAATGTCGCCGATGCCCGTCGGCATGTGGCCGAAGTGCGTGGCCACGGCATCCGCCACGTCGAGGATCTCGTTCAGGCGGTCCAGGCCGGTTGCGACGGAGTCACGGTGAATTGGCCGGATTGGCTGACGCACGGCCCGTGTAAGGGCCGTAAGCCGGAATAGCGCGGCAACGGGCGAGAAACCGCTGGACCGCCCATGCCCTATCGCACTACCCTTTCGGATCGCAAAGCCGGGAACGGCCAAAACCAATAATGGGAGTTCGGAATGATGCTACGAAAACTGGGAATTGCAGCGGTTGCCCTGTCGGCCGTAGCGCTTGTCGCGACGGGCGTACAAGCGGCGGGCGCCGACGGGTCGCCCGTGCTGACGCGGATCAAGGAGCGGGGCGTCATCAACATGGGGCATCGCGAGTCCTCGGTCCCCTTTTCCTACATCGGGCCCGACGGCAAGCCGATCGGGTATTCGGTCGATCTCTGCATGAAGATCATCGATCAGGTCAAGGCAGAGCTTAAAATGCCGAACCTCAAGATCAAATATGTGCCGGTCACGTCGCAGACGCGTATCGCGCTGATGGCGAACGGCACCATCGACATCGAGTGCGGCTCGACCACCAACAACCTGACGCGTCAGAAGCAGGTCGATTACCTTCCCGTGACCTTCATTACCGGCACCAAGCTTGCCAGCAAGAAGGGCTCCGGGATCAAGGAAATCGAGGACATGAACGGAAAGACGATCGCACTGTCGCTCGGGACCACGAACGAGAAGGCGATCAAGCGGGTCGCGAAGGAAAAGGGCATCAAGCTCAAATACGTCATGGTCAAGGATCATCCGCAGGGATGGCTCGCATTGGAGACCGGGCGTGCGGACGCCTATGCCACGGATGACGTGCTTCTATTCGGTTTGATCAGCAAGTCCAAAAATCCCGGCCAGTTTCAGGTTACCGGCCGGTTCCTCAGCTACGATCCGTATGGGATCATGGTGCCCCGAAACGATTCGACCTATCGCCGCCTCGGCACGGTGGTGCTTGCGGATCTGATGCGGTCGGGCGGCGCCCAGAAGATCTACGACAAGTGGTTCAATCCGGGGCCGACCAAGATCAACATGCCGATCAGCAGCACCCTCAAGACAGGGTTCGAAATACAGGCCCTACCGCACTAGCCGGCGTAGCGGCGGGAGCATTCCGTGCTCCCGCCGGCCGCTGTTCGGGCGGACGACCGGCAGGCTGCGGATATAGCGCATGCAATATAATTGGAACTGGAGCATCCTTCTCCAGGAACCTTATTACGGCTGGATATGGTCGGGGTTCTCCTGGACCTTGGCGACCGGCTGTGCTGCCTGGGTGATTGCGATCAGCCTGGGGTCGGTGATCGGCGTGATGCGCACCACGCAGGTGCCGATCCTGCGGACGATCGGCACCTGTTACGTCGAGCTGTTCCGCAATATTCCCCTGCTCGTCCAAATGTTCCTTTGGTACTTCGTGTTTCCCGAACTGCTGTCCAAGGATGCGGGGATGTGGGTCAAGCGGGAAATGCCGATGCCGGAATACAGCACGGCGGTGGTGTGTCTCGGCACCTATCATGCCTCGCGCGTCGCGGAGCAGGTGCGCGCCGGTATCGAGTCGATCGGGCAGGGACAGCGCTATGCCGGCCTCGCCATGGGTCTCACCCCGGTGCAGGTTTACCGCTACGTGCTGCTTCCGGTGTCCTATCGGATCATCGTGCCGCCGCTGACCAGCGATTTTCTCGGCATCATCAAGAATTCGTCGCTCGCCCTGACGATAGGCGTGCTCGAACTCACGGCGCAGACGCGGCAGATCGAGGAATACACGTTTCAGGGCTTCGAGGCGTTCACCACGGCGACGGTGCTGTATATCGTCGTCACTGCCGTCGTGATGGCGATGATGCGCGTGGTCGAAAAGAAAACCGCGGTGCCGGGCATGCTGTCGCTGGAGGCCAAGTGACATGACCAGCGGCTTCGACTGGCAGGTGATCGTCAAGAACCTCCCGTTCCTCTGGACGGGAATGCAGACCACGCTCCTGCTGACCGTCCTTGCCATCAGCGGCGGTATTGTCGGTGGCACCATTCTCGCGCTCTGCCGGCTGTCGAAATTCTCGGTTCTGTCGTGGTTCGGCGGCAGCTACGTGAATTTCTTCCGGTCGATGCCGCTGATCCTGGTGATTTTCTGGTTCTATTTCCTGGTGCCGATTGTTCTGGGGCGGCCGGTCGGCGGATTTTATTCGGTTCTGATCGCGTTCATCCTGTTCGAAGCAGCCTATTACTGCGAGATTATTCGCGCCGGGATTGCCAGCGTCGGGCGCGGGCAGGTCTATGCGGCGCAGGCGGTTGGCCTGAACTACTTCCAGATCATGCGCTACATCATTCTGCCGCAGGCGTTCCGCAATATGGTGCCGATCCTGCTGACGCAGGGGATCATCCTTTTTCAAGACACCTCGCTGGTGTATGTCGTCGGGCTCCACGATTTTCTCGTCACCGCGGATATCGTCGCAAATCGCGACGTCCGGCTGATCGAAATGTATTCGACCGTGGCGGTTGTGTATTTCGTGATGTGCCTGCTCGGATCGCTCGGCGTTCGCAGGCTGCAAAGAAAGTATGCCCTATGATCGAAATCCAGAATGTCAGCAAATGGTATGGCGACTTCCACGTTCTCAAGGACTGTTCGAGCCGCGTCGACAAGGGCGAGGTCGTGGTCGTTTGCGGGCCTTCCGGCAGCGGCAAGAGCACGCTGATAAAGTGCGTCAACGGCCTGGAACCGTTTCAGGAAGGGACGATTAGCGTCGATGGAACATCGGTCGGCGATCCCGCCACCAACCTGCCGGAGTTGCGCTCGCATATCGGAATGGTGTTCCAGAATTTCGAGCTGTTTCCGCATATTTCAGTGAATGACAATATCGGCCTCGCGCAGATCAAGGTGCTGGGCCGTAGCCAGGACGAAGCCAATGCGCGTTCGATGGAATTGCTCGAGCGCGTGGGCCTTGCCGATCAGGCGGATAAATATCCGGCCCAACTTTCGGGCGGGCAGCAACAGCGCGTCGCGATTGCTCGCGCGCTGGCCATGGATCCGATCGCCATGCTGTTCGACGAACCGACCTCCGCCCTGGATCCCGAGATGATCAACGAAGTCCTCGACGTGATGGTCGAACTCGCCCAGGAAGGCATGACCATGATGGTGGTGACCCATGAAATGGGCTTTGCCGGGAAAGTGGCGCATCGGGTCATCTTCATGGATGAAGGCCGCATCGAGGAAGACGCCACGAAGGACGATTTCTTCGGCACGACGCGCGGCGACAGGGCGCAGCTCTTCCTGTCCAAGATCCTTTCCCATTAACGCATCGACCCGCTTCGGACAACACCCATGGCTGGTCTGGATACGCAACATCCAAGCGCGGCGGAAGCGCGGCTCCGGCCCGATCTGCTTGGCGTGATCGGCGGCATGGGCCCGCTGGCGACCGCTGACTTTCTCTGTAAACTTGTCGCGGCGACGCCGGCGGAAAAGGATCCGGATCATGTGCCCGTGATCGTATCGTCGGAACCGCAGATACCGAGCCGGCCGCGCGCCTATTTTGCCCCCGACGAGAATCCGTCGCCGCTGCCCGCTCTCCGGGCGCGTCGCGACATGTTGCTCGGCGTCGGGGCGCAATGTCTGGTCATGCCCTGCAATACCGCACATTACTGGTACGACGAATTGGCCAACGATTGCCCGGTGCCTTTTATCCACATCGTGGAAGCGACGCGGGAGGAATTGCGTCGGCGGGCCATCGACGGCGGGGTCCTGGGGTTGATCGGCACGGAAGCGACCCTGGCCGGCGCGTTGTTCGAGCGCCCGCTCGCCGATGCGGGCTACGACTGCATCCTGCCGGACGACACGGTCATGCAGGCTACGGTTCGGCCGGGCATCGATTTCGTCAAGCGCCACAATACCAAGGATGCCGAACCCCTGTTTCGCGAGGCCGTGCGGCATCTTCTGGATCGGGGAGCCGAGGCCGTAATTCTCGGGTGTACGGAAGTGCCGGCGGGATTGCCGATGGCCGACCCATGGGTCTCCGAAACATGCGTCGATCCCACGGCGGCACTGGCCAAGGCGGCGGTCGAGTGGGCCCTGGCGGTTCGGCGGGAACCATCCCGCGAATAACACAGCTAGATCACCCTGCCTTTAACTGGAATCAATTAAAGGCGGAAAAGCTGATCGATTCTAAAAAGTAGAGAGCAGCGTGGCAGGCGACGCGGTTATTCCGTCTCGGTCGTCGTGGGCTGAGGGCGGCTATTCGCTTCCGCGAGCGCCTTGCGCAGGGTTTCGATTTCCGCCATCAAATTCGCTTCGACGCGAAGGCCCGCCCTGGCGGTTGCATCGAGCACACGCTGGTTTTTCTGTTTGACTTGGTCGAGCGCGAATTTGGCTCTTTGAGCCTGAAGCCGCGCGATTTCCGTCTGTTGTTCGGCCACGGAGAGTTTGGCTTCCGTCTCGGTCAGCCGCTCGCGCAGGTTTGTCAGCCGCCGCCATAGTTCGGCGCGCTCTTTCTTCGCGCGCTCGGCCGCTTTGATGCTCTCGTTGATCCGTTCGTTTTGAACGGATCTGGTGTGCATTTCGCCATTGGCGGGAGGCGGCGTTTCACGGACCGCGGTTACTTCGGGAGCGGATGGTTCAACCGGCGCGGGGGGTGGCACTTCTTCGGCTAGATTTGCCGGTTTTTCGATCGCCGCTTCCGGGGCCGGCGCGGCGAGGTCGGCCGAAGGCGGCGGCGTTTCCTTGGCCGAATTCGAGCCATCAAAAATCACCAGGCTCCAGCCGAGGATGGCCGCGAACATGGTCAAGACGAGCGGAAGATGGCCGGCACGGCGGTGCGCCGGAGGAGCGGCCGGCTGAACGGGCGCGGTTGCCGATGGTTTTTCCGTTTGAGCGGCTTCAGGGCCCGGGACGAGCACTGGTTCGGCTTCGCTCTTCGCCGCGGGGGCGGCCGGCTTCTCCGGGCTCCGCGCCGTGCGTGAGTCCGCGGGCGGGCGGCCCGGCACGGTGACGGTTC
>JBFFGE010000102.1:0-16577 GCA_041557595.1 Alphaproteobacteria bacterium
ACGACGATGGCGAGATGTTCAACCGGCCGGGACTGCCCGCCGACCGTTTCGTCAGCCCGTTCCCGAATGAACAGGCCGCGCGGGCGGCGAATGGCGGCGCCTATCCGCCGGATTTGTCGCTGATCGTCAAGGCGCGGGTGGGCGGCGCGGACTACCTGTACTCGCTCATGACCGGCTATGTCGCGGCGCCGGCCGGGGCGAAGCCGCCATCCGAGACTCTGCAATACAACACGCATTTTCCGGGCAACTGGATCGCCATGCCCGCGCCGCTTACCGAAGGCGCGGTGGAATATGCCGACGGTACCAAGGCGACGGTCGACCAGATGGCACGCGACCTGACCAGCTTTCTCGCCTGGACGTCGATGCCGGAACTCGAGCAGCGCAAGCAGATGGGCCTCGCGGTCATGATATTCCTGGTGGTGTTCACCGGACTGCTGATCGCGACCAAGAAGAAAGTCTGGGCGACGGTCGATAAAGCCTAACCGCCGTGCGATTGCACGTGTTCGGAGGCCGCATCCGCGAGGGTGCGGCCTCCGTCTTTGGCGATACGGTTGATCGTCCTGGCCGCGCCGCCGATACTCGGATGAAACACGCAAGCGAACGGAGAGGGCGAGCATGAATGCGCCTGGCAGCGAGCCTGGATGCCCGCCGGTGATCGGCATCATCGGCGGCAGCGGCATCTACGATATCGACGGTTTGACGAATGTCGCCTGGCGCGCGGTCGATACGCCGTTCGGCGCGCCGTCGGACGAGCTGATGTTCGGCGCGCTGGACGGGCAACGGATCGTCTTCCTGCCGCGCCATGGCCGGGGCCATCGCGTTCCGCCGTCCGAACTGAACTATCGCGCCAACATCGATGCGCTGAAGCGGTCGGGCGTGACCGAGATCATTTCGTTGTCGGCGGTCGGATCGCTGCGCGAGGATTTGCCGCCGGGCCGCTTCGTCATCGCGGACCAGTTCATCGACCGGACCTTTGCCCGGGTAAAGAGCTTTTTCGGCACCGGCATGGTCGCCCATGTCTCGATGGCCGATCCGGTCTGCGGCCGCCTCTGCGATCGTCTCGATAGCGCCGCCAAGGCGGCTGCGGTCGACGTGGTGCGCGGCGGCACCTATCTGGTGATGGAGGGTCCGCAATTCTCGACCCGCGCGGAATCGGAACTCTACCGCTCCTGGGGCTGCGACGTTATCGGCATGACGAACATGCCGGAAGCCAAGCTCGCGCGCGAGGCCGAGATGTGTTACGCGACCGTCGCCATGGTGACGGATTACGATTGCTGGCATGACGACCACGATGCGGTGACGGTTGACGCCGTGATCAAGGTATTGCTCGAAAATGCCGAGAAGGCGCGGTCCCTTGTGCGCCATGTCGTGCCGTTGCTGGCGAAACGCACCGGCAGCAGCACCTGCGGCTGCCACACGGCCCTGGGCGACGCCCTGATCACCGCGCCCGAGGCGCGCGACCCCGCGGTCGTCGCGACGCTGGACGCCGTCGCAGGACGCGTGCTGGGATAGGTCGAGATACACCGAGCGGGAGGCAGAAATTGGCCAGCATGGATCCAACCGGGCCGAATGCCGATCAAATCGCCTACTGGAATGGCCGGAACGCCCAGAAATGGATCGCGTTTCAGGACTCCATGGACCACATGCTGGCGCCGCTGAGCGCGCATGCGATGGATATCGCCGGCATCGCCATCGGTGAACGGGTGGTCGACATCGGGTGCGGCTGTGGCGGCACGTCGATCGAATTGGCCGGCCGCGTCGGGCCGTCCGGCGCGGTTCTGGGGGCGGATATCTCCGGGCCGATGCTGGAGCGTGCCCGGCAACGGGTGGCGGAGCTCTCGGGACACACCATCGAATTCCTGCAGGCCGACGCGTCGATCCATCCGTTCGACGGTGACGCCGATCAGGCGTTTTCCCGGTTCGGGGTGATGTTTTTCCAGGATCCGGCGGCGGCGTTCCGCAATATCGCCGGCGCCCTTAAGCCGGGCGGCCGGTTTACCTTCGTGTGCTGGGCGGAGGCGACGGCCAATCCCTGGCGGTCGGTGCCAATCGCCGTGGCGGGCCGCCATGTGACGCTGCCCACGCCCGAACCGCCCGGCGGACCGGGACCCTTTTCGCTGTCGGAGACGAACCGCCCGCGCGCGCTGCTGTCGGAAGCGGGATTCGAGGACATTCGGGTCGTGCGGGACGAGCGCGACCTGCTGATCGGCGCCACGGTCGAGACGGCCGCCGAGCATGCGGTGCAGCTCGGCCCGCTTGGCAACGTCATGTGGGATGCCCCGCCCGCGGCGCAGGAAGCGGTTGCGCAGGATATGCGGACGGCGTTGGCGGAGTACATGGCGGAAGACGGCGTTCGCTTGGGCGCCGCCACCTGGATCGCGACGGCCCGCCGGCCCGGCTAGTCCATTTTGAAGCGTAGTCGGAATCGGAATTGCCCTAGCACTATACGGACCGGATCACCCCCACCCCAACCCTCCCCCTGGACGGGGGAGGGGTGGGGTGGGGGTGACGCCGAGTGCAGGCGAGTTGAGAAACTGATCGCGATTGATCAAGAACTGCTCCAGCGCTGACGTTTGTCCCGTCTGGCGCCGACGACTATTTCTTCTTGGGCCGCTGCGCGACGGGACCGCCGGATTTTTTCCAACCGCCGAAGCCGCCTTCGATATGGCCGACGGGGGTGAGGCCCATATCCTGCACCGCCTTGGTGGCGAGCGCCGAGCGCCACGCGCTTGCGCAATAAAACAGGAAGCGCTTGCCCGAGGCGAAAATGTCCTTGTGGTAGGGGCTGTCCGGGTCGACCCAGAATTCGAGCATGCCACGGGGCGCGTGAAAGGCGCCGGGGATCATGCCATCCCGGTCCAATTCCCGAACGTCGCGGATGTCCACGAACACGGTGTTTTCGTCGTCGACCAATGCCTTCGCTTCGTCGAACGGGACGGTAAGAATTTCCGCGTTCGCGTCGGCGACTAATTTTTTGACGCCCTTTGTAATCATCCGGGAATGCCTCCTGTGTCGGGGATTGGCCGTGAAGCGCCAGTATAGAAAACCCGGCCCCGCGGCGCGAGACGGATCAGACGTTGAAGCGGAAGAGAATGACGTCGCCATCCTGAACGATATAGTCGCGGCCTTCCTGGCGCATCTTGCCGGCATTCTTCGCGGCCTGTTCGCCGCCGCAGGCGACGAAATCTTCGTAGGCGATGGTTTCGGCGCAAATGAAGCCGCGTTCGAAATCGCTGTGAATGACGCCGGCGGCTTCCGGCGCGGCGGCGCCCTTTCGGACGGTCCAGGCGCGGCTTTCCTTCGGCCCGGTGGTCAGGAAGGTGATCAGGTTCAGCAAGGCGTGCCCGGCGCGGACGACCCGGTCCAATCCGGCTTCCGCCAGATCCAGGCTTTCCAGGAAGTCGCGTTTCTCCTCGGCGTCTTCGAGCTGCGAGACTTCCGATTCGATGGCGGCCGAGACGATGACCATCTGGGCGCCTTCCCTGCGCGCCATTTCGGCGACCTTCTCGGTCGCCGCATTGCCGGTCGACGCGCTTTCCTCGTCGACATTGCATACATAGAGAACCGGCTTCGCCGTGATCAGCTGCAGCCGCCGGAGCAGCGGGCGTTCGTCCGCGCTCAGTTCCACGCTCCGCACCGGCCGTCCCTCCTGGAGCGCCGCCAAGACTTTATCCATGACGGGCAGCATCGTCTTCGATTCGGCGTCGCCGCCGGCCGCGCGCTTGCGGGTGGTATCGGTCCGCCGTTCGATACTCTCGAGGTCGGCGAGCAGCAGTTCGGTCTCTACGGTCTCCGCGTCGCGGATCGGGTCGATCGACCCGTCGACATGGGTAATGTTCGGATCCTCGAAGCACCGCAGGACGTGAATGACCGCGTCCACCTCGCGGATGTGCGAGAGGAACTTGTTGCCGAGTCCCTCGCCTTTCGAAGCGCCGCGGACCAGGCCGGCGATATCGACGATTTCCAGGAAGGTCGGCACCACCTTGGCCGATTTGCTGAGGCGCGCCAATTCGTCGAGCCGCGGATCGGCCAACGGCACGCGGCCGATATTCGGCTCGATCGTGCAGAAAGGATAATTCGCCGCCTCCGCTTCCGCCGCATCGGACAGCGCATTGAACAGGGTCGACTTGCCGACATTGGGTAAGCCGACGATACCGCAGTTAAACCCCATTCTTTTCCTCTCGGTCGGGATTCGAGGCGGTTTCGCCGTCGCCATCCGGACGTGGTTTCTTCGGCGGCGGTGGATTGATGTGCAACGCGGTTTTGGTCATGAAGCCATTGAAATCCGCATCGCCGAGCATCGGGGCCGCCTGTGCGACCGCATCGAGTATCCGCTCCACGATGGCATCGTCCGCCTTGGCGAAATCGCTCAGGACGTGGCCATGGACCTTGGCCTTGTCGCCGGGATGACCGACCCCTATGCGGATGCGCCAAAAATCCGGGCCGATATGCTGCGCGATGTTGCGGATGCCGTTGTGGCCCGCATGGCCGCCGCCGCGTTTGGCGCGCACTTTACCGAGGGCCAGGTCGATTTCGTCGTAGAGGACGATGACCTGATCTGGATCGAGCTTGAAGAACCGCACCGCTTCACCGACCGCGCGGCCCGATTCGTTCATGAAGGTGGTCGGTTTCAGGATCAATACCTTTTCGCGGCCGAGCCGGCCTTCCGACGTGATGGACTGGAATCGCGCCCGCGCGGCACCGAAGCCATGGCGGCGGACGATTTCGTCCACCGCCATGAAACCGATGTTGTGCCGATTGCGTTCGTATTTCGGCCCAGGATTGCCGAGCCCCACAAGCAACAGCATCGCGTTGTCGCCCGGCGTCTCGGCCGGTCCCTAGATCAACCTGCCTCTAGTTGGAATCAACTAAAGGCAGAAAGGTTGATCGATTCTATAAAGATAGAGCGGCTTATGTGCGCCCGAATGGGCGCACGCCGCTCTAGCCTTCGTTCTTTGTCTCCGACTCCTCGGATTTCTCGCCGCCCTCGGCCGCGTCTTCCGCGCCCTCTTCCGGTGCGGCGCCTTCTTCGCCTTCCTCGCCCTCTTCGCCTTCGGCCGCTTCGGCTGCGGTTTCCTCGGCGACCACGGTCGGTGCGGCAACTGTCGCAATGGTGAAATCGCGGTCGGTAATGGTGAGCTCGACCCCATTCGGCAATGTGAGCGTGCTCGCATGGACCGAATCGCCGATGTCGAGGCCGGTGAGGTCGATGTCGAAGCCTTGCGGAATGTCGTCGATACCGCAGTGCACTTCGACTGCGTACCGCACGACATTGAGGACTCCGCCGCGGCGGATGCCCGGGCTTTCCTCTTCATTGATGAAAGTGCAGGGCACTTCGACGGTAATTTGAGTGTCCGCGGCGACGCGCAGAAAATCCACGTGTTGCGGCAGTTGATTGATCGGGTGAACCTGTAAATCGCGCGGGATCACGCGTTCGGTCTTCCCCGCGAGCTGGAGATCGTAGATCGTTGCGAAAAATGTCCCCGAATCGACGCCTTTCTTCACATCGCGCGGGTCGAGACTGACCAGAACCGGGTCTTTCTTGTCGCCATAGACCACGGCCGGGACACGGCCGGCGCGACGCGTTGCCCGGGCGGCCCCCTTACCAGCCCGGTCACGCGGCTCCGCCGCCATGGATTGTCGTTCTGCCATAAATATTTCCTCGCTTCATGTTCGGCGTCAGCCTCCAAGGGTGTTCGACGCCGTATCGCCGCGCCCATCGCGGCGAAGAATTTACCTGCCCGTCAATCGAACAGGCTCGAAACCGATTTTGATTCGGCGATACGCCGGATCGCCTCGCCGAGCAGCGGCGCGATCGATAATTGCCGGACATTCTGCGCCACGCGCACCGCTTCGGTCGCCAGAATGCTGTCGGTCGTCACCAGCATTTCCAGCGGCGAGGACGTTACCCGGGCAACCGCTCCGCCGGACAGGACCCCATGGGTGACGTAGGCGGAGACGGCGGTCGCGCCGGCTTCCTTGAGCGCCGCGGCGGCGTTGCACAGCGTGCCGGCCGAGTCGACGATGTCGTCCACCAGGATGCAGTTCTTCCCCTTGACGTCGCCGATGATATTCATGACTTCGGATTGGCCGGCCCGTTCGCGCCGCTTGTCGATAATCGCGAGATCCGCGTCCAACCGCTTGGCGATGGCGCGGGCGCGCACGACGCCGCCCACATCGGGCGAGACAATCAGCACGTCCTGGGTGTCGCCGATGGTCGCGAGGATGTCCTTGGCGAAAACCGGCTCGGCGATCAAATTGTCGGTCGGAATGTCGAAGAAGCCCTGGATTTGTCCCGCGTGGAGATCGAGAGTGAGGACCCGATTGGCGCCCGCCATGGTGATCAGGTTGGCGACCAGCTTGGCCGATATCGGCGTGCGGGGGCCGGTCTTTCGATCCTGCCGGGCATAGCCGTAATAGGGGATCACGACGGTAATCTGGTTGGCCGATCCGCGCCGCAGCGCATCGACGGCAACCAACAACTCCATGAGATTGTCGTTCGCCGGATAGCTGGTCGACTGGATGACGTAGACGTCTTCGCCGCGCACATTTTCGAGAATTTCGACGAACACTTCCATATCCGAAAAACGCCGGATGGATGCCTGCGTCAGCGGTATATTGAGATAAGCCGAAATCGCCTCGGCGAGCGGGCGGTTGCTGTTGCAACTCAGGATTTTCATTATGACCTCGGCGCCCTTCCGCCACGCCAGAAACCGCTGTGAAACCACTGTAAATCTGCGGTAAATGACATGAGCGGCGTTTCGGATTGGAATGCGGCCACTCTATATCAGGGCCGCCTTGTCCTGTAAACGCCCTTGGGTCGCCGCGGCGCGGATTCAACGCGACAAAGTGATCAAACCCGAGGCATTGGCGGCGCCCGGGTGCCGGTCGACCTCACATGAGGGCGCAGCTTACGACGAGCCCCAGGACGCACAAAGCGACGAGCTGGATCAGGTAAGGCATGGATCAAGCGCCTGCCATGATTACCGAAAGCCCCCGGCCATAATCCGATTCGCCGGTCAGCGTCGCCCGGCGGTAGCTGAAGAAGGCATCCGGCTCGGCGCAGGTGTCCCGGGGCAGGATATTCGCCGAGGCGAGACCGAGCGCGCCGAGTTTCCTGCCGAGATAACCCGGCAGGTCGAACATCTGATGCCCGTGTCGCCTTGATGGCGTAAAAAATCGCGCGTTTTCCGGATCTTCGGCGAGAAACGGCGCCGGAAATTCGGGGCCTACTTCGTAGGATCGCGCACCGATCGTCGGTCCGATAATCGCATGAATGTTGCTTCGCCGGGCGCCGAGATCTTCCATCGCGGCGACGGTCGCCTCGACCACGCCGCCGATCGCGCCGCGCCACCCCGCATGGGCCGCGCCGACGATTTTCCGATCGCCGTCGGCGAACAGCACCGGCGCGCAGTCCGCGGTCAGGATACCCAGCGCGACGCCCGGCACTGCGCTCACCAGGGCGTCCGCCTGCGGTGCGTCGGCCGGGTCCCAGGGCGCTTCCACCCGCGCGACGATTGCGCTGTGGACCTGATGGACGGTGTTGAGCGGGGGCGCCGACCGATCGAAGGCCGCCATGGCGCGGCGACGGTTCTCGGCCACGTTTTCGGCGGTATCATCGGACCCGAATCCCACATTCAGCGATGCGTATATTCCGGTGCTCACCCCGCCCTGGCGGGTGAAGAATCCGTGGCGGATGCGATGAAGCGCGCTCAGGGGGTCGGCGGTAATAATCGAGGGGGTGCTGTCGGTCATGGATCACGCTGTTTCGGCCGGCCGTTCGAAGCCCGGGGGAACCGCCATATCCGGATCGCTGATGGCGAGGACTTTGAACAAAGTGCCCATTTGCGAAGGATCGATCAACCGTTTGCATGCCGAGTCGATGTCGCCGGCCTGTGCGGCGGTGGCGCGTTGCGCGAGTTGCACGGCGCGGAATTCGATGCCGAGCCGTTTGAGGAAATCGCCCTGGGTGACGGGACCATGGATCGTGGCGGCGTCGGCGGCGTTTGCCAGCGCGGCGAAATCCACATGGGCGGTAATGTCCGCATCGCCCGGATCCACCAGGAAATCATGCCGCGCGTGCTCGCGCACCGCCTGGAGCGTGCCCTCCGTGACGTGCCGGCAATGTCCGTAGTCGACGATCAGGGCCACGCCGCCGGTTGTGGCGATGCGCGCGGCGATCGCGGCGGCGATCGCGATGCCGGCCGGGCAGATTTCGGCGATGGCGCCGGGCGGCGCGGTTCGGGTCAACGCCTCGGAAATCAACACCGCGTGCGGCGTCATGTGCCGGTTCAATACGAGCGTGAATTCGTCGTTCGCGTGAGACACCATCCGCTCCCGCCATCCTTCGGCCCGGCGCTCGAACTGGTGGATCGGCTGCGCGTCGAAGAATTCATTGGCGATCAGGACCATCGGGCCTGCCGGAACCTGTGCCAAATCGTCGTGCCAGGCGATGTCGGCGCCCGATTTCCGCAATCGCTGTTGTTGAATGGCGCGCAAGGCCGGGCTGGTTTCAATCATATGGATGGTGGCGGCCGCTTGGAATTCCGGGCGAATTTGGGCCGCGCGCAAGGCGTCGGCCATCAAGCTGCCGCGTCCCGGACCCAGTTCGACCAGCCGGAACGGTGCGGGCGCATCCATCAGCCGCCACATTTCCACGCACCATAAACCGATCAACTCGCCGAACATCTGGCTGATTTCCGGCGCGGTGGTGAAGTCGCCGCCGCGGCCGAACGGGTCTTGGCGCATGTAGTAACCGTGCTGCGGATGGCCGAGCGCTTCGGCCATGTAGGTTGCGATGCTGATGGGCCCTTTGAGGGCGATGCGGCGCGCCAGGATTTGGGCGAGCGGGCTCACGGGTCCGGCGTGACGGCCGCTTGCGGGCGCTGCCGCGCGGTGACCGCGAGATAGATGCCGAACAGCACCATCGGTACCGACAGCCATTGCCCGAACGTCGTTCCCATCGGAATGAAATCGAGATGCGCGCTTGGCTCCCGCATCGTCTCCGAGATGATGCGGGCGAGGCCGTAGCCGATCAGGAAACAGCCCGACAACAAGCCGCGCCAGCGCATCGCGTTGTACCGGAACAGCAGAATCGAAAGGACGACGAACAGCACGGCGCCTTCCAGCGCCGCCTCGTACAGCTGGCTCGGGTGGCGCGGTTCCGGTCCGGCATGGGGGAAAATGACCGCCCAGGGGACGTCGGTGACCCGGCCCCACAATTCGCCGTTTATAAAATTGGCGATCCGGCCGAAGAACAGGCCGATCGGCGTCGCCGCGGCCACGATGTCGGCCAGGGCTAATACTGGTATGCTCCTGCGGCGCGCAAAGATCGCCATCGCGGCGATGACGCCGAGCAATCCGCCATGGAATGACATGCCGCCTTTCCAGACCTGCAGGATCTCGGACGGATTGGCAAGATAGAATTCCGGCCGATAGAACAGCACGAAGCCGAGACGGCCGCCGAGAATCACGCCGGCGGTCGCCCAGACCATGAAATCGTCGATATGGAGCGGCGACACCACATTGGGCGGCCTTTTTGCGAGGCGCAGGCAATACTGCCAGCCGCCGATCAACCCGGTGATATAGGCCAACGCATACCAGCGAATCGCCAAGGGACCGATTTGCAGGGCAACCGGATCGAGATTGGGAAACTGGAAATATTCCATGATCTACCGGTGCGGGTCGTTTGTGGCGAGGTAGTTACGAATATACCCCGCCGCGCCGTCCTCGAGCGAGGTGAAGGGTTTCGCGTACCCCGCCTGCCGGATGCGCGTCAATTCCGCCTGCGTGAAATATTGGTAGTTCGAGCGAATATTCTCCGGAGTGTCGACGAAGTCGATCTTGACCTCCCGGTCCATTGAGGCGAAGCACGCTTCGGCAAGGTCGCGGAAGCTGCGCGCCTGTCCGGTTCCGCAATTGAAGATCCCGCTGATTGCAGGGTTGTCGAGCAGCCACAGCATCATGTCGACGCAATCGCCGACCCAGATGAAATCGCGTTGCTGGCCGCCGTCTTCGTAGTCCGGGTGGTGCGACCGGAACAGCCGCACGCTGTCCGCCGCGGTAATCTGCTCGAACAGCTGGATCGCGACGCTGCGCTGGCCGCCCTTGTGCTGTTCGTTCGGTCCATAGACATTGAAGAATTTGAGTCCGGCCCATTGCGGCGGGCGATACCCGGCGCGGTCGAGCTGAACGGCGTTGAGGTCGAACATGTGTTTCGACAGGCCGTAGCCGTTCAGCGGCCGCAAATGCCCCAGCGCGGCCGGATCGTTGTCGTCGTCGAAGCCGTGCTCGCCGCCGCCATAGGTCGCCGCGGATGAGGCGTAGATCAACGGGCGCTGTCGCCGCGTACACCATCGCCACAGGTCGAGCGAGACCCCGAGATTGTTGTCGAGCAGGCGGTCCATGTCGGTTTCGGTGGTCGACGAGATGGCGCCCATATGAAAGATCGCCGCCACCGCGTCGCCGGCCGCCTCGAGCCATTCGAACAACCGGTCCGGCGGGACGATCTCCTCGACCGGGTGTTTCGCGAGGTTGGCGATCTTGGCGGGATCGTCGAGCACGTCGCAGACGACGATGTCGGTGTGTCCGCGCTCGGCGAGGGCGGCAACGAGGTTAGAGCCGATAAATCCGGCGCCGCCGGTAACCAGGATCATGGGCTAGGGAATCCACTGTGGGAAATCCGCCCCCTTATAGGCGAGGCGGCGGTGGACGGGCAAGGCGAACGCGTCGCTTGTTTCCGGAGGTGCCCCCGATTATATCCATGGGAGCGCGCATTTCCGCGCTGCGGATGCGAGGGTGCAATGCAAACCGACAATCGGATTCTCGATGATTTGGCCCGCGTGGCGGGCGGCGCTTTCGGCACGCTGAACGATGTGCGGGTCGAAATCGAAAATCTCTTCAAGCAGCGGCTCGAACGGGTGTTGTCCGATTTGGACGTGGTGCCGCGGGACGAATTCGATGCGGTCAAGGCGATGGCCGAAAAGGCGCGGACGGAACAGGCAGCCCTCGAAGCCCGCGTCGCGGCGCTGGAGGCGGCTTTGGCCGCGAAGGGGTCCGCACGTGCGGTCGACAAGAAGCCCGCCGCACCGAAGGCTCGGCGCGCCCGTGGACCGGCAACCAAGGCAAAGGCGCCGGGCAAACCCGCCGGGTAGTCGATTTCGGCCGGTACTTGTTCCCATCCCGACGCGCGCAAATCGGATGCCGATAAAATAATTCGCGGTGCCGGCAAACTCTGCTTGCGTCGGCGGACTCTCTTCTGGCAATCTAGGTGTTGTGGTTGATACCCCACCCGGACCACTATATGTCGATTCGCTCGTATAATCGACGCTTGAACAGGACGGCATTGCGCCCCGCATGATCGGCGTCGACAAACCCACTTCATTGCCAGTGTTTAGGAGATCGCGCCTATGAGGTTTTTGCCTGCGGACATAGGTGGGGATTCGCTCAATCCAATAGATCTGCTCGAGGAAGTGGTGGTCGCCAATGAATGGGCGTTCGACCGGTCGAGCGACCATGAACTGATCGTCGAAAACACCGGCCGGTGGTGCGACTATCGGATGTTCTTTATCTGGCGCGAGGACCTCAACGCCCTCTATTTCACCTGCGTGTTCGATACGCGCATTCCGGAAGAAAAGCGCACTTCGGTGAATGAGCTGGTCTGTCTCGTCAACGAAAAGCTGTGGCTCGGGCATTTCGATGTCAGCTCGGACGATCGGCTGCCGATGTATCGCTATACCATCCTGACACGCGGCGGAAACATACCCGCGGTCGAACTGCTCGAAGATATGGTGGAAATCGCCGTGGCGGAATGCGAGCGCTTCTATCCGGCGTTGCAGTTCGTGGTCTGGGCCGGGCATACTCCTGCGGATGCAGTGGCTTCCGCTATGATGGAGACGGTTGGCGAAGCCTGATCCGGAGTACATTACATGACGACAAGACTGGAACGGCCGCTTCTGCTCGCAGGATGCGGCAAGATGGGGTCTGCCATGCTGTCGGGTTGGCTCGAAAGCGGTGCCGTTGCGGCGGGCGTCTGGGTCGTCGAGCCGCAGGGTGCCGAGCAATTCGACGGGCACGCATCGGTTCATATCGTTGCGGATACCGAATCGCTGCCATCCGACCTCGATCCCGAAGTGGTGGTGTTCGCCGTCAAGCCGCAGTTGATGGACGAGGTTGCGCCCGCATACGCGCGGTTTTCCCAACCCTCGACGCTGTTTCTGTCGATAGCGGCGGGCACGCCGATTCGATTTTTCGAGGATCGCCTCGGCGCATCGGCGGCGATCGTGCGGGCCATGCCGAACACGCCGGCGGCGATCGGGCGGGGCATAACGGTCGTGTGTCCCAATGCACGGGCGAGCGCGGCCCAGCTTGCCCTGGCCGAAGGATTGTTGTCGGCGGTCGGCGAAGCCGTCAGCATCGATGACGAGGCCTTGATGGATGCGGTCACCGCCGTTTCAGGCAGCGGTCCCGCCTATGTCTTCCTGTTGATCGAGACGATGGCCAAGGCCGGCGAGGCGGCCGGCCTGCCGCGGGCGCTGGCGGAGCGGCTTGCCCTGGTCACGGTATCGGGCGCGGGCCGGCTTGCCCTGGAAAGCGACGAAGCGCCCGCGCAATTGCGCGAAAACGTGACCAGCCCGGGCGGCACCACCTATGCGGCGCTGCAGGTGTTGATGGCGGATCCGGGGATGCAGGACCTCATGACGCGCGCGATCGATGCCGCGACGCGGCGCGGTCGCGAATTGGCGGGTTAGGGTCGTCTGTCCGCTTGTCATAGGTGCTGGCGGACCGGCGGCCTCCGCCGCTAATATCCCCGCATGACCGATAAATCCGAGGATACGGACGAGACAATCGCCGCCGCCTTGCGGCTGGCCGCCGAACGCGGCTGGCATGGGCTGAGCATGCGCGACATTGCCGAAGGGTCGGGGCTGGATGGCGCCGAATTGCGCCGCCGCTATGCGTGCAAAATGGCCGTATTGGTGTCCCATGCGCAGGCGATCGAACGGCAGGCGGCGATGCTCGCGCCGCCCTTCGATCCGGAGGATTCGCCGCGGGATCGGCTCTTCGAGTTGCTGATGCAACGGATCGATTTGCTCGACCCGCATAAGGTGGCGATTGCCGCGATCCTCCGCGACCTGCCGCGCGACCCGGTCGGATTGATCGTCGCCGCACCGCAAATCCTGCGCCTGATGGCCGGCATTCTGGAGACGGCGGGGCTGCCGGCGCGCGGACCCTTCGGTTTGCTGCGGGGTAAGGGGCTGGCGGCGATTTGGTTCGCCACGTTACGCATTTGGGCCACCGACGAAAGCCCCGACCACGCGCGCACCATGGCGGCACTGGATGGGTATTTGCGGCGGGTGGAGCCATGGGCCAGACGGTTGCCCGACGCCGCGCCCTTTGGGCGAAGCGCATCGGAGGACGCGGAGGCGTGAACGCAGGGAGTGACGGTCGAGGCTGCCTGTGCGTCCGGCCGCAACTGCGGTTTTCGCAAGGCGCGTTTACGAAAGGAATGAGATGACCATCGGCTTCGACGATTTCCAGAAGGTCGACATCCGCGTCGGAACCGTGCTGCGCGCGGAGGCCTTTCCCGAGGCGCGGCGTCCCGCCATCAAGCTGTGGGTCGATTTCGGACCGGAAATCGGCGAGCGCAAAACCTCGGCGCAGCTGACCAAATACTATAGCCCGGACACCCTGCCGGGCCGCCAGGTGGCCGCGGTGATCAACTTTCCGCCCAAACAAATCGGCAAGTTCATGTCTGAAATACTCGTGCTCGGATTTCCCGACGCCGATGGCGATGTGGTCTTGCTGCGGCCGGACCGGTCGGTTCCGAATGGCGGAAAGCTTTTCTAAGTGTAAAGGAACCCGGCGGTTCGCTGCTAGACCATTTCTTGCTTAAATAGACTCAAGTGAAATGGTCTATCTCTTTATCTTTACGCAAATTCGTCGTCGCGAACCGTTTCGGTTCGCTTGGGAATTGCTCTAGATCGGCAGCCGCACCCGAGCCCGCAGGCCGCCATGCGGCGACTCCTCGAGACTGATGTCGCCGCCATGGCTGCGCGCGATATCGCGTGCGATGGCGAGGCCAAGACCCGTGCCGCCGGTTTCGGGATTGCGCGATTCGTCCAGCCTGTGAAACGGTCGGAAGACGTCCTGGCGGTTTTCTTCCGGGATCCCCGGCCCGTCGTCGTCGACGGTCAGCTCGATTGCCTCGTCCCGGATGCCCGCGCGCACCCAGATATGTTTGCCGTAGCGGTTGGCGTTTGAAATGAGGTTGTCGATGCAGCGGCGCAGACCGTCCTTTTGCACCGGCAGGGTAAGCATTCCTTCGCTGTGACAGTCGATTTCAGAGCCGTTGCGACGCCAGGCGGCGACGGCGGTTTCGATCAACTCGGACAAATCCGTGTCGACCGCGGGTTCATCGCCTTCGCCCCGCGCGAAGGTCAGATACCCCTCGATCATGGTCTCCATTTCGACCACATCGGCATTGAGTTCGCTGATCGCCGCGTCGTCGCCAAGCATTGCCAGTTGCAGTTTCATGCGCGTAAGCGGCGTGCGCAGATCGTGGCTGACGCCGGACAGCATATCGGTGCGCTGCCGGATTTGCCGGCTGATCCGCGCCCGCATGAGATTGAAGGCGGATCCCGCCTGCCGGACTTCCCGGGCGCCCGAGATATGAAATTCCTGATCGAGGCCGCGGCCCTTGCCAAAATGATCGGCGGCCGCCGCAAGCCTGCGGATCGGCCGGATCTGGTTGCGCAGGAAGATCACGGCGACGCCGATCAGGATCAACGAGGTCCCCACCATCCAGAACAACAGGATGTAGGTGGTCGAGCTGAACAACCGTTCGCCGGGTGCGATAATCGTCATCACGCCGTCCGGCAGTTGCACGTCGATGATGACCTTTTCCTTGAAGACGGTGGTGTCGATGATGAAGGGTCGCTGGATGCGTCCCTGCAAGGCGTGGGCGAGCGTCCGGTCGAGCAGGCCGCTGTATTCCTGTTTATCGTCCGGGAGGGTGGCGCCTGCGGTGAACGCCATTCGCAACTGCAGTTTTTGCTGCGCTTCGCGGAACAGGCGGTCGCGGGTTTCCGGCGCCTGGTCGTGCAGGGTTTCGCTGATGATCACCGCGATCTCGCCGGCAATCGCCCCGGTGAGCCGCCGGGTTATCGTTTCCCAATGTCGGTCGATGAAGATATGCGTCGCCACCAGCTGCAACAGGATCAGCGGCGTCACCAGGATCATCAGGGCGCGCCCGAACAGCGTCTTGGGCAGAATGCGTTTGAACAGTTCGGAGGGGCGCATCGTTCGGCCCTATTCGTCGGGCCGCAGCACGTAGCCGCGGCCGCGCACGGTTTGAAGGTATCGCGGCAGTTTGGGATTGGGCTCGATCTTGCGCCGCAGCCGCGTCACCTGAACGTCGATGGTCCGTTCGCTGCCCTTGATGTCGCAGCGCTGCGCGAGATCCGAACGGCTCAGCACCTGGCCGATATTCTCCGCCAGCGTTCGCAGCAGGCTGGTTTCCGTGGTGGTCAGGCGGATCGGCCCGTCGTCATTGACCAGCAATTCGCGCTCGGTCAGGAAGCGACAATGGCCAAGCACAATTTCGCCGACCACCGTCTCTTCGGTCGTTAGCGGACTGCGGCGCAATATCATGCGAATGCGCAGCAAGAGTTCGCGCGGCTCGAACGGTTTCGCCAGATAGTCGTCGACCCCGGCCTCCAAACCGTCGATTCGGGCCTCGACCTCGCCCATGGCGGTAAGCATGAGGATGGGAACGTCGTTCCCTGTACGCAGGGAGCGGGCAAGCGAGAGGCCGTCTTCGCCCGGCATCATCCGATCGAGCACGATCAGATCGAATTCCAGGGATTCGAGTTGATGCCGCGCTTGACCCGAATCGGCGGCAACGGTAACCCGGAACCCGTTGTCCATGAGATATTTGCGAAGAAGGTCGCGCAGCCTTGTGTCGTCATCGACGACGAGGATGTGCGGCGGTTCGTGATCCATGGTGCGACTATACCACCGCTATCGGTTTCGCCGACAGGCGTGATCTGTCTCGGTCGCGTGGATCAGCGCCGCGGAATCCAGTCCCGTTCGAAACGGGCGCGATCTTCCGGTTGCGACATGATGCCGAGCATCACCTTCCGAAATCCTTCGACCGCTTCCGCGCCCGCGTCCCGATAGGCCCGGGCGATGCGGGCCCGCTGGTTTTCGGTCAGCAACCGCTCGAGCTCGAGGCCCTTATCGGTAAGCCGCAGCAGACGCTGGCGGCGATCCTGCGTGCCTTTGCTCTGGACGATGAATTCCTCCCGCACCAGTTGGCTGAGCACGCGGCTGAGGCTCTGCTTGGTAATCCGCAGGATATCCAAGAGGTCCGATACGGCCATGTCCGGATACCGGCCGACAAAATAGATGACCCGGTGATGCGCCCGCCCGAAACTGTATTCAGCGAGGATTGCGTCCGGTTCGGCGGTGAAATCCCGGTACGCGTAGAACAGCAGCTCAATCCCCTGGCGCAGCTCCTCGTCGCGAAGAAACAAAGGATTTACGCCTGGCCGGCCCGTGGTGGACGGCGAAGATATGTC
>JBFFGE010000103.1:0-16433 GCA_041557595.1 Alphaproteobacteria bacterium
CATTACGCCGCCATCCCGGATTCGCGCTTGAGAATCTCGCTGGCCAGATGAATGTACGCCTGACTGCCGGCGCACCGCCAATCGTACAGCAGCACCGGCTTGCCGTGCGAGGGGGCTTCCGACACCCGCACGTTGCGGGGAATAATGGTCTTGTAGACCTTGTCGCCGAAATGCGCCCGCACGTCGGCTTCGACCATTTCCGACAGGTTGTTGCGCCGATCGAACATGGTCAGCACCACACCGAGGATCTCCAGCGACGGGTTGAACGCGCGGCGCACCCGTTCGATCGTGCTGACCAGATGGCTCAGCCCTTCCAGCGCGTAGAATTCGACCTGGAGCGGCACGAGCACCGCATCTGCGGCGCAAAGCGCGTTTAACGTCAATAAGTTAAGGGATGGCGGGCAGTCGATAAGCACGAAATCGTAGCCGCGCGCGGCGGTCAACGCGTCCGCCAGGCGGAACTCGCGACGATCCCGCTGGACCAACTCCAGCTCCGCACCGGCGAGATGCACCGAGGACGGCACGATATCGAGACCGGGGATCTTGGTTTGGATCCGCGCCGCGTCGAGCGTCGCGTCGCCCATCAGCAGCTCGTAGGTGGTCGTTTCGCGATCGGAACGAGCAATCCCGAGCCCGGTGCTGGCATTGCCCTGCGGATCGAAATCGAGCACCAACACCCGCTTTTGTACCGCCGCCATCGCGGTCGCCAAGTTGACCGTCGTCGTGGTCTTGCCCACGCCGCCCTTTTGATTGGCGACGGAGATGATCCGCGGCCGTGTCATCGCGGCCGCCGCAACTGCATCCTCAGGTGCCGAGTCAGCATCCGACATTATCGTCTTCCACATTTGGTTTATCCTTCAACCGAATTATGACACCTGCGGCATCGGTAACGCTCGGAATTTTTTCGATCGCACCCGGCCAAATCCGCCGAATTTCCGCCAATTCCGCCTCCACCTGCTGCCCTTTGTGAAAGAGACAGACTGTATTCGGTATCATATATAATTTAATGCGCTCTAAAAGCAATGATAGAGATGCGACCGCACGCGCCGTAATAACGTCGACGGGCGGAATTTCTTCGCCCATGTCTTCGATCCGCCGGTCATGAATGGTCACGTCCGTGCCGGTGACGCGCGCCGCTTCGCGCAGAAAAGCGCATTTCCGCTTATCCGCCTCGACCAGGACGACGCCGTCGACTCCCAGGATCGCCAGCACCAACCCGGGGAATCCCGCCCCGCTGCCGAGATCGAGCAGGCTGTGCGCGTCCGCCGGAATGTGCGGCAGAAGCTGCGCCGAATCCCAGATATGGCGGCGCCAGAGATCGTTCAGCGATGCAGTGCTCACCAGGTTGATGGCATTTTGCCATTTGCGCAGGAGGTCCGCATAGTCTTCGAGCCGGGCCAATGTTTCACGTGAAACGCCGGCATGGGCCGCGAAGGCCTCGGGCGTGAGCGGTTCAGCCGGCAAGCTTGGTTGCATCCCGCTTGACATGGCGTAGCAGCGCAATCAGGGCCGCGGGCGTGACGCCCGAAATACGCGCCGCCGCGCCGAGCGTCCCCGGCCGCGACGCGGCCAGCTTTTCGCGCGCCTCGTTCGACAGGCTGCCGACCGCCGCATAGTCCAGATCCTCCGGCAACGCCAACGCCTCGTCCCGGCGATAGGCCCGGATGTCCGCATCCTGCCGTGCGATATAGGCGGCATACAGCGCGTCGATTTCCAGCTGCTCGGCGATCTCCGGATCGAATCGGCCGAATTCCGGCCAGATCGCCTGGAGGCCCGATACGGTCACCCCGGGAAACGCGAGCAGCGCGGCGGCCGTGCGCACCGCGCCATCCTGACCGATCGCGATCCCCTGCGCGGCGAGTTGCCGCGGGCTCGCCGTCACACTCGCGGCAAAGCCGCGTGCCGCCTCCAGCGCGGTCCGCTTCGCCTCCCAATGCCGGAGACGGTCCGGCGACAGGCAGCCGAACCAGGCGCCGAACGGCGACAGACGCTGATCCGCATTATCGGCCCGCAGCCGGAGGCGGTATTCGGCTCGCGAGGTGAACATCCGATAGGGCTCATTGGTGCCCTTGGTGACAAGATCGTCGATCAGCACGCCAATATACCCGTCGGCCCGATCGAGCAGCAGAGGATCGCCGGCGCCGCCGGCCGCGCGCGCCGCGTTGAGCCCGGCCATCAACCCCTGGGCCGCCGCCTCTTCATAGCCGGTCGTGCCGTTGATCTGTCCCGCGAAATACAATCCGGGGATGCGCCGCGTCTCCAGGCTCGGCAGCAACTCCCGCGGATCGACGTAATCATACTCGATCGCATAGCCCGGCCGCAGCATGACCGCGCGCTCCAGACCCGGGATGGTCTTCAACAGCCCAAGCTGCACGTCTTCGGGCAAGGAGGTGGAAATGCCGTTGGGATAGACCGTGTGATCGTCGAGCCCTTCCGGCTCCAGAAAAATCTGATGCCGCGACTTATCGGCGAAGCGCATCACCTTGTCTTCGATCGACGGACAGTAGCGCGGCCCCTGGCCGTCGATCTGCCCGGAATAGACCGGCGCGCGATCGATGTTCGACCGGATCAACGCGTGGCCCGCCTCGCCGGTATAGGTAATATGGCACGGGATCTGCGGCGTCTCGATGCGCCGCGTCATATAGGAAAAGGGCACCGGCGGGTCGTCGCCGTACTGGACCTGAAGCCCCGCCCAATCGATGGTTCGGCCATCCAGCCGCGGCGGCGTCCCGGTCTTCAGCCGGCCGAGACCGAACCCCGCCCTGGCCAGCGTCGCCGACAGGCCATAGGCCGCCGCTTCGCCGGCCCGGCCCGCCGGAATCGTCCGCTCGCCGATATGGATCATGCCGCGCAGGAATGTCCCGGTGGTCAGCACCACCCGGGGCGCGGCAAAGTGCCGGCCATCCCCCGCCACCACGCCGGTAACCCGGCCGGCCGCGTCAAGGGAAAGATCCTCGACCGCGGCCTCGGCAATTTCCAGATTGTCCTGATCCTGCAGTGCCGCCTGCATCGCCTGACGGTACAACGCCCGGTCCGCCTGCGCGCGGGGTCCGCGAACCGCCGGGCCCTTGCTGCGGTTCAGCATGCGGAACTGAATGCCGGCGCGATCGATCACGCGGCCCATCACCCCGTCCAGCGCATCGATTTCGCGCACAAGATGCCCCTTGGCCAGACCGCCGATCGCCGGGTTGCAGGACATCTCGCCGATGGTGTCGCGCTTATGGGTGACCAGCAAGGTCGCGGCGCCGAGCCGCGCGGCCGCGGCCGCCGCCTCGCACCCGGCGTGTCCGCCGCCCACCACAATGACGTCCCAATCCTGTTTCATCATGGCGCGGAGATTAGGAGTCCGCCCGTGCAATGTCAAAGCGTTATGGCGCGCGTCGATGGGTCTTGCGCGGGCATCGTCGCGCCGGCCGGGACCGGGCCGGCCCGATGTTTCACGTGAAACATCACGGTTAACGGGACCCGCCCCACCCCGGTCATTTGCCGATGCAAAAGTCCCGAAAAATGACATCCAACAGGTCTTCCACGTCGACAGAACCGGTAATCCGCCCAAGCGCCCGCGCCGCAAGCCGAAGATCCTCCGCCGCCAATTCGGGCAAGGCCGCGGCGGCCGCCCGGGACAGCGCCGCCCGACATTCGCTCACCGCATCGCGATGCCGCGCCCGGGTAAGCAAAGGCGCATCGCCGAGACCGATCCGCGACCGAACCGCCGCGCCCAACGCCGCCAGGAACCCCTCGACCCCTTCGCCGGTTCGCACCGAGAGCGGAAAGACGCCGAGCGGCGCCGTCGGCATGCCGTCCGCAACGCCCAGATCGATCTTGTTCAAGACCAACGCGGTGCCGTCGTCGATCAACTCGGCAACGCCGGTCTGCCGCGCCGTGGCGGCAATCCCGCCCGCGGCATCCGCGGCGAGCACGACAATTCGGAGATCCGCGGCCTCGGCCCATTTGCGCGCGCGCCGCACACCCTCCGCCTCGATTTCATCGGCGGCCTCGCGAATGCCTGCCGTGTCGCCGAGCAGCACCGGATAACCGCCGAGATCCATCTGCACTTCGACCACATCGCGGGTGGTGCCCGCGGTCGCCGAAACGATTGCCGCATCGCGCCGGGCGAGCAGATTCAGCAGGCTCGACTTGCCCGCATTCGGCGACCCGAGAATGGCAATGCGCACACCCTGCCGCAACCTTTCGCCGCGCCGGTCATCGTCGAGATGGCGCGCCATCGCGCTATCCAGTTCCGCAAGCGCCTGCCGCACCGACGCGGCGATGTCCTCCGGCAGCCCTTCCTCGGGAAAATCGATCTCCGCCTCGAGATGCGCCAGCGCCCGCAGCAGCGTCCCCCGCCATTCCTCGTATAGCCGGCCGAGCGCGCCATCCGCCTGCCGCAGCGCCTGGCGCCGCTGGGCGTCGGTCTCCGCCTCGATCAGATCGAGCAACCCTTCCGCCGCGGTCAAATCCATCTTGCCCGCGAACACGGCACGCCGCGTGAATTCGCCAGGCTCCGCGAGACGCAGGTCCGTTTGCCGGCCGAGCGCTTCGAGAATCGACGACACCACCGCCGCGCCGCCATGCACGTGAAGCTCCACAACATCCTCGCCGGTGTAGCTGTTCGGCTTCGGAAACCAAACCGCCATGCCGTCGTCCAACGCCGCGCCGGACTTTGGATCGCTCAACCGCACCCGCCGCAACAGGCGCGGCCGCGACGGCGCACCGCCGGACATCGCCTCGAGCGCGGCCAACGCCGACGATCCGGACAGACGAATGACCGCGACGCCCGCGCGCCCCGCCCCGCTCGCCAGTGCATAAATCGTTTGCGCCATGTTGCCTCTCCCGTCCGGGACTCCCGCGAAACCCAACAAATAGAGTGACCCGAGCTGCCGCCCCCGGTAAACATGGACTCCTGCCCCTGCCCCGAGGGGCCGCGCGCACGCTACCGCGGCCGAACACCGGCGGCAACGGCAGAAATCACGGCCGAAAATGCAGACATAAAGGGCGCCATGAGCGAAAACCGCCTCCATCTCGAAACCAGCCCCTATCTCCAACAACACCGGGACAATCCGGTGCATTGGCAGGCCTGGGGCGAAGACGCGCTGGCGCGGGCAAAGGCGGAAAACAAGCCGATCCTCCTGTCCGTCGGATACGCCGCCTGTCACTGGTGTCATGTGATGGCACATGAGAGTTTCGAAGACGACGCCATCGCCGCGCAAATGAACGCGCTGTTCATCAACATCAAGGTCGACCGGGAAGAACGACCCGACATCGATTCGATCTATCAATCCGCCCTTCACATGATGGGCGAACAGGGCGGCTGGCCGCTCACCATGTTCCTGACGCCGGACGGCGACCCGTTCTGGGGCGGCACCTATTTTCCGCCGAGCCCGCGCTTCGGACGGCCGGGCTTTCCGCAGGTGCTGGAGAGCGTCGCCACCGTCTTCGCCAAGGAACCGGGGCGGATCGACCAGAACGTTACCGCATTGCGCGACGGGCTCGCCAAGCTGTCGCGGCCGGAGCCCGGCGGCGGGACCGTCGCGATCCCGATGCTCGATCAAATCGCCGATAAACTGGCGGAGAATGTCGACGCCTTCCGCGGCGGCCTCGGCGGCGCGCCGAAATTCCCCCAATCGCAAATCCTCGAGCAGATCTGGCGCGCCTGGAAACGAACGGGTGACGAAAGCCTGAAAAAGGCGGTGCTGGTATCGCTCGACAATATGTGTCAGGGCGGCATTTACGATCACCTCGGCGGCGGCTTTGCGCGCTACTCCGTCGATGAGCGCTGGCTCATGCCGCATTTCGAAAAGATGCTGTACGACAACGCGCAGCTGATCGACCTGCTGACACTGGTCTGGCAGGAGACGAAAAACCCGCTCTACGCGGACCGGATCGCCGAGACGATTGGTTGGGTCTTGCGCGAAATGACCACCGAGAAAGGCGGATTCTCCAGCAGCCTCGATGCCGATAGCGAGGGCGAAGAAGGCAAGTTCTATGTCTGGAACACGACCGAGATCGATGCCTTGCTGGGCGACCGGGCCGCCGCCTTCAAGGCCGCTTATGACGCGACGCCGGAAGGAAACTGGGAACGCAAGACGATCCTCAACCGGCTGCACCGCATGGAACGGCTGGACGATGCGGCGGAAGCCACCCTCGCCGAGTGCCGCACGATCCTCTGGGCGGAACGGCAAAAACGTATCCCGCCCGGGCTCGACGACAAGGTGCTGGTGGACTGGAACGGCTTGATGATCGCCGCGCTGGCCGCCGCCGGATGGACCTTCGCGCGGCCGGAATGGATCGACGCGGCCGCCCGCGCCTTCGACTTCATCGTCGACGATATGACGATGGACGGCCGGTTGCGGCACAGTTGGCGCGCCGGCCAATCCCGCCATGCGGCCATCCTGGACGACTACGCCAATATGAGCCGCGCGGCGCTGGCGCTGTTCGAGGCGACGGGAGAGCGCCGCTATATCGCGCAGGCCGAGACCTGGATCGACGTTGCCGACGCCCATTACGCCGACACCGCGCAGGGCGGCTATTTCCTCACCGCCGCCGATACGCCGGGGCTGATCACCCGCACCAAGCACGCCAACGACAACGCCATCCCGGCGGGCAACGGTGTCTTTGTCGGCGTGTTCGCGCGGCTCTACCACCTCACCGGCGACGACCGGTACCGCGCCAAGGCCGAAGCGTTGACCGCCGCATTCTCCGGCGAGCTGCAGCGCAATTTCTTCCCGTTCTCCAGTTTGCTGAACGGCCAGGAGCTGCTGCAACTGGGTCAGCAACTGGTGATTATCGGCGCGGCCGACGCGGCCGACACAGTCGCGATGACCGACGTGCCGCGCCATCTCTCCCTGCCGAACCGGGTGCTCACTGCGGTGGCGCCGGACGCGCAGCTGCCGCCCGGTCATCCGGCCGCGGGCAAGGGTGCACTCGACGGCAAGGCGACCGCCTATCTGTGCCAAAACATGACTTGTTCCGCGCCGATGACCGACCCGGTTGCGCTGCGCGCCGCGCTCCTCGGCGCCGCATCCGCGGATCACGGCCGCTAAATCCCGTGCCGCGCCATCGCGTCGCCAGCCCGTTCGGCCCGTTGACAATTGTCGAATGCGACGGCGCGATCGCCGCGCTGCATTTCCCGGAATCGCTGCAAACCCTCGAAACTGCCGATGATAGCATCCGGTACGGTACCGCCCCCACGCCCCTGCTCGCCGACGCCGCGGATCAGCTTGCCCGGTACTTCGATCACCGCCTCACCGCATTCGACCTGCCCTTCGTTCCGGCGGCGAACCCGTTCCAACAGCGGGTACGCGACGCCATGCTGGCCATACCGTTCGGCGAGACGCGCAGCTATGGGGCGCTCGCGACGCGCGCCGGCGGCGTGCCCCGCGCGGTCGGCCAGGCCTGCGGCCGAAACCCGATCCCGATCATCGTGCCCTGCCACCGCGTCGTCGCGGCGGGCGGCCGGCTCGGCGGTTTTTCCGGCGGCGACGGATTGCCGACCAAACGACGTCTGCTGGCGCTTGAAGGCGCAACGGATCCGGCGCCGGATCTGTTCGCCAACCTTCGCTGACGCCGGCGATCCGTGCGCGAAAGCCAGGTTCTTTCGGTGACAAGCGCCGAACCGCGCTATATTCTGCGGCCCGCGGGGCAAAAAATGAACACCCGCGACGACATCCACAGGGGAGGTAAAGACAATGCCCGACATTACGATCGCCTGCCCGGACGGCACGTTCACCGCATACCTCGCCTCGCCGGCGGGCAAGAGCGGCGGCGGCGTCCTGGTCATTCAGGAGATCTTCGGCGTCAACAAGGACATGCGTGATCATTGCGATCACCTGGCGGCCCAGGGATATTTCGCGCTGTGCCCCGACATCTTCTGGCGCCAGGAACCCGGCGTGCAGATCACCGACCAATCCGAGGAGGAATGGGCGAAGGCGTTCGAATTGTATCAGGGATTCGACGTCGACAAGGGCGTGGCCGATCTGAAAATCGCGTTGGCACATCTCCGCGATATCGATGGATGCACCGGCAAGGTCGGCACGGTGGGGTTCTGCCTGGGCGGGTTGCTCGCCTATCTGATGGCGGCGGAATCGGATGCGGAGTGCAACGTCTCCTATTACGGCGTCGGGATCGACGACCGACTCGCGGCCGCCAAGACCATCGCCGCGCCCACCCTTTTGCACATCGCGGAAGAAGACGGATTCGTTTCCAAGGAGGCCCAGGCGAAAATCAAGGACGGTCTCGCCGGCAATTCAAATATCACCATCCACAGCTACCCCGGGGTCGATCACGCCTTTGCCCGCCACGCCGGCGTCAACTACGACGAAACGGCGGCGACACAGGCCGACAGCCGTACGATGGCATGCTTCAAGGCCACGCTCGGCTGACCGGTCAACGAACAGCAAATCCAAACATCAGACAGGGAAAATCACCATGCCGCAGGTCGTCAGAATCCATAAACAAGGCGGGCCGGAAGTCCTCAAACTCGAAGAGGTCAAGCTGGCCAATCCGAAAGCCGGCGAAGTCCGGCTCCGCCAAACCGCCATCGGCCTCAACTTTATCGACACCTATCACCGCAGCGGCCTGTATCCAATGCAGATGCCCGTCATCCTCGGCACCGAAGCGGCCGGCATCGTCGAGGCGGTCGGCAAGGGCGTCACCGCGGTCAAGGAAGGCGACCGCGTTGCCTATGCCGGGCTTCCCGGCGCCTATGCGGAGTCCCGCAACATCGCGGCCGACCGGCTGGTCAAATTGCCGCGCTGGATATCCGACCAGCAAGCGGCGGCGATGATGCTGAAGGGCATGACCGCGGAATATCTGATCCGGCGCACATACCGGGTGAACAAGGGCGAGACGGTGGTTTTCCATGCGGCCGCCGGCGGCGTCGGGCTGATCGCCTGCCAATGGCTGAAACAGCTGGGCGTCAATGTGATCGGCACGGTTGGGTCGGATGCGAAAGCCAAGCTCGCCAAACGCCATGGCTGTCGCTACCCGGTGCTCTACAAACGCCAGAACCTGTCGAAGCGGGTCCGGGAAATCACCAAGGGCGCCGGCGTTCCGGTGGTCTATGATTCGGTCGGCGCCTCCACGTTCGAACAATCGCTGGACTGTCTCGCGCCCCGCGGCATGCTGGTCTCCTTCGGCAATTCCTCCGGCCCGGTGCCGCCGTTCGAGCCGGGCATTCTCGCCGCCAAGGGATCGCTGTATTTCACCCGGCCCTCGCTCGCGGCCTACACCGCATCCCGCGAGGATTTGGTGAAGAGCGCGCAGGCGCTTTTCCGGGCGGTCAAGAACGGGGTGAAGATCCGCGTCGATCAGACCTTCAAGCTGAAAGACATCGTCAAGGCGCACAAGGCGCTGGAAGGCCGCCGCACGACGGGGTCGACGGTGATCATCCCCTAACCGGATTCGAACGTTACAGTCGGCCGCAATCCAAGGCGAATATTTTTAATTCGGCGCATGGCCGAGGGTCGATTTTTAATTCCACCCTCCGCCGGTGCCGATATTTTTTTGTGCCCGCGCGGCCCGGCCGTGCTGTCCCGGCTGTAGATAACCCACAAATGGACTCCAAGATAAGGGCTTCGGTGAGCCGAAACGCCTACATCTTGTAGTTAATAACTACATATGAATATTTTGCGGTTGTGGATAGCCGGCAATCAACGCGGCCGTGCCCGTGAACGCATTCCCCATCCGGCGCCACCGCCCGCGGGATAGTCTCTAACGTATTGATACGGCGATATAATGCTTACTGATTCATGCCGTCGAAGAAGTCGTCATTGCTCTTCGTGTGCTTCAGCTTATCGAGCAGGAAGTCCATCGCGTCCGAGACGCCCATGGGCAGCAAGATCCGCCGCAGCACCCACATTTTCGACAGCGTCGCCTTGTCGACCAGCAGTTCTTCCTTCCGGGTGCCCGACTTCTGAATGTCGATCGCCGGGAAGGTGCGCTTGTCGGAAAGCTTCCGGTCGAGCACGATTTCGGAATTGCCCGTGCCCTTGAACTCTTCGAAGATGACTTCGTCCATGCGGCTGCCCGTATCGATCAGCGCGGTCGAAATAATCGTCAGCGACCCGCCCTCCTCGATGTTCCGGGCGGCGCCGAAGAACCGCTTCGGACGTTGCAGCGCATTGGCGTCTACGCCGCCGGTCAGCACCTTGCCCGAACTCGGCACGACGGTGTTGTAGGCGCGGGCGAGCCGGGTGATCGAATCCAGCAGGATCACCACGTCCCGTTTGTGTTCGACCAGGCGCTTCGCCTTTTGAATGACCATTTCCGCCACCTGGACGTGGCGCGCGGCGGGCTCATCGAAGGTCGAGCTCACGACCTCGCCCTTCACGGACCGATCCATGTCGGTGACTTCCTCGGGCCGCTCGTCGATCAGGAGCACGATGACATACACTTCCGGATGATTGGCGCTGATGGCATGGGCGATATTCTGCATGATCATCGTCTTGCCGGTCCGCGGCTGGGCCACGATCAGCGCGCGCTGACCCTTGCCGAGCGGCGCCACCAGTTCGATCACCCGCGTCGTGAAATCCTTCGATTCCGGGTTGTCGATTTCGAGGTTCAATTTTTCTTCCGGATAGAGCGGCGTCAAATTGTCGAAATTGATGCGGTGCCGCACATTATCGGGATCGTCGAAATTGACCGTGCTGACCTTGAGAAGCGCAAAATACCGCTCGCCGTCCTTCGGCGCGCGGATCGTGCCTTCCACCGTGTCGCCGGTGCGCAGCCCGAAGCGGCGGACCTGGCTGGGGCTGACGTAAATGTCGTCGGGACCCGGCAGGTAATTCGATTCCGGCGATCGCAGAAAGCCGAAACCGTCCTGCAACACTTCCAGAACGCCTTCCCCGGTTATCGGCACATCCTGTTCGGCCAGCTCCTTGAGAATCGCAAACATCATGTCCTGCTTGCGCAGGGTGCTGGCATTCTCGATCTCGAGATCCTCGGCGATACCGAGCAGCTCCGCTGGAGCCTTTTGCTTCAGCTCGTGAAGGTGGACTTCTTCAAATTTCATTGGCTTGCCACTATGTGACGGTTTTGCGGAATTGGCGGGGATAAGAGGAAAAAAATCTTCCGCGTCGACGCGAACGGATAATTTTTTCCCGGATCTTGTAATTTTTGGAGCGCCGGTCAACTCAGCGCCGACAAGGCGGCCGGGAATCCAGCGAAACGGTTTGGCGAGAGTGCAACCGTGCCCTGAACTATACCCGATTGCGCGCACCGAACAAGGAATAAATCTGCTTCTTCAATAACGATTTATTTACATATACCGCGTTTGATTTCAAACACCTGCCGTCGGCGCCGTCAAAACGGCTGCACGATCACCAGAATGACGATCAACACCATCAGCACGGTCGGCGCCTCATTGGCTATTCGGTAAAACCGTGCCGACCGGGTATTGCGATCCGCAAGAAAATCCTTTCGCCACAAAGCCATAGAGTGGTGCAACAGCGTCATCGCCGCGACCAGGACGAGCTTTGCCATCATCCACTTCTCGGTCCACACCTCGCTCATATACAGCAGCAACAAGCCGAAGACCCAGCTACCGATCATCGCCGGATTCATGATCGCGCGCAGCAGGCGCCGCTCCATGAACTTGAAGGTTTCGGATTTGTCCGATCCGGGCGCCGCGTCGCAATGGTAGACGAACAGCCGCGGCAAATAAAACAACCCCGCCATCCACGCGATCACGCTGATGAGGTGCAAGGCCTTGATCCATTGATATGGCTCGTCCATTCGTTCCCCTCTCTGCGATCACCCGACCGCGTTCAGCCCGCACCCGGTCCGGTCCGCCGGACATACCCGGCCGCCCTCCGCGCTGCAGAGCCCCATCGCACCGCCCGGCGATGCGTCCGCGACCATCGCGACCAAATCCGCCAACCCGCCGATGAACGCCGCGTCGGCCGACACCGTCTCGACCCGGATGTATTGCGGAACACCCGACTCCCGCGCCAGGTCCCGATACTCGATGTCCAGCTCGACCAGCGTTTCCGAATGCTCGGACACGAACGCGATCGGCACGACGATGACCGGCCGCCCCGCCGCACCGGCTTCCCGAATGACATCGTCGGTAAAGGGCGTGATCCACTGCAACGGTCCGACCCGGCTCTGGTAGCAGGCGGTCGAGTCGTAACCGTCCCCGGCGATTCGGGCCGCTACGGCCGCGGCGGTGCGCTCGACATGCCCCTGATACGGGTCGCCGGCGGCAATCACCTTTTGCGGCAGGCCGTGGGCGGTAAACAACACCCGCGGGCGCATGCCGGCCGACACTTCGCCCAACGCTTTCCGAACGCCCGCCGCCACCGAATCGATGAATCCATCCAAGACCGGATAGCAGCAAATCCCCGATGTCGGCGCGGTTATCCCCGCCGGTCCCGCGCACTTCTCCCAGCGATCCAGAGACGATCCCGTGGTGGTGGTGGAATATTGCGGATACAGCGGCAGCAGCACGACCCGGTCGGGCATCCACGCCTGGACTGCGGTCGCGGTCTCTTCCGTCAGCGGATGCCAGTATCGCATCGCGATAAAACACCGCACCTCATCGGCAATGCCGCGCGTTGCGAGCGCGGCCGAGAGCGCATCCGCTTGCGCCTCGGTGTTCGCGAGCAGCGGCGAGCCGCCGCCGAGTTCCGCATAAATTTTCCGCGCGACCGGCGCCCGCCGTGTCGAAATAAACTTCGCCAGCAACCAGCGTATCGGCTGCGGTGCGCCAATGATCGCCTTGTCGTTGAACAGATTGAACAGGAAGGGCCGCACCGACTCCGGTCCGTCGGGACCGCCGAGATTGAACAACACGACCGCCAACCGGCCGGTCATACGGGGCCCCGCCGGACGCGATCGATCAAGGCCGCGACATGATCCGGCGGCGTTTCCTTGATGACCCCATGGCCCAGATTGAAGATATGCGGGCCGCCGCCCAGCACCGACAGAATTTCCCGGATAGCGGCTTCCATCGGCGCACCGCCGTTGAGCAGCAACACCGGGTCGAGGTTGCCCTGCACGGGAAGCGTCGGCTGCAACGCGGTGCGCGCCCAGGACAAGGGAACCGCGCTATCGAGCCCGACCGCCGTCACGCCGGTTTCACGGATATAGCGCTCGTAATTGATCCCGGCGCCGCGTGGAAATCCGATGATCGGTACCGACGGATGTCGGCTCCGAACCAGTTTAACGATGCGTTTTGTCGGCGCGATCGACCAGCGCGCGAACGCGCCCTCGGGAAGGACGCCCGTATGGCTGTCGAACAGCTGAATCACCGCCGCGCCGGCTTCGATCTGCCGGTTGAGATAGGACGCGGTGGCCTCGACCAACACGCCGATCAGCGCTTCGAAGCCATCGGGATCGGCCAGCGCCCAGCGTTTGACCGTATGAAAATCACGGCTGGTGCCCCCCTCGACCATATAGGTTGCCACGGTCCACGGCGCCCCGGCAAAGCCGATCAGGCTACACGCGGCGGGGAGTGCCTCGGAGACACGCCGCACCGTCTCATAGACCGGTCCCAGCGTCTCCTCGAAGCCGTCTTCGGCGGCTGCGGATCGCAAGGCCGCGACGCCGGCGCTGTCCCGGACCGGCGCAAGACGCGGCCCCTCGCCTTCCTCGAAGCGCACGTCCTGACCCAGCGCCTGGGGAATCACCAGGATATCGGAAAACAGGATCGCCGCGTCGACGCCGAACCGCCGGACCGGTTGAAGCGTCACCTCCGCAGCAAGCTCCGGGGTATAACACAACTTCAAAAATCCGCCCGCCTCCGCACGGATCTTTCGATACTCCGGAAGATAGCGTCCCGCCTGCCGCATCAGCCAGACCGGCGGCGTCCGCAGCGTCTCCCCCGCAAGGGTGCGGAGCAGCGGTGACGCCTCGGGCGTCGGTTGGCGGGATGTCACGTGGAGGGCCCCCTGCTTTGCATCTCTACTCTTAATATAGAATTTCCAATTAGATTGTAGTTGTAGTGAAGCGGTGAGAATCGGGGATTATCGATATGCCGATCTTATCCCGTGCGGTCTGTGCATTCATTGCCGGCTTGTGTATAAGCGGAAACCCGGATAGCGCCAAGTCAGGAACGTCGGCGAGTCGCATATTGGGTGAATGAAGGGGACAATTCGATCCGTTGCCGAGTTATCCCGGCACTGAAATCCGGTGAGTATGGATTATCCCGAAGGGGACAATCTGTGCAGCGAATACGGTCTTGCGGGAGCCGTTTGGGCGATCCGCCGAAATCGTGTAGTTATCCAGAATCTATCCGCAACCGGATTGTATAAGATCATGGCGACCGACCAATCGGCCAACGGGACTGATAACGGGACTGATTTAAAACGCTTTCACCTGCATCTCGTTTCGGACGCGACCGGCGAAACGATTCATAGCGTCGCCCGGGCATGCCTGTCGCAATTCGAAGGCGTCGAGCCCCAGGAACATCATTGGACGCTGGTGCGGACGACCGGCCATGTCGACAAGGTGCTGACCAGTGTCGCGGATCATCCGGGCGTCGTCATGTTCACGATCGTCAATGATGCGCTGCGGAACACCCTGCAGAATGGATGCCGGCAGCTCAGCGTACCGTGCATTCCTGTGCTCGATCCGGTGATCGGCGCGCTGGCCTCCTATCTCGGCGTCGAGAGCCGCGGCGAGGCGGGCCGCCAGCATGTGCTGGACGCCGAGTATTTTGAACGCATCGACGCCATGACCTTTGCGCTCAACCACGATGACGGCCAGGGCCTGTGGAATCTCGCCAATGCCGATGTCGTGCTCGTCGGCGTCTCGCGCACCTCGAAGACGCCCACATCGATGTATATCGCCAACCGCGGGATCAAGATCGCCAATGTGCCGCTCGTCCCCGGGGTCGAGCCGCCGGCCGAGCTGTTCAGCGAGGCCGTCGCGAATGGCCCGCTCGTAGTCGGCCTGACGAAAACGCCAGAACGCCTGATCCAGCTGCGCCGCAACCGGCTCCGCTTGTTGAGCCAGGAGGAAGAGACCGACTATGTCGATCTCGAGCGCGTCCGGGCCGAGGTTGCGAATGCGAGACGGTTGTTTTCGAAACACGGCTGGCCGGTGATCGACGTGACCCGCCGCTCGATCGAGGAGACCGCCGCCTCGATCCTGCAACATTACGAACGGTCGCAAGAGAGCGATGACTGAAGCTCCGCCACCCCGTCTGGTGTTGGCCTCGGCCAGCCGGGCGCGTGCCGCCGTCCTGCAGCAGGCCGGGCTCGCAATCGAGCAAATGCCGGCCGCGGTCGACGAGGAGGAAGTGAAGCATGCGCTGCGCGCCGAAGGCAGTCCGGCGGCCCATGTCGCCGAGACGCTGGCGGATCTCAAGGCGCAGCACGTGTCGCGCCGCGCGCGCGGCGCTTTCGTCATCGGCGCCGACCAGATGCTGGAGTGCAACGGCGTATGGTTCGATAAGCCGGCCGACATGGATCACGCGCGGGCGCATCTGATGGCGCTGCGCGGCGTCACCCATGAATTGATCACGGCGGTCGCTGTGGTTCGCGACGGCGCGCGGCTGTGGCGCCATGTGGCCACCGCGCGGCTGACCATGCGGCCGTTCAGCGATGCGTTTATCGAGCGCTATCTGGACGATGTCGGCGAGGCGGCCTGCCAATCGGTCGGCGCCTATCAGCTCGAAGGCCGGGGCGCGCAGTTATTCAGCAAGGTCGACGGCGATTTCTTCACCATTCTCGGACTGCCCCTTTTCCCGCTGCTGGACTTCCTGCGCGGGCATGGCATCGTGGACGAATGACGCTTTCAGGCAAGGCCTTGCTGGCCGGCGTGATGGGGTGGCCGGTGGCGCATTCGCAATCGCCCCGGCTGCACGGTTACTGGCTCGCGCAACACGGCATCGACGGCGCCTACCTGCCGCTCCCGGTGCAACCGGACGATCTGGCCGCGGCGCTCCGGGCGCTGCCGATCTTGGGTTTTCGCGGCGTCAATCTGACCCTGCCGCACAAGGAACGGGCGCTGGAAGTGTGCGACGAGGTTTCCGAATCGGCGCGGCGCATCGGCGCGGTCAATACGGTCGTCGTCGATGCGGAAAAACGCCTGGTCGGCAGCAACACGGATGCTTTCGGTTTTCTCGCCAATCTTCGCGAGGCCAGCGACTGGCGCGCCGACGCCGGCCCGGCGGTGCTGCTCGGCGCGGGCGGTGCGGCGCGGGCGATCGCGGTCGCCTTGAGCGACGCGGGCGTGGACTCGATCGCCATCGTCAACCGCACGGCCAGCCGCGCCGAGGCGTTGGCGGCCGCGCTCGGCGGCGCGGTGCATGCGGTCCCCTGGTCGGCGCGGGCGGATGCCCTGGCCGACGCGGCCTTGCTGGTCAATACGACGACCCTCGGCATGAACGGCCAGCCGCCGCTTGAGCTGGAGCTCGATGCCCTTCCCGGCGCCGCGGTGGTCAACGATATCGTTTATGCGCCGCTCGACACCCCGCTGCTGGCCGCCGC
>JBFFGE010000104.1:0-16124 GCA_041557595.1 Alphaproteobacteria bacterium
ATCGGCAGATCCGGTGGCGCCAATCAAGGCGCGACCCCTGCGGAAGTCGCGGCAAAGATCATCGACGCCATTACCGAACACGCCATGCGCGCTGTCGGCAAACTCAATATCGGCGCCATCAAGGACGCGGTGAGCGGAGCGACGGGCAAGCTCAAGGAAAGTGTGCCGGGAATTGCGAAAGATGCGGAGAAAGGCTTGAAAAACCTCTTCGGGAAATAGATTCCGCCGCTCGGTCCGATTGCCGGCCGCGGCGCCCAGATTTCATTCAGTCTTCCGGAAAGGCGCGCCTCAGCAGGCTCACCACCGGAATCATGCGGCTTATCGCATTCTGACTGAAGTTTTCCAGGGTAGCTTCCAGCGCCGCTCGGTTGGGCTCATCCACGCCGCCCCGCGCGTCCAGATGACCGGCCAAGCCCAATGCCCGATGACGACCGTCGACACGCACGGCGTCAATGCATTCGCGCAGCCGGTCATCCGCGTCGAGCGGTGCGATGCTCGTCCAATACAGGGCGAGATAGCCCGGCCAATGGGCGAGATGGCGCGGCATGCTGACAAGGATATGATCGTCGCCGCCGGCCCCTAGCCGGTTCACCGCGCGCACGAGGTCCACCGTTCCCGGCGCCATTTCGTCCAGCGCCAGTAGCGCGGGCATCTCGCCCGAAATCGATCGCTCCGGAACGCCGCGAATGGCGCGCGGCGCCGCCACCGCCGCCTCTCCCTTCAGAAGGCCGAGCAATACCAGAAGGGCGAGGAGGTTCAGGGGATTGCTTCGGTCGTAGCTGTCGAGTATCCGGCGGATGGTTTCACGTTCGTCTGCGTTGACGCCGACCGCCTCGAGCGCCGCCACGCTGAGAGCCGGCAACGCCGGCAGACTTTGTTCAGTCCTGAGAGCATAGCCTTCGGCGTAAATCGCGCCCGATGCATACAGCGGCTTCGCCGTCGACCAGGCCCATTGCAATCCATTCGGAATGGTCGCCAGGGTCCGCCAGATCAAATTGACCACCGGAACGCCGAGGGTCTCGCGGATGTCCGCATACAATTCGGCAATCTCACCCTCCGCCTCGCTCTCCGGAATGCTCGGCACCGGGTCGCCGGATTGTGCGCTCATCCGTGTGTCTCCGATATTCAGCCGACGCTGCCGCCGCCGCAAACGAACAGCGTTTGCCCGGTCACGAACGAGGCCTCGTCGTTCAACAAATATCCGATCGCCGAGGCAACCTCCTTCGGCGTTCCCATACGGCCCATCGGGATACCGGCGATAACGCGATTATATTCGTCGGAGCCCACCGGCATGTTCGTCTTGAACATCTCGGTGGCGATCGGTCCCGGCGCAACCGCGTTCACGGTGATGCCGAACGGCGCAAGCTCAAGCGCCCAGACACGCGTCGCGCTCATCAGCCCCAGCTTGGCGGCGGCATAGGCGGTCCGCTTGACCCGGCCCAGAACGGCCCGTGTCGCAATGTTGACCACCCTGCCGAATTCTCTCTGCCGCATGACCGGCAGACAGGCCTGCAGGCAAATCAGCGCGGCGCGGAGATTGACATCGGTCTGCAGCTGGAAATCCTCGTGGCCGGTTTCCGCCAGGGTCGCGGGCACGAGGTATCCGGCATTGTTGACCAGACGGTCCACGGAATACCGCGCCGCGATTTCCCCGACCGCATCGCGTGTCCGGTCGGTATCCGACAAATCGACTTCGTGGAAGTCGCCGGGAAATCCATCGTCCGGATTGCGGCGCGCCAGGCCAATAACCGTCTCGCCTCGTTGCGCCAGCCGCTCGGCAAGCGCACGGCCGATTCCCCGGCTGGCGCCGGTAATCAGCGTCGCATGTCCCGTCATATCGGGCGGATACCGTGCATTAAACCGGGATCGCCGGAACGGCCGGAAAATGCTTGTAGGTTCCCGCAGCCATATCGAACTGCATCCGGTCGGGCAGCGCGGCGAGCGCCTTGCCGTACAGGTGGAAGTGCCGGGTCGGTTCGTCGCTGATGACATGAATGCTGTGGATCGCATCCGGCATATAGGCCAGACCATCGGCGGCGCGCAGAACACGCGTTTCCTTCAGGCGCAGTTCGGCGCGGCCCTCTTCACGATAGCCGTCGACCCGTTCGTAAATACGGTTTTCCTCCTCGCCCGACATGCCGACGATAACCGCCCAGGTGGTGTGATTATGCGGCGGCGTTTCGCGCCCCTTGCGACCGACCGACAGATAGAGCGCATAGCGATCGTCGTCATCGACCGACAGGCCATAGAAATTGCTCGTCCCGTCTTGCCGCGGCGGCGGAAAGTCGGCGTCGGAAAACAAATGCGACTGCCCGGCGAGCGACAGCAAGACGCCTTTGACATCTTCGAGCGAGGCCTCGGTGATGCCTTGCGTCCGGTCGATTTCGCGTATTTCCGCAAGCGCGTTTTCAATCGCTTTCCGCCGTGCTGCCGTCGTCGTCATCTCATCCTCCGCCATCGAAATAATCCAGGTGGACTGTACCATACTGCAAATCTCGGCATAATCCCGGGGCGGAGATTTGCCGCCATAACCATAAAGATACTCACGGGGAGGACGCCATGGGCAAACGCTGGACGCAGCGGCCGGAAGGATCCAACTGGGGCGATTTCGGCGAAGACGACCAGCTTGGCCGGCTCAACTTGCTGACTCCTGAAAAAATCCGGCAGGGCGCCGCCGAAATCAAGGAAGGCTTGACGTTCTGCCTCAGCCTGCCTCTCAACTTACCCGGCGGCACCGCGCTCAACCCGCGCCGTCACCCGCCCGAACTGAAGCCGGTCTATCGCGAGGGCAAGGTCGCGTTTTGTCAGGCCATGAGCGAATTCAATCCACTCGTCACCAGTGCAACCTGCGACGATGCAATGTATCTGCACAGCCAGTATTCGACGCAATGGGACGCCTTCGCCCATTACGGTGGGGAGTTCGATGCCTATGGCGACGGCAGGAAAGAGGTCATGTTCTACAATGGATTCCGGGTCGTCGACGAAGCGACCGGCAAGCCGACCCAGGGCGATGTGGGCGCGGCCACGCTGGGGATCGAGAATATGGCGGCAGCCTGCGTACAGGGCCGCGGCGTCATGATCGATCTGCACGCCCATTACGGCCGCGAGCACAAGGCGGTCGGGTACGACGATCTCATGACGATCCTGGACAAGGATGGCGTGTCGGTCGAAAGCGGCGACATTGTGCTGCTGCATACCGGATGGAGCGACATGCTGATCGAATACGCGGGCGACCCGGACCCCGAGGTCATGTTCAATTCCGGCGCCGCGTTGAACGGGCGCGATGACGCGCTGCTGAAATGGATCGATGAGTCCGGCCTCGCGATCCTGACTTGCGACAACCGTGCGGTGGAATACGAATGGGGCGGCGTCATGGACGCGACCGAGCCCGGGCCCTTGCTCGCGCTGCATGAGCTCTGCCTCTTCAAGCTCGGCATTCACCTTGGCGAAATGTTCAATCTCGGACCGTTGGCCCGCTGGCTGCGCGCCAACAACCGGTCACGCTTCCTGTTCACCGGTCCCCCGCTCCGCATGCCGGGCGCGGTGGGATCGCCGGCCACGCCGGTCGCAACGGTATAGGAGAAGACGATGGCGCAACGTTGGAAAAACCGCCCCGAAGGCTCGAACTGGGGCGATTTCGGCCCGGACGACCAGATCGGCCGAATGAATCTGATTACACCGGAGCGCCGCCTCGACGCCTTCAAGGAAGTCCGCGAGGGCAAGGTGTTCTGCCTCAGCCTTCCGCTCGATTATCCGGGCGGCAACGTCCTCAACCCCTCCCGCTTTCCGCCCAAGCTGCACGCCGTACTGCGCGACGGCAGCATCTATTTCGACATCGAGCAAGCGAAAGTGGACCCGCGTTACACCGATGTCGGGTGCGACGAAGCGGTTACGCTGTACAGCCAATATTCGACGCAGTGGGACGGTTTCGCCCATAAGGGCTCGCTGTTCGATGCGGATGGCGACGGGGTGGCCGAGAAGGTCTATTACAACGGGCACACGGTGGTCGACCCGTCCACCGGCAAACCGACGCAGGGCGATGTCGGCGCGGCCGCGCTGACCGTCGACAAGATGGCGGAAACCTGCGTCCAGGGCCGCGGCGTGATGATCGATCTGCGGCGTCATCTCGGTGACGAACGGCAGGCGGTCGATTTCGATATGCTCCAGGACATCATGAAGGCGGACGACATCACGGTCGGCGAAGGCGACATGGTCTGCCTGCATACCGGGCTCGGTCAGATCGCACTCGACATGAATCGTACGCCGGACGAATCGATCAAGACAATGTGTACGGTTCTCGACGGGCGGGACGAGAAACTGTTGCGATGGGTCACCGAATCCGGCGTCACCGCGCTGATCTCCGACAATCTGGCGGTCGAGCGGTCCTCCACCCTGGGCGCCGATCCGCGCCTCGGTGACAAGGGCGCCGCGCTACCGTTGCACGAACTCTGCCTGTTCAAGCTCGGCGTCCATCTGGGCGAACTCTGGTATCTCACCGAACTGGCGGAGTGGCTGCATGCGAACGGCCGGTCGCGCTTTCTCCTGACCGCACCGCCCTTGCGACTGCCGGGCGCGGTCGGATCCCCGGCCACCCCCGTGGCGACGGTTTAGCAACAAGAACGGAAAGACGAACCATGTTAAGACGCGAAGACGCCCGGGTCGGGTTCGGCGTGACCCTGTTACCGAACGCCCTGCCCGAATTCCAATCCTGGTGCCGCACCGCCGAAAGCAGCGGCTTCGACACCATCGGCGTCGGCGACTCGCAATCGCTCTATCGTGAGGTCTTCATCACCAGTGCGCTCTGCGCCAACTGCACGGAGCGGGTGACCTTCGGTCCGCGCGTCATCAACCCGATGACCCGGCACCCCTCGGTCGCCGCCTCGGGCACGGCGACCCTGGCCGAATTGGCGCCGGACCGGGTCATGCTGGGCATCGGCAGCGGTGACAGCGCGGTGCACAATGCGGGTGTGCGGCCGGCGCGCATGGCGGAAATGCGCGAATACACCGATGCGGTGCGGGGAATGCTGGCCAACGGTGTCGCGACGTATCAGGGGGAGACGACGAAATTGACCTGGGGACCCGCCGACGTGCCGGTCTATGTTGCCGCCTCCGGGCCGAAGACCCTGGAACTGGCCGGCGAAATCGCCGACGGGGTCATCATCCAGACCGGATTATTGCCCGATGTCATCGAGGACTCGCTGGCCTGCATCCGGCGCGGCGCCGAACGCGCGGGCCGCGACTACGACAAGATCGACAAGACCTGGTTCCCCTGGGTCAGCGTCGCCAACACCCGCCACGAGGCGGTCCATGCGATCAAGCATTCGCTGGCCTCCGGCGCCAAGCATCTCGGCCGCTTCACCACCGACGGCAAGCATATCCCGAGCCAGTTCCTCGACAAGATCCGCGAGGCCAAGAAACGCTACCGCTTCGACCAGCACCAGATTCCGGACAGCGACAACGCCCGCATGATCGAGGAATTGGGGCTGGTCGACTATCTCGCCGACCGTTTCGCGATCGCGGGCACGCTCGAGGATTGCATCGCCAAGATCGAAACCGCGGCGGAAGCCGGCGCCACGCATTTCTGGATGAGCGTCCATTTCGCCGACAAGGAACGCTTCATGCGCGAATGGGGCGAGACGGTGATCAAGCGGTTTCGGCGGTAACGCGTCAGACAGCCGTCGGCATTGCGAGACACGCCAACCCGGTTTTGCGCCAGCGCTCCGCCCCGCGGTTCAGCGCCGGCGAGCCAGCACCGCGAGCCCGGCCAGCGCCATCAGCAGCAACGGCAGCGCCGGCGGCAGCGGGACGGCCGACAAACCGAGCGAGGCGATGGCACCGGACCCCGGAAATATCACTTCGAGCGCCGTAACCTGCGTCACGTCTCCGGCGAAGGCGAAACTTTGGAAATAGTTGTCGAAGTCGACACTGGGTCGCAGGAACGTACTGCTCGGCGCCGCAGAGCCGTTTTTAAAAATTTTCAAGGTGATGCCATCACCGTTGTCGTTGTCGAGCAGGGAAATTTCGGTCAGCCGGACTTGCTTTTCGAAATCGAAGCGAATCATGCCGGGACGCGCGGTATCGTCGGGTTCGCTATTCGACCGATCCTGCCGGATCAGCACGTTGCCTTGCGCCGGTACGAAGCCTGCCCTGCCAAAGCGGGCGCCGCTCGCCAAATCACTATCGCCACCCGTGCAACGCACACCCGGGAATCCCGGACCGCAATTCGAATTGAACAATCGCAGGGCGCCGTTTGTCGAACGGAGCGAGATGCCGAGATTTTCCCATTCATCCGAAATGAACGTCCCGCCATCGAGCGACGCACCGGCGCCGTCGGTTTCGAAATCGAGCGTGATCGCCGCGGCACCGGAAATGCCGAAAAATCCCAACGCCGCGCCGATCGTCAGCACGCGCCCGATATTGTAGAAAATACATAATCCCCAAGGTTTCGTTTGCATTTTTGGTTCCCCCGTGTCCACCACACGAATTTGGCTGTTCAATAGCAACCATTACTGAATCAACACCGGAAACCCGCACTTGGTTCCATCCAGGAATCGCAAGTGGCTTGTAAACCTTTTCCATTGGAGGGGTTTGCGTGTCACGACGCATTGAGGTCGCAAAAAACCGCCCCCTCGCGTTGGAGGGGGCGGATCTTCTGCTTCGTCCGTAGCCGCTGCTACCGCAGCTTCGGATCGATCCAGACGCGTGCGAGCGACTGGTTAAGATAATGACTGGGTGCGATTTTCCAGCCCTTCACATAGGTGCGATGCGGGTTGATCTTGTACCACCAAAAGGCCGGGATGGTGATCGCCTGATCCTTGAGGAGATACCCCTCATAGGCACGCATCTTGTCGTACTGCTTCTTCTCGTCCGGCTCGTTGAGCATTTCGAGATACAGCTCGGTGACCTTGTCGTCCTTGTGGTTAGTGTATTCGCTGCCACCGCCCTTGATCCACTTGGACACGTCGATCGCCGGGTTGATGACGCTGGGCGCGTTGTTGTCGACGACAACGTCTTTGTCGCGGGTTTTCCGCAGTCCCGCATACCAGGGCCCGGACGGGACCACCGACTGGGTGGCGTCGACGCCGATCTTGCGCCACTGGTCGACATACCACGTGCCAACCAATTTATAGGGCTGATCGACGGCACGATTCCACAAATCCGCCTTGAGCGGATTATTCGGCCCGAAGCCGGCATCGGCGAGCAGCTTTTTCGCCTTTGCCCGGGCGGCCTTTACGTCCTTGCCGTAGCCGGGCAAGGTCTGCAGCCATTCCGGCGAACCGGCGAGCTTGTGAGTCGGGAAGACGACCCCGCCCACCGTCTTGACGACGGCGATCTGCGACATGTATTTGGCGCCGCCCCAGCGATCAAGCGCATAGCCGAGCGCCTGACGGACACGCACGTCCTGGAACCGCTTTACGTTCTGATTGGGGCCTGCGCCCATCAGCACGTTCCAGTCGCTTTCCTGGACCTTGATTTTCTTGCCGAGCGCCTTGACGAGATCGTCACGCGCCTTGGGCGGAAAACCGCGGAACTCGATCGCGGCCCGGTCGCCGCGGATCGCCTGCAGGCGAACCGACATCTTGGGCGCCGAGATCGCCTTGTAGCCGTCCAGATAGGGTAGGCCCTTGATAAAGTAGTCTTTGTTCCGCGCTCCTTCGACAAAGGCGCCGGGTTGATGCTGAACAAATCGGAACGCACCGGTGCCGTTGACGTTTTTCTTATGCCAGTCGTAGCCGTGGGTATCGAGGTCCTTCTTCGAATAGATGAAGTTATACGGCGACGCGAGGGCCGGAATGATCGCGGTCAACGGCCGCTTCATCTTGACAACCAGCTTGTGCGTCTCGACCGCATCGACGGACGCGACTTGCGTGTACCAGGGTTTCCGCGAGCTTGGGATATTCGGTGGCGGAAAGATGATCTTGTCGAGCGACGCCTTGACATCCGCCGCGGTCAGCGGCGTGCCGTCATGGAACTTCACATTCTTGCGAATATTGAAGGTGTAGGACATACCGTCGGCCGCTGCCTCGTATTTGCCCTCGCACAGATCGCAAACGAAGTCCGTCGTCGATTGGGGATTCTCCGGATTGACCATGATCAGCAAGCTGTAGAACGGCCGAATCGGATGGATCATGCCAAAGGTGGTTTCCCGATGCGCGTCGTATGACGGAATCTTGCTGCCTACGACGAAGTTAAGAACGCCGCCACGGGCGGGCGTTTCCGCGACCGCCGGTGTGGCAACCGCGCCGAAACTCAATGCACTCCCTAATAGTAAGGCGGAGGACACACGAAATTTACGCATTATCGTCTCCCTGTTTTGGATGAAATATTATTCTTGTTTTTGTCCTTATTTCGATTGGCTGACGGCACAATCCGTCAACAACTGCCCTATCGTACATCGACAATGGGAATTGGCAAATTCGACGCTAGCCCGAAAGGATGAGATCGGCCGGCCACGCGGACACCGGCCAATCGTCAAATCGATGCGTTCCAGTATTGTTCTCGACACTTCCCGGCCAAACCCCACCGCACATTCCATAGTGTCGCCATAATATCGCCCCTTTGGACTGTCAGCATGCGGCCACGCGTAATCGCTGCCGAAGATCGGCCTCGCTGTCCATAACCGATTAATTCTACACAGTTATTACGGCGTAACCGCATCTACCACATTTGCGAATTTTTTCCTTCAATTAACGGTTTGTTATCTAAATACGCAAATTATTCGATCCTACAACGAAGTATGTCCTTCGCCCGGTCCGCAATGGACCGGTCGCTGCCCCTATTGGGCGGATGATGCCGGAAACCGGGCGAAATATGGGGGATTAGCATGCCGCAACTCAGTGCGCTTACATCGTATCAGTCGATCTACGTTTTCATCGCTATCGTCGTCACCATCGCCGCATTGTATTTTTCGCGCGGTCCGGCGCACGCCGCCATTCGGTCGCTGACACGGGTTATCCATTCAGCCATGCGTCTCGGCGCCGCGTCGCTCTTTCACGCCGAGCAAAAATTGGCCGCGCGCAATCGCGAGGTCCTGCTGGCGGCCGGACGAGAGGCCGCGGAACAGAAGATCGAGCGCGAGTTCGACCGCATGGACAAATCGGTCCAGCGCGACCTGGCCGAATGTCCGACGTTGCAACGGCGGATGAACGAACAAATCGCTCGTATCGAAGAAGACCATCAGCGCAGCACCGACGTGCCTCCCTCCCCGCCCGGCTGGACCAATGCGGTCGAGGCGGTCGCCAATATTCCGTCCAAGGGCGACCCCATGGTCGCGAATATCCTGGACAAGATCCACGAATCCCTGGTCGAAGCGCAGAACAAGGCGCGCGACGCCTATCGCGCCGTGTCCAAGGAGCGGCACGAAAACCTCAAGAAGATGCGCCCCAACTGGCGGGCGCTTCAGCACAGTGTCGACCAGATGGACAAGAACGTCCGCAGCTTGCTCGGACGCGCCAAGACCATCGACCGCTACGTCGAGGATTACGAGGAAATCCAGAAAGGCTCCGACCGGGCGATCCGGAACCTGCATTCTTCGTCCCTGACGAATTTCTTCGTATCCGGTCTGTTTTGCGCCATCGCCATCGGCGGCGCCTTCATCAACTTCCATCTGATCGCGCGGCCGATGTCCGAAATGGTCGGCGGTAGCAATGCCATCGGCGCGTTCAGAATTGCGGATATCGCCGCCATGGTGATTATCCTGGTCGAAATTTCCATGGGATTGTTCCTCATGGAATCGCTTCGTTTCACCCGTCTCTTCCCGGTGATCGGCGCCCTGCCGGACAAGATGCGCGTTCGCATGTTGTGGTTCGCCTTCGGGCTGCTGCTCTGTCTGGCCACGATCGAGGCGGGACTGGCGTTCATGCGCGAGATTCTGATGCATGACGAACTGGCGACCAGCGCCGCCTTGCGGGGGCAGACCAGTCAGGTCGTGTTCGCCTCCGACTTCCTGTGGATCACCACGGTGGCCCAGATGGGCATGGGCTTCATCCTGCCCTTCGCGCTCACCTTCGTCGCCATCCCGCTGGAATCCTTTGTTGCGGCCACACGGACGGTTCTCGGCCTGATGCTGCAAGGATTCCTGAAAGCGCTTGCCGTATGTCTGCGGGTACTCGGCAGCGTGATCTACCAACTCGGCAATGTGCTGGTCGAAATTTACGACCTCATCGTGTTCTTGCCGCTCTGGCTGGAAAGAATGATCAAGGCCAACGGCGGTTCAGCCCGCAAGGGATCCAAGACCGCTACCGCAAGAGAGGTATTCTAAAATGAAACGGATAATTTCCATCGTCGCACTGCTTGCCGTATTCGGCCTGGCCGGCTGCGGTGAACCACAGCCCACTTCCCGAGGCGTGTACATGCTGATGGACACTTCGGGCACCTACACCAAGGAGCTCAAGAAGGCGCAGGACATCATCAACGCCATTCTGACCAAGCTCGACACCGGCGACACCTTTGCGGTCGCCCGGATCGACACTGGCAGCTTTAGCGAGAAAGATATCCTCGCCAAGGTTACCTTCGACGACCGGCCCAGCATGGCGAACCAGGAAAAGCGCCGTTTCCGGGACACCATCAATCAATATGTGAAACGCGTCCGCCCGTCCCGCTACACCGATATCACCGGCGGCCTGCTGCAAGCGTCCGAATTCCTCAACGAGAAGAATACCGGCGCCAAGACGATCCTGATCTTCTCCGACCTCGATGAAGATCTGAAAAAAGGGCATATCCGTGACATCGCCCTGGCGCTGGACGGGTTCGAAGTCGTCGCCTTGAACGTGACGAAGCTGAACAAGGACATCGTCGACCCGCGCATCTACCTCGAGCGCCTCAGCCGATGGCAAGCCAAGGTCGAATCCGGTGGCGGCAAGTGGAAAGTCATCAACGATATCGATCGGCTGGAACAGATAATCCTGAACTAGCACCGACACCTTCCGGATTTTGGGGCGGCACCGTATCGCGGGGCCGCCCTATTTCTTTGTGGGGCCCGGAACGTCTTCTTCCCAATCGGTTTCGAAGGCATAGATGCCTGAAATCCCGGTAATTTAACGATAGCTAAATGAATGCCGGTGTACTTCTTATCTAGGCAATTTCTTCACCCTTATCGGGCCCGGGTGGGAGGCGTATGGAAGATATCTTAAGGGGAGTATGCGGTCTTCTCGCCTTCGTGGGCATCGCTTGGATGCTCTCGGAAACCAAAGTCCAATTCCCTGTATTCCAGCAAGCCCGGCTCGTCGCCGTCGGGCTGGGACTCCAAGTCGGCGTCGCGATCTTTCTCTTGAAGCTCTTCCCCTACACCAAGGAAGTCTTTCTGGTCCTCAACAGCGTCGTCTGGGCGCTCCAGGACGCAACCGCCGCCGGCACGACCTTCGTCTTCGGTTTCCTCGGCGGCGGCGACCTGCCGTTCAAGGCCACCAAGATGGGCGCGACCTACGTCTTCGCCTTCCGCGTCCTGCCGCTGGTTATCGTCATGAGCGCCCTGTCCGCGGTGCTGTTCCATTGGCGCGTGCTGCCGCTGCTGGTGCGCGGCTTCGCCTGGCTGCTCCAGAAATCCTTCGGCGTCGGCGGTCCGCTCGCGGTCGCGGCCGGCGCCAATGTATTCCTGGGCATGGTCGAGGCCCCGCTCCTGATCCGGCCGTATCTCAGCCGGCTCAGCCGCAGCGAGCTATTCGCCGTCATGACCTGCGGTATGGCGACGATCGCCGGGACGGTGATGCTCCTGTTCGCCACGATCATCGAGCCGGTCGTGCCCGACGCGATCGGGCAGCTCCTCGCGGCATCGGTCATCAGCCTGCCCGCAGCCCTCCTGATCGCGCGCCTGATGGTCCCCGAAACGGCCGAACCGACGGGCGAAGACATCCCGCTCAGCAGCATCGACGTGACCGACGCCAAGGACCGGCCCGCCAATACGCTCGAGGCGATTACCCACGGCACCATGGACGGCGCTTGCCTCGCCATCAACATCGCGGCGATGCTGATCATTGCCGTCGCCTTCGTCAGCCTTTCGGATCATGCGCTCGGGTTCTTGCCGTATATCAACGATACGCCGGTTACCCTGGCCCGCGTCTTCGGCTGGTTCTTCGCGCCCGTCGCCTATCTCATGGGGATCGCGCAATGGTCGGAGGCCCAGATCGCGGGCGAATTGCTGGGAACGAAGATCATCCTGAACGAACTGATCGCCTATACCAAGCTGGCATCCGTGCCGGACGACGTGTTGAGCGACCGGGCGCGTCTGATGATGACTTATGCGCTGTGCGGCTTCGCCAATTTCGGCGGTCTCGGCATCATGATCGGCGGTCTGACCACGATGGTGCCCGATCGCAAGCGGGAAATCGTCAAGCTCGGATTCAAGTCGCTCATCGCCGGCACCATTGCAACCTGCATGACAGGAACCGTGGTCGGCATGCTATAGCAGACGGTTAGCCGCCGAATTTTCGCTTTGCCTCGGCGCGCCGCTGGTGGAGGATTGGCTCCGTATAGCCGTTCGGCTGCTCCCGCCCCTTGAAGACTAGGTCGCAGGCCGCCTGGAAAGCGATGCTGTCATTGAAATTCGGCGCCATCGCGCGATAGGCCGGATCCCCCGCATTCTGCCCGTCCACGACCGCCGCCATCCGTTTCATCGTTTCGCCCACCTGCTCCTTGGTGCAGATCCCGTGAAGCAGCCAGTTTGCGATGTGCTGGCTCGAAATGCGCAAGGTCGCGCGGTCTTCCATCAAGCCCACATTGTTGATGTCCGGCACCTTGGAGCAGCCGATGCCTTGATCGACCCAACGGACGACGTATCCCAGAATTCCCTGGGCGTTATTGTCGAGTTCCTGCTGGATCGTCTCCATCGGCCAATTCGGGCGGTCGGCCAGCGGAATCGTCAAAATGTCGTCAAGACTGGCCCTGGGGCGCGATTTAAGCGCCTCCTGGCGGGCCGCAACATCGATCTTATGGTAATGGATGGCATGCAGCGTCGCGGCCGTGGGAGACGGCACCCAGGCCGTATTGGCCCCCGCCTCCGGATGTCCGATCTTGGCGACCAGCATGTCGGCCATCAGGTCGGGCATGGCCCACATGCCCTTGCCGATTTGCGCCCGTCCCTTGAGCCCGCATTCGAGGCCGATATCGACGTTCCAGTCCTCATAGGCCTGGATCCACGCAGACGTTTTCATTTCACCCTTGGGGATCATCGGCCCGGCTTCCATCGAGGTATGCATTTCGTCGCCCGTGCGGTCGAGAAAGCCGGTATTGATGAAGACCACCCGATCCTTCGCCGCACGAATGCATTCCTTCAGGTTCACCGTCGTCCGGCGTTCCTCGTCCATGATCCCCATCTTCACGGTAAACCGGGCGAGGCCGAGCGTGTCTTCGATCCGGGCGAACAGCTCATCGGCGAAGGCGACTTCGTCGGGCCCGTGCATCTTCGGTTTCACCACATAGAACGATCCGGTCCGGCTGTTGCGATGCGCGCCGGATCGGTTCAGGTCATGCATGGCGATCAGGGCGGTGATCATGCCGTCGAGAATACCTTCCGGAACCGGACTGCCGTCGGCATCGAGAATCGCGTCGTTGGTCATCAGATGGCCGACATTGCGGATCAGCATGAGGCTGCGGCCCGGCAGGATTACGCTGCCGCCATCCGGCGCAGTGTATTGCCGGTCGTCGTTGAGCCGGCGCTCCACCGTGCCGCCGCCCTTCTCGAAGCTGGCGGTCAAGTCGCCCTTCATCAGTCCCAGCCAGTTGCGGTAGGCAACGACCTTGTCTTCCGCGTCGACCGCGGCGACCGAATCCTCGCAATCCATGATGGTGGTTATGGCGGACTCCAGCACGACATCGCTGATTCCGGCGTTGTCGTCCTTGCCGATCGGATGGGACCGGTCGATCCGGATTTCGAAGTGCAGGCCGTGATTTGCGAACAGGATGACGTCGGGCGCGCCCGCGTCCCCTTGATAGCCGGCGAATTGGGTTGGATCGGCGAGGCCCGAGACGGACCCGTTCGCCAATTGAACCGTCAATGCGCCGTTCTCGACGCGGTAGCCGGCGGCATTCGCGTGCGATCCCTGCGATAGCGGCGCGTGCTCGTCCAGGAAGCGTCGTGCGAACTCAATGACCCGCCTGCCGCGCGTCGGATTGTAGCCGGCGCTGCGCTCGGCGCCGTTTTCTTCGGCAATCGCGTCGGTTCCGTATAGCGCGTCGTACAGGCTTCCCCACCGCGCGTTGGCCGCATTCAGGGCGTAGCGGGCATTCATTACGGGCACCACCAACTGCGGCCCGGCTATGGTCGAGATTTCCGCATCCTGGTTTTCGGTGGCGATCGAGAATTCCGGACCTTCTTCTGTTAAATAATTGATATTTTTAAGAAACTTCGTGTATTCCGCGCGATCGAATGGCTGGCCGGCCCGCTCCCGATGCCAGGTGTCGATTTTTGCCTGCAGGGCGTCGCGATGCGCCAGCAACGCCCGGTTCTTCGGCGCAAGATCGCGGATGATCGCGTCGAGCCCGGACCAAAAGACATCCGGCGCGAGACCGGTTCCGGGGATCGCTTCGTCATTGATGAAATCGTACAGCGATTGTGCGACGTCGAGCCCGACCGCTTTAATTCGTTTTGTCACGTGATCTAACTCTCCATACAGCCGGCAGCACCTAAAATCCTCGTCTGAACACGACGGGGAACCTAGATCAACGTGCCTTTAATTGGAATCAATTAAAGGCACGTTGATCTAGGTTCCCTAAAGATAAAGCAGCTTGTGCGCGCCCAAATGGGCGCACGCTGCCCTAGCGAATTGCCGAAGACCTACCAAGGACGATATGGCCAGGATTCGGCTTCCGCCGCGATCGGCGCGCAACGACAGTCGCGGCGCCGATTGCCGTTGATTTTACAGCGTCTTGGCGATCGTTTCGTGCGGTCGGCCAGACCATCACTGGACCGGCTGGCTTTCGCCCCCGGGCGGCAGCGAAGCGCGTTGTACGCCGCCGGCCATCAACTCACGGGCCAGCTCCAGCCCTTCTTGCCGGGGTAGTCCGGGGTTCATGCGCTGGTTGTACAGCAAGCGAATCGCCATGACGTCCCATTTGGTGTAGTCGCCGGCGCGCAGAGGCGATTCCCGCATGGCGAGAACCGATCGAATATGGCTCTTCTCCGACGGTCGCCAATGCGAATCGAAGCCGAGAACATGCATGACTTCGTGCTTGAGGCAATCCGTATAGCTGCGGCTCAGAATAATGAACGCCGTATGCAGCGCTCCGCCAATCCCGTGCGTTTCGGTCTGGCACACGATATCTTCGGCCAGGAATTGCCGGGCGCTGTCGGCAGTCTCGATCAACTTGATACGGATCACATTGCCGGTGGATATGTTCTGCGCCGGCCCCGATGAATGGCCGGTAATCACCCTGAAAGGCAATCCGGTCCACTTCGAGACCCTCGCAAAAGTCTTTTCCACCTGCGGCCGCATATGCCGGGCGCCGGGATCCAGGATTACCTTGACCGGTCCGGTCCATTTACGGATCCAGGCCGGGCGCCGGTTGAACGGTCCATAATCGGCCGTCAACGCCAGCGTATCGAAATACCCCAGGAAGAAGTCGCCCTGCTTCGCGGGCGGAGTCAGACGGGCGCTTTGCGCGGCATCTCCGGACACCGACACATAAGCAATCAAGGCCGCAAACAGCAGGGAATATAAGCTTCGACGCATACCCGATGGATCATTCTTTTATGACCAGCGGAAGCGCCAGCCTTGCGGCTGATTAAAGGCTTAAATTGTTAATTATTCCTTTTCAGGAGGTAAATTTATGCCGCACCATCTTCGCGACCTGAGCTGGCACGAATTGTGAGATATCGCCGCCAAGCTGCGCTATTTCCTTAACAAATCGGGATGAAATAAAATGATTCCGGTCCGATGCCATGAGGAATGCGGTCTCGATCTCGTCATCCAGGCAGCGATTCATCGACGCCATCTGAAATTCATATTCGAAGTCCGAAACGGCGCGCAATCCGCGAACGATAACGTCGACGCCGTTGTCCTTGGAGAATTCGACCAACAAATTATCAAATGACTTCACCACCACCGAGACGCCCAATTTCGCCTCGTATATGGTCGCCTGGTCGCGGACCATCTGAACCCGCTCGTCGACGTTGAACATCGGCCCCTTGC
>JBFFGE010000105.1:0-16116 GCA_041557595.1 Alphaproteobacteria bacterium
ACCCGGTTGGCAAACCCCATTTCATGGGTCACGACGAGCATGGTCATGCCGGTCTCCGCCAGCTCGATCATGGTGTCTAGCACTTCCTTGATCATTTCCGGATCGAGCGCCGAGGTCGGTTCGTCGAACAGCATGATCTTCGGCTGCATGCACAGCGCCCTGGCGATCGCGACGCGCTGCTGCTGGCCGCCGGAGAGCTGGCCGGGATATTTATCCGCCTGCTCCGGGATATGCACCCGTTCCAGATACTGCATGGCCAGGGCGTCGGCATCCTTCTTCGGCATCTGGCGCACCCAGATCGGCGCCAGCGTGCAATTCTCCAGAACCGTCAAATGGGGGAACAGGTTGAACGACTGGAACACCATGCCGACTTCGCGGCGAATGGCTTCCAGATTCTTGAGGTCGCCGGTCAATTCGATACCGTTGACGACGATCGTGCCCTGTTGATGCTGTTCGAGCCGGTTGATGCAGCGGATCAAGGTGGATTTGCCCGAACCGGACGGGCCGCAAATGACGATCCGCTCCCCCTCGAAGATTTCGAGATTGATGTCCTTGAGGACATGGAATTGACCGAACCATTTGTGCATGCCGCGAACGCCGATCACGGTGCGGCTCGTATCGCGGGACAGGTTTTGCGTTGCCGTGGTGGGTTCCGGTGCCATCGATGCCCCCTATCGGTATTCGGTGTTGAGCCGCCGCTCGAGCCAGAGCGAATAACGCGACATGGCGAAGCAGCTGATGAAAAAGAACAGCGCGACGAACAGATAGGTCTCGATGGCCAATCCGTTCCACTTTGTATCGGCGAGCGCCGCCCGGCCGATGCCGAGCGGATCGAGCAGCCCGATGACCACTACAAGGGTGGTGTCCTTGTAGAGGCCGATGAAGGTGTTGACGATGCCTGGAATGGAAATCTTGAGCGCCTGCGGCAGCGTGATCAGCCGCGTCATTTGCCAGTAATTGAGACCGAGCGCGGACGCCGCCTCATACTGCCCGCGCGGAATCGCCTGAATGCCGCCGCGAATCACTTCGGCGATATAGGCGGACGAAAACAGCGTCACCATGATCAAGACGCGCACCAGAAGGTTGAAGCTGGTGCCGGGCGGCAGAAAGTAGTTCAGCATGGTCGACGCGACGAACAGCAGCGTGATCAACGGTACGCCGCGCAGAAATTCGATGAAGGAGACGCAGATGATCCGCACCGCCAGGAGTTGGCTTTGCCGGCCGAGCGCCAGCGCGATGCCGATCGGCAGGGAGGCGACGATACCGGTGACGCCGACGATCACGGTCAGCATGAAACCGCCATACCGGTTGGTTTCGACAACCGGCAACCCCGGCGGTCCGCCGTAAATGAGCAGGAAGGCAATCACCGGAAAGGCAAGCGAAAACCAGATCAGGTGCCTGCGCCACGGGATTCCGTCGTAGAGCAGCGGCGCCAGCGCCGCGAACATCATCACGAAGGCCAGCGTGGGCCGCCAGCGTTCCGCTTCCGGATAGAAGCCATAGACGAACTGGCCGATCCGCCGCGTGATCACCGCCCAGCACGCGCCCTGTCCCACTTCGCGGCATTCCGTGCGGCTGTTCGCATCCAATACCGCATCGCCGATGAACCAGCCCCAACTCGCGTCGACGAACCAGTAGATGAGCCACAGGCTGATCACCGTCAGCGCCGCGTTGGCCGGCGACGAGAACAGGTTCCGCCGCAGCCAGCCGGAGACGCCGGCCGTACCGATTGGCGGCGGCAGGTCGGGGTGTTGTCCCGGTGGGTAGGTGGGCGGCGCCTGTTCCATCTAACGCTCCACGAACTTGATGCGCCGGTTGTACCAATTCATGAAGGCGGAGATCGACAGGGACAACGTGAGATAGATCAGCATGACGAGGATCATCGATTCCATCTCGCGGCCGGTCTGGTTCAGGGTGATGCCGCCGAGCGTCGCCACGAGGTCCATGTAACCGATGGCGATCGCCAGCGACGAATTCTTCGTGAGGTTGAGGTATTGCGATGTCAGCGGCGGGACGATGACGCGCAACGCTTGCGGCAGGATGACCAGCGACATGACCCTGCCGGGGCGCAGGCCAAGCGATTCCGACGCCTCGCGCTGACCCTTGTCGACCGCCGCGATGCCGCCACGCACGATTTCGGCGATGAAGGCCGAGGTATAGATGCTGAGCGCGAAAGTGAGCGCAACCAGCTCGGGCAGGAGATAGAGCCCGCCCTGGAAATTGAAGCTCTGGAACTTCGGATATTCGAAGGACAGGGGCGCGCCGGTGACCGCGAAGGCCGCCAGCGGCAGTCCGATAACGAGTGCGATGGAAATCCAGCCCACGGGAAATTGACGGCCCGTTTCCATCTGCCGCTGCGTCGCCCAGCGCCGGAGCGCGACGACGCCGCCAATTGCCGCCCCCACGGCCAGCAGGGTGACCCAGAAGGTGTCTTCGAAGATCGGCCGCGGGACATAGAATCCCCGGTTGCTGAGGAATGCGCTGTCGCCGATGGCGAGCGCCTGGCGCGGATGCGGCAGGGTGTTGATGATGATGCCGTGCCACAGAAGGATATGAAGCAGGACGGGCACGTTGCGGGTGAATTCGATGTACCAATAGGCGAGCCGCGAGGCCAGCCAGTTGTTCGACAGACGCAGCACGCCGAGCAGAAATCCGAATATGGTGGCGAGAAATATGCCGATCACCGCGACAACGCCGGTATTGAGAAGGCCGACCACCGCGGCCCGCAGATGGGTGTCCGCATTGTTGTAGGGAATCAGCGCCTGGTTGATGTCGTAGCCCGCCGGTAATTCCCAGAGAAACGAAAATCCGAAGGATTTGTCGAGGCTGGCAAAGTTGGCGACCACGTTGCCGATCAGCCAGAAAACGCAGGCGAAGAACGTCAGGAGGACGCCGATCTGAATGGCGATACCGCGCAGGCGTTCGTCACGCCAGATGGCGGCGATACCCGTCGCGGTATCGGCTGTGTCTGCGGGACTCGTCATGATCCGATATGCATTGCCGGCCCTGGATCAACCTGCCTTTAATTGCAATCAATTAAAGGCAGAATGGTTGATCGATCCTATAGAGGTAGAGCAGCTTTAGTGCGCCTATTTGGGCGCACGCTGCTCTAGGAAGAGCGCCCCCGCCATTCGTGCAGGCGGGGCGCTCAAATTTCCTAACGGAACGGCGGTGAATACATCAGACCGCCATTATTCCACAGCGCGTTGACGCCGCGGGCGATGCCGAGTGCGGTTTTCGGGCCGAGGTTACGCTCGAAGACCTCGCCGTAATTTCCGACCTGGCTGATGATGAAGAACGCCCAGTCCTTCGACAGGCCGAGCGCCTCGCGGCCCTGCAGCGGCTCTTTGCCGAGCAGGCGGTTGATCTCCGGATTCTTGGAGCCCTTCGCCGCGATCTCTTTCACGTTCTTGGACGTGATGCCCAGTTCCTCGGCGGTGATCATGGCGAACAGGGTCCAGCGTACGATATCCGCCCATTGGTCGTCGCCCTGCCGCACGGCGGGGCCGAGCGGTTCCTTGGAGATGATTTCGGGCAGCACAAGATGGTCGCCCGGCTTGTCGAAGGCCGCCTTGGTGGCAGCAAGACCGGAAGCGTCGGTGGTGTAAACGTCGCAACGCCCGGAGAGGTAATTCTCCCGCGCCTCGGCGTTGGTTTCGATGGGTACCGGGTTGTATTTCATACCGTTGGATTTAAAGAAATCGGCGAGATTGAGTTCGGTCGTCGTACCGGTCTGAATGCAAACCGAGGCGCCGCCCAACCCCTTGGCCGATTTCACGCCCAGCTTCTTCGGAATCATGAAGCCCTGGCCGTCATAGTAACTCGTGCCGATAAACGTGAGCTGCAGGTCGTTGTCGCGGCTGAAAGTCCACGTCGTGTTGCGGGACAACACGTCCCCTTCGCCCGAACGCAGCTTGGTGAAACGGGTCTTGCCGGTGGCGGTAACGAAGCCCGCCTTGTTGGCGTCGCCCAGGGTGGCGGCGGCAACGGCGCGGCAAAAGTCCACATCGAACCCTGTCCACCGGCCCTTGTCGTCGGGCGCGGCGAAGCCCGGAAGGCCGGTGTTGATAATGCAATTCATTTTCCCTTTGGCCCGGACATCGTCGAGCGTTGCGGCCTGGGCCGACGTCGCGTAGACCGCGCCGAGAATGGCGGCGGTGGCGAAGGATGCTAGTTTCACTTTTTCTCTCCCTGCATGTGGCGCATTTTTCGAGTGATTCGCAGCCTGCCAAAAGCCTCCCTAATTTGCGGCGCCATTGCAAGGGAAGTTGCGGCGCAGGTGCTGCCGACCTTATCTCTGGCCCGCAGGCGCGCGTTGCACCGTCAGGCTCACCAGTACGACACCGACCAGGCCCCAGTACAACATATTCGCTTCCGTGAATTCGAGGAGCGCGCCGGTGACCAGCGGCCCCACCGCCGCGCCAAAATCGCGCCAGGTCTGCATTACCGCCAATCGGTACATCGTTGTGTTTTCCGGCGCGCGCTGGGCGACCATCGCAGGGCCCACGGCGGCGATGGCTGCGCGCGCGACGATCACGAATGCCGAACCGGCATAGGGTTGGTCCGCCGCCAGAAGCGCGAATCCGACCGCGAGAAGGACCGTCGCTATGAGCAAAAGGCATCCCGTTCCGACGCGGTCGCCGAGGATTCCGGCAATCGGGGATAACGTCATTTCGCCGAACCGCCTCAGCGCCAGGATGATGCCGGCGGCGAATACGGCGGTTTCCGGAGACGCGGTCTTGGTCAGCACCAGGGCTATCGTCATCACGAAGACGCCGTCGACCGCGAAACCGACCACGAAGAAGAACATGTCCAATGGAACGGGCCGGGGCAGCCAGATCGTTTTTTTTCGTTCCGGCCGGTTCTTCACTGTCGGCAGGAAAAGCGCCAGCGGCAGGGCTGCCAGCGAAATCACGCCCAAAATCAGGAAGATTTCCCGCGGTCCGACGATACCCGTGAGCCAGGCGCCGGCGCTGAGCGCCAAGACGGGTCCGATCTGCTGAATGGAACGGCCGACGCCGACCCGGCTGCCGGCGCGGCTCTTGTCGGCGACCGCGTAGGACAAGACCGCGAGGCTCAGCCCCGCGAAGGCGAGACCCCAGAGGATGCGCGCGACAAGCAGGAGCGGGCCGCCGTCGACCAGTCCCAGCATCAGGGTCGATACGGCGGCTACAGCGGCGCCGATGACGGTCAGGTTTTTCGGGCCGACGGCCTCGCCGAACGCCGCGATACCACCATAGAGAAGGATGCGGATCAGCCGGTTTGCGGCAAGCAGTATCCCGACCCAGACTAGGCCAATTCCGAAGGCTGCGGCGTTAACCGGCAAGACGACATAGAGCAGCGTGTCGCCAAGCAGGGCCAGCGAGAGGACGCCCGCCGAAATCGAAACGGTCCCCCAACTGCGCCAGATATCCGTGTTCATGGGCGTGCGGGGATTGCGCGGATTGCGCGCGGTTTCAACGCGATGGGACTTGTCATGGGCCGGGATGACTTGCGATGGTTGCGGGACGGCAGACTATGTCGGATCGACGGGCAATTCCAGCAGCGGAGCGGCGACATGTTTGAAGGGTTCGAACGCGAGCGTATCACGACGAGCGGAGCCGAGATCAACCTGGTGCGCGGCGGGTCGGGCCCGCCGCTCCTCTGTCTGCATGGGTATCCGCAATGTCACGTCATGTGGCACAAGATCGCGCCCGCCCTGGCAAAAAATTTTACGGTCGTGATCCCAGATCTGCGGGGCTATGGCGATTCGTCGAAACCGCCGGCGGGCGACGACCATTCCGGGTATTCCAAGCGCGCGATGGCGCAGGATCAGGTCGAGGTGATGGCCGCGCTGGGCCACGAAACCTTTTTCCTCGCCGGACATGATCGCGGCGGGCGGGTCGCCTATCGCATGGCCTTCGACCATCCGGAGCGAATTCTGAAGCTGGCCATCCTCGACGTGTTGCCGACCTGGGAGCGGTTCGAACGGGTAAACAAAGAGATCGCCTACGACGCCTATCACTGGTTCTTCCTGCCGCAGCCGGGCGGTCTGCCCGAGACGCTGATCGGCGCGAACCCGGAATTCTATCTTCGCGATGTGTTTCAGCGTTGGGGCGGCGATACGGAGTATGTGACGCCGGAGGCATTCGCCGAATATCTGCGCTGTTTCAGCGACCCGGAAACCATCCGCGCCAGCTGCGCCGACTACCGGTCGGGCTATCACGTCGACCACCTGCACGACGCCGCCGATCGCGACCGGGGCCACAAGATCCAGTGCCCGGTGCATGTGCTCTGGGGGGCGGGCGGCATGGATCACAAGAAAATCCTGCTGGAGATCTGGCAGGATTGGGCCGAGACGGTAACCGGGGCGCCGATCGCGTGCGGCCATTTCCTGCCGGAAGAAGCGCCGGAGGATACGCTGGCCGAGCTCGTGGCCTTCTTTTCCAGTTGAGTCCGGTCGCCGCCGATTATCGGGCGATTATCCGACGATTATGCGGCGGGCGCCTGCAGGCGATGCTCGCCCAGAAGCTGCGGCGATTCGCGTTTGAACAACGCGACGAGTTCGTCCATGACGGCGCGTACGCTGGGCACCCGGCGCAGATCCGGATGGACGATCAGATGCTGGGTCGCGATCAAGGCGTCGAGCGGCGGCGACAGCCGGACCAGATTCGGATCCCGGTCGCCGGCGAAACAGGGAAGCACGCCCAGCCCGACGCCCTTGCGCACCGCATCATACAGGACCAGCCCGTTATTGACGCGCACCGACGGGGCCGCGCCGTCGAGCTTGTCGAGCAGCCATTTCTGGCTGGCGAAATAGGCATGCTCTTCATCGAAACCGACCCAGTCGCAACCGGCGTACCGTGCCTCGGTCCGCGCGGCCGGGTTGCGCTCGACGAAACCCGCCGCGCCATACACCGCATAAGCGATGTGGCCGAGTTTGCGGGCGATCAATCCGGTGCTCTCCGGCAGGCATTCGCGCAGAACGATATCCGCCTCGCGCTTGGACAGGTTGGCGTTCTGATGCGCCACCGCCAGTTCGATTTCGATTTCCGGCAGATGCGCACGCAGATCGCGGATATGGTCGGTCAGGAATTGCGCCATGTGCTCGAAGATCGAAAGACGCACGGTGCCGCTGACCTGGTCGGCCAAGGTCGCCTGCCGCCGTTGCAACGCATCTGCCGTCCGCTCCATCTCCTCCGCCAGCGGCAGCAACTCGGCGCCGGCCGGGGTCGGCACGAAACCGTCGGGCAGGCGATCGAACAGGCGTGCCGACAAGGACTGTTCGAGCGTCCGCAACCGCCGTCCCACGGTCGGCTGCGTCACTTTGAGCACGCGCGCCGCGGCGGACAGATTGCCCTTCCGGGCGACGGCGAGGAATACGCGCATGTCGTCCCAATTCATCGTCATGCTGGCCTCCTGTTGCGGTGGCGGCGGTAAATTTCATTCAACAATTATGTTTAGAGGCTATGCGATTTTGAAAAGGGCACAACAGAAATATTCAGGCTATTCCTGACTCCAGACTATGGATTTCAACTGCGACAACTGGTGATAGGATCGCCCCTCCATGTATTTCGACACAAAACTTTGGCAATTCACAAAAGGCGTCCGTCTGCGCATCGCGGGCGCGGTCCTGTTGGGCGTGGCGGCGGCGGCGGTTGGCATCGCCCGGCTGGCGCTGTTGGGATGGTTGCTGGCCCGGGTATTCCAGGGTGCGTCGTTCGATTCCCTGATCTGGCCGTTCGCCGGTGTGGCGGGGGTGATGGTCGTGCGCGGCGTGTTGGAATACGCGCGCACCATGGTGGCCCACCGAACCGCCACGATCGTGCAGCTGCATATCCGGGAAAAACTGTACGACAAGATGGTCGCGCTCGGTCCGGCCTATCTCGGGCTGGAGCGCACCGGCGCGGTGATCTCCTCGATGGTCGATGGGGTCGAGCAGCTCGAAACCTATTTCGGCCAGTATCTGCCGCAGCTGTTCGTCGCCGCGGTTACGCCGATCGGCATCTTCGTCTTCGTATCCTATCTCGATCTGCCGGTGGCCGCCATGCTGACCGGGTTCGCGTTGTTCACGTTGATCGCGCCGCAGGTGTTTCATCGCTGGGACCGGCAGAACAGCATGCGGCGGTCGCGCTCCTACAAGGCGTTCGCTTCGGAGTTTCTGGACGCGGTGCAGGGCTTGGCGACGCTGAAGGCGTTTGGCCAAAGCACCGCCCGGGCCAAGCTGCTGGCGACCAAGGCGCACGATCTGTTTCGCAGCACCATGTGGGTTCTGGCGACCAATGCGCTGGCCCGCGGGATTACGGATATCGGCATTGCGGGCGGCGCGGCGGCGACGCTGGCGCTCGGTGCGTGGCGGGTATCCCAAGGCGAGATGACCCTCGCCGCATTGCTGATGATCCTGATGATGGGGGTGGAGGTGTTTCGGCCGCTCCGCGATCTGCGGTCCCTGATGCATCAAGGGATGGTGGCGCAGGCGTCGGCGCAGGCGGTCTTCGAGTTGCTCGACGCGACGCCGAATGTGCGCGACGTAACGCCCGACCCCGCCAGCGACGATTTGGCCGCAACGATCGAATTTCAGGACGTGACCTTCGCCTATCCGAATGTGCGGCGGGCAACGCATAAGGGATTGACCCTTGCCGTCGCGGCGGGAGAGCGGATCGGCATCGTCGGTCCCAGCGGGTGCGGGAAATCTTCAATCGTGCGGCTGCTGTTGCGGCAATACGATCCTCAGCAAGGGCGTATCCTGCTCGGCGGTCACGATGTGCGGACGCTGAGTCTCGACCAGATCCGCGGCCAGCTCGCCGTCGTCAATCAGGATACCTATTTGTTCCACGGAACGGTCGAGGACAATCTCCGGTTCGGCAAGCCGGATGCGAGTTGGGAGGAGATCGAAGCCGCGGCGCGTTCCGCCAATGCGCATGAATTCATCCTCAAACTGCCGCAGGGATATCACACGATCGTCGGCGAACGGGGCATCAAGCTGTCCGGCGGCCAACGCCAGCGTATTGCAATTGCCCGGGCGCTGCTGCGCGACGCGCCGATCCTCGTGCTCGACGAAGCCTTGTCCGCGGTCGATGCGGAGAACGAGACGATCATCCAGCAGGCGCTGAACCGGCTGATGCAGGGGCGGACGACGCTCATTCTCGCCCATCGGCTGTCCAGCGTCATCGACGCCGACCGCATCCTGGTGATGGAGGACGGACATGTCGTCGAAGCGGGCCGTCATGCCGAGTTGATGGCCGCCGGCGGCGCCTATCACCGTTTGATGGCGGGTCAGGCGCAGGACGCGGATGGCGGCGAAGTGATATTGTTCCGCCCGCCGGGCGATTCGCGGCCGCCGCCGGAAGACGAAGTGCCCGGCATGATGGAGGCCGCCCAATCGGAGCCGACCGACGCGATCCTGCGGGCCGAAGGCATGGGATGGGGCGAATGCATCCGGGTTCTGATGCGGTTCGTCCGGCCGTGGAAAGGCAAACTCGTGCTGACCTTTCTGCTCGGCGTATCCCGCACCCTGGCATTCATCGGCGTCGGCGTATGCAGCGCCCTGATGATCGCGGCGCTCAAGAACGGCCAGCCCTTTCAGCCGTATCTGGTGGGCCTTGCGGTGCTGGCGCCGGCGGCGGGCATCCTTCACTGGCTCGAATCCTGGGTCGCGCACGACATGGCGTTTCGGATGCTGTCGGTGATGCGGATCGACTTGTTCAACAAGCTGGACAAACTCGCGCCCGCGTACCTGCTGCGCCGGCGGACGGGGGATCTCATGGGCATGGCGACGCAGGATGTCGAGAAGGTGGAATACTTCTTTGCGCATACGATCGCGCCGGCCTTCGTCGCGGTGCTGATCCCCGGCCTCGTGTTGTTCACCCTGATCGCCTTTGGCTGGCAGATGGCGCTGGTGCTGGTGCCTTTCCTGGCCATAGTCGCGCTCAGCCCCTTCTTGATGCGCAATCGCATCGATGTGTTGGGCGCGCGCGCCAGCGAAGCGCTCGGAGATCTAAACGCGTTCACGGTGGATACGGTGCAAGGGCTCGGCGAAATCCTGGCGTTTCAGCAAATCGTCCGGCGCCGCCGCGCCTTTACCGATAAAGTTCGGCAGCACCATGAACTGCGAATGCCATATTTCGGCGATTTGACGGCGCAGATGGCGATCCTCGAGGCCGCAGTCGGGCTGGGCGGCCTGGCGGTGATCATCACCGGCACGCAGTTGATAGCGGCGGGGTCGCTCGAAAGCGCCTATCTCCCGCTGCTCTCGCTGCTGGCGATGGCGGCCTTTCTGCCGATCTCCGAAATCGCGCATATCGGCCGCCAGCTTGCCGACACGCTGGCCTCGACACGCCGGCTCTATGCGGTGCATGGCGAACCGGTGCTGGTGGAAGACGGCGTCGGCATCCCGGGAGGGTCCGCGACCAGCGGCGCGGCTCTGGATGTGGACAAGGCGAGCTACCGGTATCACGGGCGCAACCGGCCGGCGCTGCAGGATATCAGCATCGCCGCACCCGCCGGTCGAACGATCGCACTTGTCGGCCCGTCCGGCGCGGGCAAGACGACGCTGGCGCATCTGTTGATGCGGTTCTGGGATCCCGAGACCGGCACGGTTCAAATGGCGGGTCATGACCTCCGCGATTTCGGACTCGACGCGCTGCGCGGCGACATGGCGCTGGTGGCCCAGGACACATTTCTGTTCAACGACACGCTGCGCGCCAACATTCTGATCGCCAAGCCGGAGGCGAGCGCGGCCGAGGTCGAACAAGCGGTCGATCGGTCGGCGTTGCGGGATTTCGTCAACAGCCTGCCCGATGGGCTGGAAACCCGCACCGGCGAGCGGGGCATGCGGCTGTCCGGCGGGCAGCGCCAGCGTGTCGCCATCGCGCGCGCCTTTCTCAAGGATGCGCCGGTGCTCATTCTCGACGAGGCGACGTCGCATCTCGACGCGGTCAATGAACAGTTGGTGCGCCGGGCGCTCGATGATCTGATGGGCGACCGTACGACGGTGGTGATCGCGCACCGGCTTTCGACGGTCCGAAACGCCGATGTGATCGTCGTAATGGATGACGGCCGGGTGGTCGAGACCGGAAATCACGCCGAGTTGCTGGCGCAGGGAGGGCTGTATGCGCAGCTCGTGGCGCGCCAGGTTTCCGGAGCGGCGGCCGAATGACGGCAAGACGTTGACGTCGGCGATATCCGGCCGCGGCCTTGTTCTGGTCTTGAGTACCGCCCTGGTCCTGACCATGACCGGGTTCATGCCGGTCGCGGCGGTGCTGCCGGCGATCTTTGCGGATTGGGGGCTGACGGAAACCGAGGCCGGATGGCTCAACGGCGTCTTCTTCGGCGGCTATGCCGCGGGCGTGCCATTGCTGTTGCCCCTGACGGATCGAATGGATGCGCGCCGCGTTATTGCCGGGGCGTTGGTGCTTAGCGCCCTCGGCGGATTTGGGTTCGCGTTTTTTGCCGATGGGCTGTACAGCGGCATCGTGTTTCGAATCGCGGCCGGGATCGGCCTTGCGGGCATCCATTTCCCCGGCATGAAGCTGATCACCGACCGTCTCAACGGGCCGGCGCAGCAGCGCGGTTCGGCGGTTTATATCTCGATGTTCAGCATCGGCGGCGCGATGTCCTTTATCAGCGCCGGCGTCGTCGAATCGCTCCTGCCGTGGAAATGGGTTTTTACCGTTTCCGGAATTTGCGCGGCGACTGCGTGCCTGCTGGTCTGCGTTTTGATTCCGGCCGACCGGCGTGCCCGGACACGGCCGGATACCGCACTCCTCGACTTCCGGCCGGTGTTGCGGAACGGCCCTGCGATGCGCTACGTCGTCGCCTTCTTCGGCCATGTCTGGGAGGTCTTCGCCTTCCGCGGCTGGTCGGTCGCCCTTCTGGTGTTCAGCGCGTCCCTTCCCGGCAACGAACAATACAGCGGCTGGAACATGGCAATACTCTCCGGCGCGACGTCCTTCCTGATGATGCCGGCCAGCGTCGGCGTCGCCGAACTGTCCAATCGCTTCGGCCGGGTCCGGGTCGTCACGCTGCTGACAGCGGCTACGACCGGCGTCGCGCTGCTGCTGGTGTTGAACAACACCGGTCCGTTTCCGCTCGTGGTCGCGCTGATGGTGCTGTATTTCATGGCGGCGTTCGGCGACACGGCGTCGCTGGCCGGCGGTATCGTCGCGGCGTCCGTGCCGGAATATCGCGGTGCGACCCTGGCGGTGTATGCCCTGTCCGGATTCCTCGGCGGCATGGCGGGTCCGGTCAGCTTCGGCATCGTGCTGGACCTCGCCGGCGGTCGCGCATCGCCGGAAGCCTGGACCGTCGCGTTTTGCAGCCTCGTTATCGGCGCCGGGATCACGGCGGCGGCACTGCATGTGCGGCGGCGGAAATCTACTCCGCTCGGCGGCGGGTCTCGCGATACCAGATGAACAGGCCCGATGCCACGACCAGCGTGGCGCCGGCGATCACCCATTGGTCGGGCACGTGGCCCCAGATGATGTAGCCGAACAGGGCGCCCCAGATCAGCGTCAGATACTTGAAGGGAATGATCAGTGACGCTTCGGCGTGATGGAAGGCCTGAATCGCCAGGTATTGCGCGGTGCCGACGATGACGCCGGCGGCCATCATGATCATCAGATCCTTGCCGGTCACCGGATTCCATCCGAAAGGCAGGGTGGTCAATCCTGCCAGTCCGACCGCCGTCATGGTGAACGCCAGGATTGCAACGGGTGAGTCGGTGGTGCGGATATGCCGGGTGATGACATCGCGGAACGCGCCGCAGCAGGCGCCGCAAAGGGGCAGCAGGGCGACCCAGCGCACGGCGTCTCCGGTCGGGCGCACCATGATCAGAATGCCGACAAAACCGATCATGACGGCCGTCCATCGCCGCCAGCCGACATGCTCGCCGAGCAGCGGCGTCGCCAACGCGGTCACGAAGAGCGGCCCGGAAAAGGCAAGCGCGATGCAATCCGCCAGCGGCAGATATATCAGGCCGGTGACGAACAGAAACGACGATGCGACCGCACAGGCGGCGCGCGCGCATTGCAAGCGCAGATTGCCGATCCGCAGCGACGAAAATCCGCCGTCGCGCGCCGCGAAGATCATGATCGGCAATAGCGTGAAAAACGACCGAATGCACATGATCTGGCCGACTGGATAGCCGCCGGTCAGCCATTTCGTCGCCGTGTCGCTCATCGTCAACAGGAAGCCCGCGGACAGGATGAGGGCGATGCCTTGCGCCGGTTGCGAAAGCGAGGCCGTGCGCGTCATCGCTTCTGCGACTCGCGCTGCAGGATATAAATGCCGCTGCCGATGATCAGCACCGAACCGGTGATGATCCAGGTGTCCGGCAAATCCCCCCAGATCATGTAGCCGAGAATGACCGCCCAGACGATCGATGTGTATTTGAAGGGCGCGACCAGCGCCGCCTGGGCCAGCCGGTAGGATTCGATCATCAGATAGTGCGCGATGCCCAGCAGAACGCCCGAGAGCATCATCAAACCGAAGTCGAACAGCGTCGGCGTCGTCCATCCGAAGGGCAGGGTCGCGGCCGAAGCGATCAGGAGCCCGACGATTGACCAGGCGAGGATGATGTTGGTCGATTCCGTCCTGCTCATAATGCGCGTTGCGATATCGCGCAGCGCCGTCGCCGCGGCGGCGGCGATCGGAACCAGCACCGCAATCTGAAACGCTTCCGCGGTCGGCCGCGTCATGACCAGCACGCCGGCGAAGCCGACCAGCACGGCGCCCCAACGGTGCCAGCCGACGGGCTCGCGCAGCAGCGGTACCGACAGGGCGGTGATCATGATCGGCGCGGCATGCAGGAACGCCACCGCATCGGCGAGCGGCAGCAGTTTGACGGACATGATGATCAGGAAGCTGGAGGCGACGAACAGGATGGTTCGCAGCAGGTGCATCCGCCACTCGGCGGTTCGGAAGGACAGCGGTTCGCCCTGCCATCGCATCATCACGGCGATCGGTATGAACATGAAGAAGCACCGGATGAAAACGATCTGTCCAATCGGATACCCCTCGGTCAGCCATTTCGAGACTGCGTCGCTGAGGGTAAAAAAAAACCGCGACAGCACCATGCAGACGATGCCCCGGAGGGGAGAAATCGAGGCGGCGAGGGACATGGGCCGGGTCTATCGGTCGTTGCGAGAGTGCGCCGGGTAAGGCGCATGGTCAGGTGACGATGAAGCATACGTTGGATCGGGGATGGAACGCCATCGCGGACTTTCGCCGCGCTGTGGGTCGCTGACTATTGCGCGGTCGCCAGATAGAGGAAGCGATAGATCACCATCGGGACGCTCAACCAATAGAGCAACAAGAAGCGGCGGATGCCCGCATCGCTGCGAATGCCGATGCGTGTGGCGACCGAACGGGGAAAGTTCGGCTTCCAGAAGCAGAAGCCGATGATCGCGGCGGCAATCGCAAGATAGAGGTAGCTGCTGGTATCGAATGCCATGCGGTGCGTTCCCCGACCCCGTCGCAGGCCGGCTTGCCTAATTGCAATCGAGCCGTTGTAATCATCTGACGAGGATCGGGCAAACGGCAGTGTCGGAGGGTGCGATGGCGAAACTGAAACGATACAAGCACTATATCGGTGGCGAATGGGTCGATCCGGATTCGGGCGAATGGTTCGACTCCGACAATCCGTTTACCGGCAAACCCTGGGCGCAATTCGCGCGCGGCAATGCAGTGGACGCTGACCGCGCGGTGACCGCGGCGCAGAAGGCGTTTACCAGCGGCGACTGGCCGGCCATGACCGCGACGCAGCGTGGCGCACTGCTGTGCAAGCTTGGCGATGTCTACACCAAATACGCCAAGCATCTGGCCGAGGTGGAGGTCACGGATAACGGCAAGCTGATCGCCGAGATGGCGGCGCAGAACGCCTATGTGCCGCAATGGTATTATTATTTCGGCGGGCTTGCCGACAAGATAGAAGGCTCGGTCATCCCGATCGACAAGCCGTCTACGTTCAACTACACGCGGCACGAACCGCTGGGCGTAATTGCGGCGATCACGCCGTGGAATTCGCCGATGCTGCTGACCGCCTGGAAGCTGGCGCCCGCGCTGGCGGCGGGCAACACGGTGGTCCTGAAACCGTCCGAATTTACGTCGGCATCCGCCTTCGAATTTGTGAAAGTCCTGGAGGAGGCGGGGTTCCCGCCGGGCGTCGTCAACGTCGTGTCCGGCTTCGGGCAGGAAGTCGGCGAGCCGATGGTGACCGACGACCGGGTCGCCAAGGTGGCGTTCACCGGCGGCTCGCTGAGCGGCCAGCGCGTCTACGAAAAGGCGGCGAGCGGGCTTAAAAAAGTGAGCCTGGAATTGGGCGGCAAGTCGCCCAACATCGTGTTCGAGGATGCGATCATCGACAATGCGGTGAAGGGCGCGATTTCCGGCATTTTCGCGGCATCGGGTCAGACCTGCATCGCGGGCTCGCGCCTGCTGGTGCAGGAGTCGATCCACAACGAGTTCGTCGACAAGCTGGTCAGCTTCGCCAAGACCGCGCAAATGGGCGATCCCAGCTCCTATGACACCCAGGTCGGCCCCGTGACCACACCGCCGCAATTCGAAAAAATCCTGAATTATCTCGATGTGGCGAAGGAAGACGGGGCGGAATGCGTGCTCGGCGGCGCCCGGGCGTCTCGGCCGGAATGTGGCGACGGCTGGTTCGTCGAGCCGACCATCTATACCGGCGTCAATAATCAGATGCGCATCGCCCAGGAAGAGGTCTTCGGCCCGGTGCTTTCCGTCATCCCGTTCCGCGACGAGGACGAGGCGATCGAAATTGCCAATGACGTGGTCTACGGCCTCGCCGCCGGCGTCTGGACCCAGGATATCCGCCGCGCCATCGAGATTCCCGAACGCATTCAGGCCGGCACCGTATGGGTCAACACCTACCGCGCGGTCAGCTTCATGTCGCCCTTCGGCGGCTACAAACGGTCCGGCCTGGGCCGCGAAAGCGGCCAGCAGGCGATCCAGGAATACATGCAGACCAAGAGCATCTGGATCAGCACCGCGACGGAAGTGCCGAACCCGTTCGTGATGCGGTAGGGTGCTACCGGCAATTGTCGCCGGAGGGTCGATGACCCTTAGCAGGCAATAGCCGACTGCGCGGTCGTGCCGCGCCTTCGGCGTTGTGGCGTG
>JBFFGE010000106.1:0-15824 GCA_041557595.1 Alphaproteobacteria bacterium
GCTGCTGCCGCCACCGAGCACGATGCCCAAGTCGCGGCTGTTGCTGGCACCGGTAAAACCGGCGAGTCCCCCTGTACGCCGGCCGGAACGGTCCCGCACCGTACCACCGACCCCAAGCCGGACCGCCAAGCGCCAGCCATCCCGTCTGTCGAACGCCCCGCGGATCGCCTCGGTGCCCAAGGCGACGAAGCCGCTGATCAAAACCCGCAAAATTCCGGAACCGCCGGTGCTGAGCGCGCCGAAGGTCGCGCCACCCAAAACGGCCGAAAGGCGTATAGTGCCGCCCACGACGCCCGAACCGATTGTCGCAGCGCCAAAAGCCACCGCTCCGAAAGCGCCGCCGCCGCCGAAGCTCGCCGTTCCGGTCGTAATGCCGCCCAAGGCTGTGATGCGTCCGCCACCGCCGAAACCGGCGCTTGCGAAACCGTTGGCGCCCGCCGTCGTTGCGCCAAAGGTTTCCGTTCCAACACCGCTGCCAGCGCCGACGCTAACGGCGGCGCAAGTGGTCGAACCGAAGCCGGAAGTCGCCGAATTGCCCAAAGGCAAGGCCCCAACCGCGCCGCCGAAGGCGCTCACGCCGGCCCCCAAATCGACCGAAAAACTCGCCGCGGCAAATGCCGATGCGCCGAAACTGCCCTCGAGGATTCCTCCGCCGGCGCCCAGTTTAGAATCCAAACCCGAAAGTACCGCGCGCGTCCCCGATACACCGCCGCAGGTTGCGGCGCTCACGGCGCCAAAGGCCGCACCGCCGAGCGTTTCCAAGAATGGCGACCTCGTGCAGATACCGTTTCCGATAAATTCCACGGAAATCCCGCAGGACGGCAAAGTCTTTCTCGACAACCTTGCAAAACGCCTGGGCAAGGAGAGCGGCCTCAGGATCCAGTTGCTCGGCTATGCCGGTGACGCGAACGGGTCGCCAAGCAAATCCCGACGGCTTTCCTTGTTCCGCGCGCTTTCGGTCCGAACCTATCTGATGAAGAAAGGGATTCGCAGCACACGCATGGATGTGCGCGCATTGGGCAACCGGGCGGAAGGCGGCGCCTCCGACCGCGTCGACGCCCTGATCCGGAATTGATCCGGTCTGAACAGACATGGGTATGACTCGACCCAATCGCTTCCTTGCACGGATGGTCTTCTTTTTGATGACCGTCGCGTTGGCGGTTGCGTTTCTGTTCCCGGCGCTCAGCTCGGCCTTCGCCGCAAACGTCGTGCTGAATGGCGTTATCCTCGGTGCGCTCCTGGTTGGCATCGTGCACACCTTTCGCAACGTCACGATGCTGCAGCGCGAGGTGAAGTGGATCGAGTCCTTTCAGCGCGACAATATGATCGCAGACAGCGAGTCACTGCCCAGGCTGCTCGCTCCCATGGCCGCGATGCTCGGCGAGCGGTCCGGCAGCAAGTTGAACCTGTCCACAATCGCAATGCGATCTCTGCTCGACGGCATCGCGAGCCGGCTCGACGAGAGCCGGGAAATTTCGCGGTACATGATCGGTTTGCTCGTCTTTCTGGGACTTCTCGGAACGTTCTGGGGGCTGCTCGGTACGGTGAGCTCGATCAGCGATGTCATCGGCGGGCTGTCGACCGGCGGAACCGTCGCCACCAACGCCATGGAAGAATTGAAGGCCGGCCTCAAGGCGCCGTTGGCGGGAATGGGCACCGCGTTCAGTTCGTCGCTGTTCGGCCTCGCTGGATCATTGGTGCTCGGCTTCCTGGCGCTACAGGCGGGCCAGGCGCAGAACCGGTTTTATAACGATCTCGAAGAGTGGCTTTCCGGCCAGACCCGGCTTGGGCGCGCCGGCATCGGCGGCGAAGGCGACCAATCGGTCCCGGCCTATATCCAGGCATTGCTGGAACAGACCGCCGACGGGCTGGAGAATTTCCAGCGCGCCCTGGCCCGCAGCGAAGACGGCAAGAACGACGCCAACCACAAACTGATGGAACTCAGCGGCGCCATCACGGCGCTCGGCGAAACCATCCGCACGGAGCAGAATCTGTTGCTCAAACTGGCGGAAGGACACATGGAATTGAAGCCCGTGCTGATCAAATTGGCAGAAGCGGGCGGCGGCAACGGCGCAATGCCGCAAGCGGATCAATTCCGGTCGCTCGAAACCCTGCTCAGCCGGATCGCCGACGAAATGACCACCGGCCGCGCGGAAACGGTGCAAGATATCCGGGCCGAAATTCGGCTGCTCGCGCGAACCATCGCCGCGCTCGCCGAGGAGGCCGAGCCCTAGGGCACCGCCATGTCGCTCGCCAACAGACGCCCCCGCACCGCTTTCGACATCTGGCCCGGCTTCGTGGATGCCCTTGCGACCCTGTTGATGGTCATCATCTTTCTGCTGATGATCTTCGTGGTTGCGCAGTTCTACCTCAACGACGCCTTGCTGGGCCGCGACAAGGCCCTCGACAGCCTGAACAAACAGGTCGCGGAACTTGCCGAGCTGCTCGATCTCGAGCGCAAGAGCAATACAGATCTGCGTCGCGACCTCGCGGAAATTTCGTCGGAACTGCAAAGCAGCCTATCGCAGCGGGACGATCTGCAGGCGCAATGGAATACCATGCGCGAGCAGCTCGGCGAGGCCAAGAGGGCCTATGACGAGGCGAACCGAACCGCCGAAACCAGCAAGGACGCGCTGGACGCGCAGCTCAACAAGCTCCGGCTGCTGCAACAGGACATCATCGCGCTCCGGGCCCTGAAGGAGCAGATGGAAAAGGACCTGAAGAAGGCGCGCCTTGCGGCACGGTCCGGAAACCAGCGCGTCGCCGCGGAGCGCGAACTCAGCCTCAAGGCGAAAGCGCAGGTCGCCCTGCTGAACAAACAACTGGCGGCGCTGCGCAGCCAGATCGCCGCGCTCAACACCGCGCTGGAGGCGTCGGAATCGAAGGACAAGGAACAACAGGCAAAAATTGTGGATCTCGGCAAGCGGCTGAATGCGGCACTTGCCCGCAAGGTGCAGGAATTGGCCCGCTACAGGTCGGAATTCTTCGGCCGGCTGCGTGTCGTGCTCGGCAATCGGCAGGACATCCGCGTGGTCGGCGATCGTTTCGTATTCCAGTCGGAAGTGTTGTTCGATTCCGGTTCCGCCGAACTCGGCAACGCCGGCAAGGAACAACTCAGCCGGTTGGCAGGCACCTTGAAAACCATCGCCGCCCGCATTCCAACCGGCATCAACTGGGTGCTCCGGGTGGATGGCCATACGGACAGCGTCCCGATATCGAACGACCGGTTCCCATCCAACTGGGAATTGTCGGCCGCGCGCGCGATATCGGTGGTCAAGCATCTCAAGGCCCAGGGCATCCCGCCCGGCCGTCTGGCAGCCGCCGGATTCGGCGAATTCCATCCCCTGGCGGAGGGCAACAGCGCCGCCACGCGTCAGCGCAACCGGCGGATCGAAATCAAGCTCGACCAACGCTGAGGGAACCGGTTCCGCGTTGCGGCGCTTACCGCTGTACGGCTTCGGGCTTCAGGAGCGCCGCCGAATCGTCCGCGCCGATCTCGAACTGTAAACGGGCGAGCCGCGCATAGAGACCCTGCTGCGCCATCAATTCATCATGGGTGCCGGTCGCGACAATCCGTCCCTCGTCCATCACGACGATGCGATCCGCCCGCAGAACGGTGGCGAGCCGGTGCGCAATCACGATCGTCGTTCTTTCGGACATCAACCGCTGCAATGCGGCCTGAACCAGCTTCTCCGACTCCGCATCGAGCGCACTGGTCGCCTCGTCGAGCAGGAGGACGGCGGGATCGCGCAATACCGCGCGCGCGAGTGCTATCCGCTGGCGCGGCCCGCCGGAAAGCCGAACACCGCCTTCACCGAGAAATGTCTTGAAGCCGTCGGGAAGCCGGTCGATGAATTCCGTCGCAGCGGCGGCCGTCGCCGCCTCGCGCACGTCGTCGTCTGTTGCATCGGGCCGACCGTAGCGGATGTTTTCCATGGCATCGGTCGTGAACAAGACCGGTTCCTGAGGCACAAGGCCGATCCGCCGGCGCAACGCCGACGGGTCCGCCGTGCGCACATCGACGCCGTCGAAGCTCACCGCGCCGGCTTCCGGATCGTAAAAACGAAGCAAAAGCTGAAAAACCGTCGTCTTGCCGGCGCCCGACGGCCCCACCAACGCGACCGTCTCTCCGCTTCCGACGGCCAGGTCGAATTCGGCAAGCGCCGGCGTCTCCGGTCGCGACGGATAGTGGAAGGTGACGCCGCGCAAGGCGACCTCACCGCGCGGCGCTTCCGGTAGCGCCGCCGGATTTGCCGGCGCGGTAATTTCCGGCCGCGTGTTCAACAGGTCGAACAACCGCTCGGCCGCGCCGGCGGCCCGCTGCAAATCGCCCACGACCTCGGATATGGCGCCGACCGACCCGGCGACGACAACCGAATAAAAAATGAAGGCCGACAGCGCGCCGCCGGACATTTCGCCCGCCACCACGTCCCGCCCGCCCATCCAGAGAATGACGCCGACAGCGCCGAACACCAACAGGATCACCACGGCCGTCAGGAGCGCCCGCAACCGCACCCGCCGCATCGAGACGGCGAAAGCGTCTTCGACGCGCGCATTGAATTGGCGTTGGTCTTCGGCTTCATGAGTGAACGCCTGGAGCGTGCGAATTGCGCCGAGAGATTCCCCGGCATAGGCGCTGATCTCGGCGATTCGTTCCTGCGCGGTGCCGCTCAACCGGCGCACCGCACGTCCGACAATGATGATCGGCGCAACAACCAACGGGACGAACAGGACCACCAGCCCGGTTAGCTGGCTGCTGGTCACGATCAGCATGACCGTACCGCCGAGGAACAGAAGCATGTTGCGCAGCGCAACCGAAACCGCCGAACCGATGACGACTTGGATCAGCGTCGTGTCGGTGGTCAATCGCGACAGGACCTCCCCGGTCCGGGTGACTTCGAAAAATCCGGGGCTCAGCCGAATGACATGCTCGAACACTTCCCGGCGGATATCCGCGACCACGCGCTCGCCGACCAGCGACACCAGCGCAAACCGGCAATATGTCGCCAGGGCGAGCACCACCGTCGCCATCAGCAGCACCAGCAGGGCATCGTTCAACAAGGCGCCGTCATCGCCCGTCAAGCCACGATCGATCAGGAACCGCAGACCCTGGCCAATCGACAACACCGTCGTCGCGGCCACAATCAGCGCCAGAAACGCGCCGGCAATCGGCAGCAGATAAGGCCGCAGATAGCGGGCCAATTGGCGAAGGATCCGCAGATCCGCTCCCTTTTCCCGCTGGCGCGATGACGAATTTTCGATGTAACTGGCGTGACGCACGCAGGTGCCTCCATGATTGGCCGGGCGTACCCTATAGCAATGGGACGATTAGGACACCACCGGCCTTACCTCCCATGCGTACCCCGCCACCGCGCATGCGGGCGGGCTATCGGCGACCCTGGTTTTTCCCTATAATCGCCGCTTCCGCCAGATGGAGTTTCGAATGCATACTTCCGCGGCCCCCGGCGCCGGCATCTCCAGAGCGATTCAGATTTGCCTCTGGATAACGGTGTTGATCATTGCATTCGTGATGCAGGTGGTGCCGTTCCTGCTGGTGCTGACGATGTTCAATCTGGCCGTCGGAATCACCTCCGGCGCGGCGCTGGTGATCATTCCCGTTGCCGCCTTCGGCATGCTGTTCTTCGCGTGCTGGATCGCGACACGGCGCACCAAAAACCGGCTGCCGGCACCGCAGAAACCGCGCGGCGGGCCGGTCTATATGGCGGATTACAATGGCCGCAACGGCGGCGTCGCGCCGGCGCAGGCACTCACCATCCAGCAGCGGATCGTCACGCATCTCCGAAACCGCCGCTGGCACCACTAGATCAACCCGTCGTTAATTGGAATCAATTAAAGGCAGGTTGATCTAGACGCCCGACACTACCCCTGACCGGGAGCGTATTTACCGGTCAATTGCGGCGTCGCCGGACCATCCAGGCCCTTTTCGTGATGTTCGAGCCGGGTGTCCCGCGACCATGTTCGCTTGAGTTCGTCCCGGACGTCGAAATGCAACCGGCCAAGCCCGTCGACTTCCAGCTCAATTCGGTCGCCGTCCTGCAACGCGTTCAGCCCCCGGTGATTGGTGCCGGTTGCCAGCACGTCGCCGGGCTCCAGCGTATGGATCGAGCTTACCCACTCGATACAACGCGGGATCTGATGCGCCATGTCGCTGGTGTTGAAGTTCTGCATGAGCGTGCCGTTGTTCCACAAGCGAACCTGCAATCGATGCGGGTCGGCGACTTCATCCGCGGTCACGAGATAGGGGCCGATCGGCGCGAAAGTGTTGCGCGATTTCATCTGGAAAAAAGTGTTCCCGGCAGGCGGCAGGCCGCGTGCGGACCCGTCGATGAAATTGACGTAACCGAAGATGTGATCCATCGCATCCGCCGCCTTGACCCCGCTTGCGCGCTTGCCGATGACGACGGCCATTTCGGCTTCGCCCTCGAAAATGGTCGCCGGCGCGTCGGGCAGGATCATGGTGTCCCCGTCGCCGATCACCGCACTGGGTGCTTTATGGAAGGCGTTGATCGGCGCGGGCTCGGCCCGGGTGCCATCCTCCATGTAATTCACCGCCATACAGTCGATCTTGCCGGGCTTCGGCAGCGGGGGGCGAATCCGCACTTCGGAAACGGGCAAACCGCCCCCACCATCCGCCGCCTCCTGCAGCGTCGCCCGATAGTCGGCGAACCGCTCGATCAACCCGGTCATCAGATCCTGCCGCTCGAGATGCGGAATGTCCGCGACCCGAGACGTCACGTCGACCACAGCGTCGCCCGAAAGCACGCCGAGTTTGAAATCGTCGAAATACAGTAGCTTCATGGTGCCCTCCCGAATGGATTGGAACTCGAATTAACGGAACGCGCAAGCGCAAGCGGTAGATTTTCTTGGCGGCCCGCGACTTGACTCAATCGGCGTAGCAACGAAACTAGGGTTTCCGAATACCCGCCCAAATCGCGGCCGGACCGGTAGACTGCCAGGCAGGCCGAATCCCGCCGATCGCCCGTTAATAAGGAATCCCGCCATGAGCGACACGCCAAACGTGCTGAGCCCGGAAACGGTGCTCAAGGAAATGAAGCAGAACGGCGTCACCGATGTTGTCTGGCTGCCCGATAGCGAAACCAACTGGCTCTTTCTGCTGATGGAATCCGAACCATCGCTCCGCCTGGTGGGGGTCAGCCGCGAGGGACATGCCTGTTCGATCGCCGCCGGATTGTCGGCGGGCGGGCGGACGCCGGTGATCCTGATCCAGAACACAGGCATGATGGAATCGGGCGATTCCATTCGGGGCTGGCTGCTCAGCCTCGAAGTACCCGTCGTGCTGATGGTGGGCTACCGCGGCTACACGCGGCACGGCGTTAATAAGGACACCGCCGCCGACTATACCGAGCGCTTCCTGTATGCCTTCGGCCTCAACTACTACCTGGTCGAAAACGACGGCGACGCGGAACGCATATCCATCGCATTCGACGAAGCGCAACGGACGAAACGCCCCGTCGTGGTCCTGATCGCCGACGAATATCACGGCTTCAACCGGTAAGGCCGAGGAGAACCATCATGATGAAAATTGCCGACGTCCTGGAAGCCTTCAAGCCGCTCCGCGACGATGCGATCGTCGTACCGGGCCGTGGCGGCCGCCACTGGGTGCCGATCAGCGACAACCAAATGCTGGATGCGCCGATGGGCGACCCCGCGATGGGCGGCCATGCGGGATTTGCGTTTGGCCTCGCACTCGCCCAGCCGGACAAGAAAGTGGTGCTGTTCGATTCCGAAGGCGACATCCTGATGAGCCTCGGAATGCTGACCACGATTGCCGAACTAAAGCCGACGAATTTCTACCATTTCCTGCTGGACAACGAATGTTATGCCACGACCGGCGGTCAGCCCGTGCCGAACGCCAAGAATGTCGCCTATGACACCATTGCCCTGGGCTGCGGCTACCCGCGCGCGTCCGCGTACACCGAGCTTGCGGACCTGACCCGCGACCTGCCGGGCATCCTGGCCGAGCCGGGTCCGGTCTTTACCGCGATCAAGGTGTTCCCGGAGGTCCAGAACGAACCGATCGGCAATCGCCGTCCCTGGCAGACACGCAACCGCGTCGAAGTAATGGAAGATTTGCGCCGCGAGCTCGGTCCGACGAGCTAGCAGGCTGCTGAAAAACGTCTCGTCCGCAGCCGCACCCTTCGTCAGGCTCAGGCTGGGTGTTTTGAACAGGCTGGCCTCATCCTGAGCCTGACGAAGGATGCGGCCAACCCCGCTAGGCATGTTTTTCCGCAGCCTGCTAGCTCTTTATCCTAGCGCAAATACGTCGTCGCGAACCGTTTCGGTTCACGACGGATTTGCCTTACCTGCAACGCCGGCCGGTCAGACCTTTCGGATCACCTCCTCGGCGAAGGCTTCCATGCGTTCGATGGTGGCGTTCAGGTCGCGGCTCTGGAAATTCACGATGAGATGCTGGAGACCCAGCGCGCCGAAAGCCTCGATGTCCTCCAGTAATTGCGCCGCGCTGCCCGAGAATGCGTGCCGCGCCCCGTCGGGCAGGGTCAACGCCTCCCGGCCATAGGTCCAATTCGCGCTATACGCCAGCGCGACCGTCGCTGGATCGCGCCCTTCCGCCTCGACCAGGCCGCGCAGGCGGTCGAGCGCCGCGCGGTACAGCGCCAGGGTGTTGAGTGGAAATCGGGGATTGTTGCCGATCGGAAACCAGCCGTCTCCCAACCGTGCCGTGCGGCGCAGGGCGGGTGCGCTTTCGCCGCCGATCCATAACGGCGGATGGGGATTCTGCACTGGATGCGGCAGGACGGAAACGTTCGAGAACGACGCGTAATCCCCCTCGAAATCGGGCGCCTCTTCGGTCCAGATTGTCTTGAAGACGCGCAGGTATTCATCCATCACCCGGCCGCGTTCCGCGAAGGGCGGCGTGTCCAGCGCCTCGAATTCCTCTTCCATCCAACCGGCGCCGCAGCCGACCGTGATGCGCCCCTCCGACAGGACATCGGCGGTCGCCAGCGCCTTGGCGGTCAGGATCGGATTACGATAGGGCACGACCATGATCGCGGTTACGAGTCGGAGGGTTTCCGTGACGCCGGCGAGGTAGGACAGCAGCGAAAGCTGTTCCAGATGTTCGCCGACGCGCCCGCCCGGCCATTCCCCGGAATCCGAATAGGGATAGCGCGAGGCGACATCCCGCGGCACGACGATATGGTCGCTTACCGTGCCATGGGCAAAACCGAGCGCCTCCCCCTTGCGGACGATTTCGGAAATGCCCTGGCGCGTGGCGAGCGGACCCCGGGTCGGAATCGTGAAGCCGAATTCCATACTGATCCTCCTCCGCAAATCGTTCCGAACCGAGGCGGGCCGGTTGGATTATCCGATCCGGCCGCTGAAGCGCTGGCTCTTGGTCCGGTTGGTGTCGGAACGCGGCAAGTGATTGGTGCGAATGTCCTTCACGCCCTTCTCATAGGCGGCCACCTGCAGCAGTTCGAGATCCTCGTTCGGATCCGCGCTTTCGAACCAATAGGCCACGCCGCGCGGCGTGACGATGCCTTCGTTCGGACCGAACTCTCCGATCACGTCGTCGGCGCTGCTGTAGTAGCGCGCGCGCCCCTTGAGCACCATCCAGAAGGTATCGGCGCCGGCATGGGAATGCAGGTTGTTTTCGCCGCCCTGGCGCACGATCTGCACCGCGCCCTTCACCAGATCGGTCTGCGCCAATTTCATGATGCCCTTGGGCGCCGTCACTTCCGGCCGATCGTAGCGGAAAGTCTGCACCTTGCGCTCGCGCTTGGCCGGCGCCTCCGGAGGGCCTTCCTGCTTGGGGGTGTTATCTTCGAAAACCTCAGTTCCCAGTGTCGCGTCCGTCATCGTTGCCTCCTTTACCGTTCAGCTGAATCGTACCGCAGTTTTCGTGCCTAGCGATAGCCGCCACCGCCCGTCATATAGACCGTATCGGCGGTCATGAACCGGCAGGCGTCGGAACACATAAACAACACCAGTTCGCCCACCTCGTCGGCCCGGCCGACCCGGTTGATCGGTACTCCGGACGCCTGCGATTTCGTCAATTCGGGCGGCGAAATATCATGGAACGGCGTGTCGACCACCGTCGGCGACACGGACAGGCAGCGAATGCCCCGGTCCGCGAATTCGCGAGCGACGCCCATCGTCATGGTGACCACCGACCCCTTCGACGAGGCGTAGTGGACCGAATGCCCCGCCCCGCCCTTGAAATGGGCGGTGCTGGCCATGTTGACGATCACGCCCGCGCCGTTCTGCAGCATGTGCGGCAGCACCTCCTGCATGCAGAAGAACACGCCCTTGACGTTGAGGTCGTAGGTCCGGTCCCAGAGGTCTTCGTCGATCTCGAGGAACGGCGCCCGCTTCAATGCCGAGCCGGCCGAGTTGAACTGGCAATCGATCCGGCCGAACCGCGTGACCGCCGTGTCGATCATGCCGCGCACGCTCTCCCGGTCGGTCACGTCGACGGTGACCGCTTCCGCGCCCACGCCCGACGACGCGACCTTGTCGGCGACGCGCCGCGCGCCGTCGCCATTGATATCGGCACACACCACATTGGCCCCTTCGCGGGCGAAAATCAGCGCCGTCGCCTCCCCGATACCGCTCGCCGCCCCGGTGATCAGGATGGTCTTGTCTTTGAAGTAGTCCGGGCTCTTCGTCATTTTCCTGCACCCTCTCCGATCAGCGCCAGCCGCTGCCGCCGGTCACCACAACCGTATCGGCGATCATGAATTCACACGCATCCGAGCACATGAACAGTACCCGTTCGGCGATTTCGTCGGCCTCGCCCGCGCGGCCCATCGGAATCGCCGACACCGATGCCTCGAGCATGCCGGGCTCGTTGATGTCCTGAAATGCCGTATCCACCACCGACGGCGAAACGGACAGAATACGAATTCCCTGATCGGCGAACTCCCGCGCCGCGCCAAGCGTCAACGTGTTCACCGCCCCCTTCGCCGAGGCGTAATGCGGCGACTTCCCCGGGCCGCCGGACCGGGCCGCGATGCTCGCAACATTTACGATCACCCCGTCGCCCTTCTCCAGCATGTGCGGAATGACTTCCTGCATGCCGTAAAACGTGCCCTTGACGTTGAGGTCGTAGACCTTGTCCCAAAGGTCGTCGTCGATATCGAGAAACTTGGCCCGCTTGATCGCCGATCCCGCCGAGTTGAACAGAAAGTTCACCCGGCCGAATTTATCCACGGCCGACTGTATCATGCCGCGAACGCTCTCCCGCTCGGTCACGTCGACGAACACCGCCTCGCCCTTGCCGCCGGCCTCATCGACCTCGCGCGCGACTTGATGGGCGCCCTGCTCGTTGATATCGGCGCACAGCACGTTCGCGCCCTCGCGGCCGAAAATCTTGGCCGCCGCGCGGCCGATGCCGCTCGCCGCGCCGGTAATCACGATCGTCTTGCCTTTGAAGTAGTCCGGTGTCTTGGGCATGGTGGTGCATCCTCCTGGCCATCTCATTTCGCAGACAGGCCCGAATCACGGTGCTCCATCGCGAAATGACTCGGCAAAAAGCTTATCACCGCTTGGACGCCGGTGTCATATTCGGCCGGCCGGCTCCCCAGCCGATTCCCGGTTGATTCCCGTGAATCGCTATTGATCCCCGGCCGGCAACCGGGGCACAAAGGGAACGGTGCTGTCACAAGGAGGTGTCCGTGAGCGTTGGCGTGGGACTTGGCCTGGCGAACTTTCCGTTTTCCGGCCCGGAGGCTTTCTGGCGATGGGTCGACCTGTGCGAGGATGGCGGCATCGATTCATTGTGGCAGACGGACCGGGTGATCTCCTCGCAACCCTTCCTCGACTGCATGAGCGTGATGGCGGCCCTCGCCGGACGCACCCGGCGGATGAAATTCGGCATGAATGTCGCGTCCGTCGCCCAACGGGACCCGGTCGTCCTCGCCAAGGAATGCGCAACGATCGACGTGTTGAGCAACGGAAGGCTCTTGCCGGCGTTCGGCGTCGGCAGCCGCAACAATCCCTATTGGGAAGTGACGGGCCAGCAATTCAAGGGCGCCGGCGCCAAGGCCGAGGAAGGCATGGAGATCATCTCGCGGCTGTGGGCCGAGGAGCGCGTGACCTTTCACGGCAAGCACTATCACGTCACCAACGCGCGCATTTCGCCGCGACCGATCCAGCAGCCGCTACCGTTGTGGATCGGCGGGTCGAGCAAAGCGGCGATCCGCCGGACCGGCAAGCTCGGCACCGGCTGGCTTGCCGGCAACGAAACGCCGGCGGAGGTCAAACCCGTGGTGGCCGCGATCCGGCAATCGGCGGTCGACCAGGGCCGCAAGATCGACCACGACCATTTCGGCGCCGGCTTCCATTGCCGCTTCGGGTCCTGGGACGACCCGGTATCGATCCGCCAGGCGGAAGCATACGCCGCGCGCGCGCCGGGCAAGGACCCGCGCAACCATCTCGCCATCGGCGACGCCGACGATATCGTCCAGCGGATCGAGGATTATATCGACGCGGGAATTTCCAAATTCATCCTGCGCCCCATCGGCACCGACGACGACGACATCATCGAGCAGACCCGGTTGCTGACCGAACAGGTCATCCCGCGCGTGCAGGGTCGCCCGACGCCCGAATAGGCAGGTCGCGGGACGGTCGGCCTATCGCTATTCGCTTGACTTCCGAAGGCGTCGGCCCGAACGATATTGTTCAGATATGGACCTCGATATCGGTGGGAAGATGGCTATGCCCAGCCTGTCGGTTGCGTCGTTGGCGGGAGCAATCGCTTGTGTGTTCGTCTCGGTTCCAGCCCAGTCTCAAGACAGGCTCTCGCCGCTGCCGCCAGGCGCGGGCGCGGCGTTGATCGAGGGCGCCTGCACCGGGTGCCACAAGACCAATCAGATCACCCGCAGTTCCGGCTATACCCATGCCGGCTGGCGGGAACTGATCGGCACCATGATCGACCTTTCCGGCAATCCGCAGGACTACGACACCATCGCGCAGTATCTGGCGACGAACTTCCCGCCGCACACGAAAATCGCGCCCACGCTCCTGCCCGGCCCGGCACGGATTGCCTTCAAGGAATGGGTCGTGCCGACGCTCGGCCAGCGGTCGCGCGACCCGATCGAAGCGCCGGACGGAACCATCTGGTGGGCGGGCCAATGGGGCAACCTGATCGGCAGCATCAACCCCAAGACCGGCGCGATGAAGGAATATCCCTTGGCCGAAAATGCGAAGCCGCACACCGTGACACTCGATCCGGCGGGCGCCGTCGGGTACACGGGCAACAAGAACGCCACGATCGGCAAGCTCGACCCGGCGACCGGCAAGATCACCGAATACAAGATGCCGGACCCGGCCGCGAAGGACCCGCACTCGGCGATCTTCGACGCGGCGGGTATTCTCTGGTTCACCCTGCAGCACAGCAACATGGCGGGCCGGCTGGACCCGAAGACCGGCGACATCAAGCTGGTGACCATGAAGACGCCCGGCTCCAAACCCTACGGCATCAAGATCGACGCCCGAGGGAACCCCTGGATCGCGTGCAACGGCAGCAACTGCCTGGTCAAAGTCGACCCCAAGACCATGGCGCTCACGGAAATCAAACTGCCGATACCGGAGACGACGGTTCGGCGTCTCGACATCGCGCAAGACGGCATGATCTGGTACGTGAATTCGTCCCAAGGCCGCCTCGGCCGGTACGATCCCAAATCCGGAGAGATCAAGGAATGGCCGTCGCCCAGCGGGCCGAAGTCGCACCCTTACGCCATCGCAATCATCGACGGCATCATCTGGTACAACGAGTCGCGCCGACGTCCGGACGCCCTGGTCCGGTTCGATCCCAAGACCGAGAGCTTCCAGAGCTGGCCAATCCCGTCCGGCGGCGTTTATGCGGGCATCATCCGGCACATGCGGCCGATGCGCGACGGCAGCCTACTGCTGCACCAGAGCAGCACCAACCGCATCATCGTAATGACGCCGCGCGGGTCGTAGGCGACGCGGGCCACGCAAGCCGGGGGCGGCGCCCTCAGAGCTCCGCCAAGAACTCCTCGATCAGCGCGTTCACCCGGTCCGGAGCTTCTGTCGGCGGGAAATGGCCCGCATCCTCGAGCTTGACGTATCGCGAGCCGGGCACCGCCTCGTGGATATCTTTTTCGTATTCGGGCGGCTTGCCGGGGTCGTCCATGCCGCGCAGCAGCAGCAGCTTCGGCTCGAGCGTGGCGATGCGGTCGCGCACGTCGAAGGCGTCGATCGTCATCAGATCGTGGTACTGCGACATCGGCCCCACCTGGCGGTGGCGTTCGATCAGCCGCTCGCGCAATTCCGGCTCGACGAATTTCATCGCACGCCGCTGGAAGGCGATCCATTCTTCCTCATACACTTTCGGATCCTCCGCCGCCCGCAGCCGCATGTCGTATGTGCCCGGCGCGCGGGTTTTCGGCCCGGCCGCGACGGTCATGATCACCAACCCTTTCACCTCGTCCGGATAGTCCAGCCCGTATTGCAGCGCGATGGACGCGCCCAGCGTATAGCCGACCAGCACGAGGTCCCGGTTCAATCCCTGGGCCCAGAGCCAGCCGCGCACCCACTCGGTATAGCGCGCCACGTCCGGACACCGGGTCCCTTCCAGATGGCCCGGCAGGGTCGGGATGACGCAGTTCGGGAAATGCTGGCGCTGATAGTGATACGCATCGGCGCACGCGCCCGCGCCGGGTCCATGGAGAAATACGAGCTGCGACATGGGAAGGTCCTTCTGGCTGTCCGGTTCGACTTTCCGAATTCTATCTCAAAAGCGCACGCGTTGCGGGAGCCCCCCACCGGCTGCGCCGGTTTCGCCCTCCAAACCCTCGGCACCTCGCGCGCCCAAATATTCAATTCGGCCTTGCATTACTTCCATATTTCCATTATGTTGGAAACATGGAATCCACAACCGCTATCAACGCGCTGTCGGCCCTGGCCCAGAAAACCCGCCTGGCGATTTTTCGCCGGCTGGTCGAATTGGGCCCGGACGGCGCGCCGGCGGGGCGCATCGCCGATGCGTTCGGACTGCCGGGCGCGACCCTGTCCTTTCACCTGAACCAACTCAAGCAGGCCGGCCTCGTCAATTGCCGGCGCGACAGCCGATCGCTGATCTATTCGGCGAATTTCGCCGTCATGAACAGCCTGATCGGTTACCTGATGGAAAATTGCTGCCAGAACCAGGATTGCGGCATCCCCGCGCCGGACGCGTTCTGCGCCGAAACAACCAGCAAAGGAATCTGACTCATGAAACGACTGCATGTTCACATTTCGGTAGAGAGCCTTACCGATTCGATCGGATTTTACAGCACGCTGTTCGGCCTCGATCCCGATGTCCGGCAACCCGACTATGCCAAATGGATGTTGGAAGACCCGCGGGTCAATTTCGCCATTTCCGAACGCTGCGGCCGCACGCCCGGCGTCGACCATCTCGGCATTCAGGTCGATGCCGATACGGAACTCGAAGAAATCTCCGCCCGCCTGTCGCAGGCCAATCGGCCGGTCGTCGAGCAGAAGGGCGCCAAATGCTGCTATGCCGAGGGCGACAAGGCCTGGGCGTCGGACCCGCAAGGGGTGGCGTGGGAGACCTTCCACACCGTCGGCGGGATCGCCGTCTATGGCGGCGACAGCGTCGACCGGTCCGCCCTTGCACCCGGCAAGGATGACGCGGCCGGCTGCTGCCCGTCAATGGGCTAGGTGTGGAGCCTCAACAGGTTGTCCCGGTTGATCCGGAGTCGACTGATTGGCGTCTTGTCTTTTATTCCGCCATGGGGTCGATGCCAATTATACATATGCGTCCAAAGCGGCAGGTGGTCCGCGCGTTGATCTGA
>JBFFGE010000107.1:0-15736 GCA_041557595.1 Alphaproteobacteria bacterium
AGGGAATCACAAATCAGCCGGAAAATGAATCCCAAATCGCAAGAAAACCCAGCCGAAACGCCAGTTTCTTGCAAATCCCATTACTGCGAACCAGGAAAATGAACGCCATATCAAAGGCGTCTGAGTTCTTCACAGGGAACTCAACAGGCTCAGGATGAGAAAATCGTCCTGCGCAGACTAATGCCGGTTAACCGCGCCACTAAATCCCCTGACGGACGCGGGGAAAGACCTCTTCGGCGACGAGCTGCATCGACTCGATCGACCGGGCGACATCGAGCCCCGGCCAATGCATGCTCATGACCACGTGGTTCATGCCGACCCGTTTGTGAAACTTGATCATCGCCTCCGCCACGTCATCCGGCGAGCCGATGAAGAACCGGTCCTTGAGCAAATCCTCGAAGGGCTGACCGAGTTCGTCCTTGGCGTCGGGGCGCGACCGGCCGAGGCCCCAGGCGTGATACGCCCGGTATTTGTTCATGATCGGCTCTTTCGCCATGCTGTAGGCTTCCTCGCGGGTCGGCGCTACGAACACTTCGCGGCGGAACGGGAATTCGTCGGGGAACGGTTTGTCCGCGTCGTCGAGCGCGCGTTTATAGGTTTCCACCTGATTGGCGACCTCCTCGAGGCGGTCGTTCGGGCCGATATACCAGCACGAGCCCATCCGCGCGGCGCGCCGGATCACCACATCGGCGCTGCCGCCGATCCAGATCGGCGGATGCGGTTTCTGCACCGGTTTGGCCGAACACGACGCGTCCACGAGATTGAAATGCGAGCCCTTCAGCGTGACGGTCTTCTCGGTCCACAGGCGGATGATGGCATCAAGATTTTCCTCGAAGCGCCGTCCGCGCGCGCCCTTCGTCGTGCCGAATGCCTCGAACTCCACATCGCGATAGCCGACGCCGCAGCCGAAGATCAGCTTGCCGTTGGTCATGATGTCGAGCGTGCCGAGCTGTTCCGCCACGTCGAGCGGCTTGTGCAGCGGCAACAGCAACACGCCGGTATTCAGGCGCAAATTCGGCGCCTCCGCCGCAATCCGCGCGAGGAACGGCACCTGCGCCAGATCCTGCAGTGGGTGGGTGCTGTAATGCGCGCCCTTGGTGATCGAGTCGTAGCCGAGCCGCTCCACCATGTGCGCCTGTTCGAGCATTTCCTCGAAACGATCGGCGACATTGTCGTCTTCGGGAAACTGCCCGCGCATCATGATTCCGAATTGCATCCGGCTCTCCCTACATCCGTTTTTAGTTTTCTATTCCGAGTCGAGTTTAGGCGGTTTCCGGCCGCCTTGACCATCCGCCGCACGTTGCGCCCGATGCCAGGCGGATTTGTAGCCGCGCAGATATTGCGGCGGGAAATCGACCTCCGCCCCCAGAACCCGCGCGGCGTGCCACGGCCAGCGCGGATCGACCAGCAGCGTCCGGGCGAGCGCGACCGCGTCGGCGGCGCCGTCCCGGACGATCGCTTCCGCATGATGCGGGTCGGCGATCATGCCCATCGCCATCACCGGCAGCCCGCCTTCGCGACGCACGGCCGCGGCGAAGTCGACCTGATGGCCTTCGCCGGTCGGCACGCGCTGATCGAACAGCAGCCCGCCCGACGAGACGGCGACATAGTCGCAGCCCCGCCGCCCGAGCTCGGCGGCCAGCGCGACCGTATCCGCCAGCGACCAGCCGTTCTCCGCGTAATCGGTGGCCGACAGCCGCACGCCCAGGGGCCGATCCGCCGGCCAGGCCTCCCGCACCGCATCGAACACATCCAGCGGAAACCGCGCCCGCCGCGCCGCATCGCCGCCATAGGCGTCCTCCCGGCGGTTGGTCAGCGGCGAGAGGAATTCATGCAGCAGGTAGCCATGCGCCATCACCAGTTCCAGAACGTCGAAGCCGATGCGCGCCGCCCGCCGCGCGGCCTCGGCATGCGCAAGGCCGATTGCCGCGATACCGGCGGCATCGAGCGGCGCCGGCCCGGGCCAGCCCTCGGCGCGCGCAATCCCCGACGCGCCGACCGTCGGCCACGCGCCCTCGACCTGCGTCAGCGGCCGGTTGCGTCCTTCCGCCGGCGCCCGCGTCGAGCCCTTGCGCCCGGCATGGGAAAGCTGGACGCCGATCCTGGCGGGGCTATGACGGCGGCAGAAATCGACGACCCGGCCGAGCGCCGCTTCGTTGGCATCCGAATAGAGACCGAGGCATCGATGGGTAATCCGGCCCTGCGGCGTCACATGCGCCGATTCGGTCATCACCAGCCCGGCGCCGGACACCGCGAGCGTTCCCAAATGCATCAAATGCCAGTCCGTGGCGTTGCCGTCTTCGGCGCTGTACTGGCACATCGGCGACACGACGATGCGGTTCGACAGCTCCAGCCCACCCAGCGTCAGCGGCGAAAACAAGGCGCTTGTTTCGGTCATGCCGTTCAGCCGCGATCCTTGTCTTTCCCGGCGCGCTTTTCGTCGCGGCGCGCGCCGCGCTCGGCGGCGAATTCTTCCACGCCTTGCATCCATTCGGTGTCGGCAATGCTGCGCTCCAGCGCCAGCATCTCGATCGCGTGGCCGCGCTCGAAATCCGTATCGCCGCCCAGGTCTATGGATTTCTTGATGAGCCGGAGCGCCAGCGCCTTGGAACCCCGCATCTGATCGGCCAGCGCGGCGAGCTCCGCCTCGAACCGGTCGGCCGGCACCACTCGGTTTACGTAGCCGACGCGCAACGCCTCGTCCGCCTCCATGTAGCGCGACGTGAACAGCAGCTCCTTGGCAAGCGCCTTGCCGACATGGCGCGGCAGCCGCTGGGTCGCGCCGACCGAGCCGATCCGGCCTTCCGGATACATGAAACGCGCATCGTCGCGCGCGATGATGAAGTCGCAGCCGGTCGACATTTCGGCGCCGGCGGAAAACATCGGGCCTTCGGCCCGCAGCATCACCAGTTTCAGACTCTCGTCACGATCGATCGCGTCGTAGGCGGCAATGATGTCCTCGGCCATTTGCAGGTTGAAGGCATTGCGTTTGTCGGGACGGTTCATCCAGACCGTCGCCACACCGTCATCCACCGTCAGCCGCACCGTCTCGAATGTCGTTTCCACGATCCCGTCCCTCTTCACTTATTCGTGCCCGCCTCCGTGTTTAGCGGATTCCGCGCCCCACACGCAAAGTCGGCGCGTACCCGACCGTCGATCCGCCCTTGCCGTGCGCCCCGTTTTCCGCATCAATATGACCGCCTTCCCGCAGGATGCGGGACGGATGAAACTGTCGCAGGATCGCAGCATGGCCGAGACCGCGTTGGACATCGCCAAATACGACACCTTCCCGAAACTGCTCGCCCACAATGCCGAGCGGTTCGCCGGCCGACCGGCGATGCGCGAAAAGGACTACGGCATCTGGCAGAGTTGGAGCTGGGCCGAGGTGGCTGCGGAAGTGCGTGCGCTCGCCTGCGGGCTCGCCGCGCGGGGATGCAATCGCGGCGACAAAGTGGCGATCGTCGGCGACAACCGGCCGCGCCTCTATTGGTCGATGGCGGCGGCGCAGGCGCTGGGCGCGGTGCCGGTGCCGATGTATCAGGATGCGGTGGCCGACGAGCTCCACTTCGTGCTCGACCACGCCGAAGCCCGCTTCGCCGTGGTCGAAGATCAGGAACAGGTCGACAAGCTGCTCGAGATCAAGGACCGCTGCCCGACACTCGAATTGCTGATCTATGACGATGCCCGCGGCCTGCGCAATTACCCGCAGGATTTCGTCTGCGCCTATGACGCCGTGGTCGAGCAAGGCCGCGCCTTCGACCGCGCCAATCCCGGCTTTTATGACGATGCGGTAGCCAAGGGCGTCGGCACCGACGTTTCGGTCATGCTCTACACCTCCGGCACAACCGGGCAGCCGAAGGGCGTCGTGCTCACCCACCGCAACATCATGGCGACCGCGCTGAATGCGGGCCTTGTCGACCGGCTCGACGAGACCGATGAAGCGCTCGCCTATTTACCGATGGCCTGGGTCGGCGATCATATTTTCTCGTTCGGCCAGTCCTACACCGCCGGCTTGTGCGTCGCCTGTCCGGAATCCAGCGATACGGTTCTGAACGATGTCTGGGAACTCGGACCCAGCTATTTTTTTGCGCCGCCCCGGATATACGAAAACCTGATCACCACCGTGATGATCCGGATGGAGGATGCGGGCTGGCTGAAGCGCAAGGCGTTCCATTATTTCATGGGGCTGGCGCAGCGCGTCGGCGCGAAAATTCTGGAAAAGGCATCGGTGCCACTCGGCGACCGGCTGCTCTATGCGATCGGCGATGTGCTGATCTACGGGCCGCTGCGCAACAGCCTCGGCATGAGCCGGGTGCGGCTCGCCTACACCGCCGGCGAGGCTATCGGTCCCGATATCTTCAATTTCTACCGCAGCATCGGACTCAACCTGAAGCAGCTCTACGGCATGACGGAAGCCAGCGTCTTCGTCACCATGCAACCGGACGCCGAGATCAAGGACGATTCGGTCGGCCGTCCCGCGCCCGACGTCGAGATAAAGATCGCCGACAACGGCGAGGTGCTGTTCCGCAGCCCCGGCGTGTTCCAGGAATATTACAAGAATCCGGAAGCCACCGCCGAGACGAAAACGCCCGATGGCTGGGTCCACACCGGCGACGCGGGCTTTGTCGACGACGATGGCCACCTGACGATCATCGACCGCGCCAAGGATGTGGGGAAGCTTACCAGCGGCGATTTGTTCGCGCCCAAGTTCATCGAGAACAAACTGAAGTTCTTCCCGCAGATCAAGGAAGCGGTGGCGTTCGGCGACGGCCGGGATTTCGTCGCCGCGTTCATCAACATTGATCACGAGGCCGTCGGCGACTGGGCCGAGCGCCACGGCATTCCCTATGCCAGCTACCAGGAACTCGCCACCCATGACGCGGTTCGGAAGCTGATCCTGGAGAAAGTCGCGGAGGTCAACGCCGATCTGGCGCAAGAGCCGCGCCTCGCCGGCACGCAAATCCGGCGGTTTCTGATCCTGCATAAGGAGCTCGACGCAGATGACGGCGAGTTGACCCGCACCCGCAAGGTCCGCCGCCGCATCGTCGCAGAAAAATACGACGTGCTGATCGACGCCCTCTATTCCGGTGCGGATCAATGCCATATCGAGACGCAAGTCACCTTCGAGGACGGCCGCACCGGCGTGATCGAAGCGGAAATCCGCATCGACGACGTGCCCGAATCCGCGCCGGTCCAGGCGGCGGCGTGAGGAAGGACCGGTTGCGATGAAACGGATCATCGTCACAGGCGGCAGCGGCAAGGTCGGGCGCGCGACGGTGCGCGAGTTGACCGAGCACGGCTACACGGTCGTCGCCAATCTCGATATCGCGCCATCCTCCGACACCATTGCACCCTTCGTGCACACCGACCTGACCGATTTCGGCGAAACCATCGACGCCTTTCTCTCGATCAACAAGATCCATGACGGCGCCGATGCGGTGGTTCATCTGGCAGCGGTCCCGGGACAGGGCCGCCGGCCGGACAGCGCGACCTTCGCGATCAACACGCTCAGCACCTATAACGCGTTCTCGGCGGCGGCCAAGCTCGGCATGAAGCGCGTCGTCTGGGCGTCGAGCGAGACCCTGCTCGGCCTGCCCTTCGATCGCGAACCGCCGGGCTATGCGCCGCTCGACGAAGACCTGCCCGCGCGGCCCAATTCAAGCTATGCGCTGGCCAAGGCCTGCGGCGAGGAAATGGCGCGGCATTTCAGCCGGTGGCATCCGGAGATTCCCTTCATCGGGCTGCGCTTCTCCAATGTCATGGAGCCGCACGACTACGCGAGTTTCACGTCCTGGCAGGACGATCCGTCGGTGCGCAAACGCAATTTGTGGGGCTATGTGGATGCGCGCGATTGCGCGCAAGCCTGCCGTCTCGCGCTCGAAGCGGACATTGCCGGCGCGGAGAATTTCGTGATTGCCGCCGCCGACACGGTGATGGATCGCGTCAACAGTGCGCTCATGGCCGAGGCCTATCCCGGCGTCGAATTGCGCGGCGCGGTCGGCGACACCGAAACCCTGGAATCGAATGCCAAGGCGGCGCGTCTCCTCGGATACGCCCCGAAGTACTCATGGCGCGACGGCGGCGGCTGAGAAGGTCGCTGTCAACGCGCTTGTGAACCCTTCACGCTTGCTATTCACTCTATCGAACCCTAAGAGTCGAAGAACCTGGAAACGGTTCGATAAAAAGAAACGCGAAACGAACAGGGAGTGCACGGTGAGCGATCACCGATTCCGCCTCCATACGCCACGGATGACAAACCGCGCTGCCTTTCGGCCGTGGGAGGGTGCCGCGCCGTGACCACGCCGGACACGACAACCGCGCCGGATGTGCCGGACGCCATTGCGGGCGAACGCACGGACCGGCGCATCATCGGCGGCGAATTGCTGTCGGTTGACGACATCTCGCTCAGCTTCGGTGGGGTGAAAGCGTTGTCGCATGTCAACTTTGACATCCGGGAAGGCGAAGTCCGCGCCATCATCGGGCCGAACGGCGCGGGCAAATCCTCAATGCTCAATGTGATCAACGGATTCTATCATCCGGATTCCGGAGCGATCACCTATAAGGGGCAAACCCGCAAGGAAATGCGCCCCGATCAGGCGGCGCGCCAGGGCATCGCCCGAACCTTCCAGAACATCGCGTTGTTTCACGGCATGTCGACGCTCGACAACATCATGACCGGCCGCAATACCAAGATGCATCGAAATTTCCTGTGGCAGGCGCTGCATATCGGACCGGCGCGCCGGGAGGAATTGGCGCATCGCGAGAAAGTGGAAGAAATCATCGACTTCCTGGAAATCCAGTCGATCCGCAAGACCCCCGTCGGCCGCCTGCCCTACGGGCTGCAGAAACGCGTCGAGTTGGGCCGGGCGCTTGCCGCCGAACCCGAACTGTTGTTGCTCGACGAGCCCATGGCCGGCATGAATTCGGAAGAAAAAGAAGACATGTGCCGATTCGTCCTCGACGTGAACGAGGAATTCGGCACCACCATCGCCTTGATCGAACATGACATGAGCGTGGTGATGGATATTTCCGATCGCGTCCTCGTGCTCGATTACGGCGTCAAGATCGCCGACGGGACGCCCGATACGGTCCGCAGCAATCAACAGGTGATCGACGCCTATCTCGGCGTCAGCCACGACGAGAATCGAGCGTAGGGCGATGGACTTTCTCAACGCCATCCTGGTCACGCCCTTCGTGGAAATCGCGGACTCTCCCGTCTTTTTCGCCGAAGTCGCGATCAACGGGTTGCTGACCGGCGTGATGTATTCGCTGGTGGCGCTCGGTTTCGTGCTGATTTTCAAGGCGTCGGGCGTGTTCAATTTCGCCCAGGGCATCATGGTGCTGTTCGCCGCCCTGACCCTGGTCGGACTGATGGAACACGGTGCGCCGGTTTGGCTCGCGCTGATCCTCACCGTCGGCGTCATGATCGCGCTGGCCTTCGCGATCGAGCGCCTGATGTTGCGACACCTCGTCAACCAGGAACAAATCATCCTGTTCATGGCGACGATCGGCCTCGCGTTCTTCCTCGAAGGGTTCGGCGAGACGCTGTGGGGCAGCAACGTGAAGAAGCTGGATGTCGGCATTCCCGACATGCCGCTTGAATTCGGCGGCATCCTGCTCAGCAGTTTCGATTTGATCGCCGCGCTGATCGGCGCCGTTCTGGTCGCCAGCCTCGCCATCTTCTTTCAGAAGACCGCGATCGGCCGCGCACTGCGCGCGGTCGCCGACGATCATCAGGCGGCCCTCTCGGTCGGCATCCCGCTCAAAACGATCTGGATCATCGTCTGGTCGGTGTCGGGCATGGTGGCGCTTGTCGCGGGGATCATGTGGGGCGCCAAGAGCGGCGTGCAATTCAGCCTGTCGCTGATCGCCCTGAAAGCGCTGCCGGTACTAATCCTCGGCGGCTTCACCTCGGTTCCAGGTGCGATTATCGGCGGCCTGATCATCGGCGTCGGCGAAAAAATCGCCGAAGTCTATTGGGGCCCGGCGGTCGGCGGCGCCATCGAGAACTGGTTCGCCTACATGCTGGCGCTGGCATTCCTGCTGTTCCGGCCGCAAGGGCTGTTCGGCGAACGCATCATCGAGCGCGTCTAGCGGAGGCGACGGACATGTTTTACCGCGAGGCGGGACAATTCAAGACAAGCTACACCTCGGATCAGGCGATCTTTCCGATCCGGCAGGACCTTTGGTTTATCGCGCTGGTATTGCTCGCCGCCTTCGTCGCCGTGCCGCTGCTCATGCAGGGCGCTGACGATTACATGTATCAGGCGGTGCTGATTCCCTTCCTGATCCTGTCGCTGGCGGCAATCGGCCTCAACATTCTGACCGGATACGCGGGCTTGCTCTCGCTCGGCACCGGCGCGTTCATGGCGGTCGGCGCGTATGCGACCTACAAGATCACCACGTCCTTTCCCGGCCTCGACATCATCGTCGTGTTTATCCTGGCGGGACTCGTTACCGCCGGTGTCGGCATCGTGTTCGGGCTGCCGAGCTTGCGCATCAAGGGGTTCTACCTCGCCGTGGCCACCCTGGCGGCGCAGTTCTTTATTCTGTGGCTCTTCAACAAGGTGCCCTGGTTCTATAATTATTTTCCGTCCGGCACGATCACCGCACCGCCGCGCGAATTCATGGGCGTCCTCGTGACCGGGCCCGAAGCGAGCGCGCAATCCCGCTATCTCCTGGTGCTCTCCTTCGTCACGGTTCTGGCGCTGCTGGCGAAGAACCTCATCCGCGGCCGGATCGGCCGGCAATGGATGGCGATCCGCGACATGGATATCGCCGCCGAGATCATCGGCATCCGGTTGCTGCCGAACAAGCTGCTCGCCTTCGCCATCAGCTCGTTCTATTGCGGCGTCGCCGGCGCGCTCTACGTGTTCAGCTATCTCGGCAGCGCGGAGACCGAGGCATTCGATATCCTCCTCTCCTTCAACGTCCTGTTCATGATCATCATCGGCGGATTGGGCAGTATCCTGGGATCGTTTCTCGGCGCGGCGTTTATCATTCTGCTGCCGGTGCTGCTCACCAATGCGCCGCAATTTCTCGGATTCGCGATGCGCGCGGACATGCAGAAACATATCGAATTCATGGTTTTCGGCGCGCTGATCATCATCTTCCTGATCGCCGAACCGCGCGGGCTGGCGCGGCTCTGGCAAATCGCCAAGGAAAAATTGCGGCGCTGGCCATTTCCATATTAGCGGGTGCGCCGCGCCGCGGCAGTGTTAGACTTTTTACGAAGACGACCGGAACCGGGGGAACGAAAAGCGAGATCGGGCGCCAAGCCCGCCAAGGAAAAACAGGAAACCACTCCAAAGGAGGCACATCATGCGTTTCAAGACAACGACGCTGGCGGCGGTCGGCGCCGCCATCGCACTCTCCGCCCCGCTGGCGGGAAAGTTGCAGGCCGCCGAACAGTTCATCCCGATGCTGGTCTACCGCACCGGCCCCTACGCGCCGAGCGGCACGCCGGTAGCCAACGGGTTCCGCGACTATTACACGCTGCTGAACAAGCGCGACGGCGGTATCAACGGCGTGAAGGCGGTCTTCGAGGAATGCGAGACCCAGTACAAGACAAATCTCGGCGTCGAATGCTACGAGAAGCTCAAGAACAAGGGCGCGACCGGCGCGGCGGTGTTCAACCCGTACAGCACCGGCATCACCTATCAGCTCATTCCCAAAGCGGCGGTCGACAAGACGCCGATCCACTCCATGGGCTACGGCCGAACGGCAGCGGGCGACGGCCGCGTCTTCAAATGGGTCTTCACCGCGCCGACCAGCTATTGGAGCCAGGCCTCCGCCTTCATCAAATATGTGGCCGCCCAGGAAGGCGGATTTGCGAAGCTCAAAGGCAAGAAGATCACGCATGTCCACCACAACAGCGCCTACGGCAAGGAAGCGAATCCGACGCTGGAACTCCTTTCCAAAAAATATGGGTTCGAGTTGAAGCTGCTCGCGGTCGACCATCCGGGTCAGGAACAGAAGTCGACCTGGCTGCAAGTGCGCCGCTACAAGCCCGACTGGGTCTTCATGTCCGGCTGGGGCGTGATGAATTCGGTCGCGATCAAGGAGGCGGCGTCGATCCGATTCCCGATGGAGCGTTTCGTCGGCAATTGGTGGTCCGGCACGGAATCGGACGTGATTCCCGCCGGCGCGGGCGCCAAGGGCTATAAATCGACGACCTTCCACGGCGCCGGTCCGAATTACGGCGTCCACAAGGATATCGTAAAGCACCTTTACGGCGGCGACACGGCCAAGGCGAAGGACAACAACTACGGCGAGGTGTTGTACAACCGCGGCATCATCAATGCGGTCTACACCACCGAGGCGATCCGCACCGCCATGAAGAAGTTCGGCAACAAGCCGATGACCGGCGAACAGGTGCGCTGGGGCATGGAGAATCTGAACCTGACCGCGGAACGGCTGAGCGCGCTCGGCCTGAAGGATTTCGCGCAACCCCACCGGATCACCTGCGAAGATCATGAAGGCAATGGCCCCGTCATCATCCAGCAATGGGACGGCAGCAAATGGTCGATGGTCTCGGATTGGATCGCGCCGATGCGCGACGTGGTACGCCCGCTGATCGAGAAAGCGGCGGCGGACTACGCGAAGGAGAACAAGATCACGCCACGAAAATGCTCGTGATCGCTATTCTCTCGAGCCACCGAAGCGCGCGGCGGAAGCGCGGATGAGCGAAACCGGCAACGCCCTCCTCTCCGTCAACAGCATCGAGGTCATCTACAATCATGTGATCCTGGTGCTGAAGGGCGTTTCATTCGAAGTGCCGGAGGGCGGCATCGTCGCCCTTCTCGGCGCCAACGGCGCGGGCAAGACCACCACGCTGAAGGCGGTCTCCAACCTGCTGCGCGCCGAGCGCGGCGACGTCACCAAGGGCACGATCGAGTATCTCGGCGAACGGATCGACCGGTTGAGCCCGCACGATTTGGTCAAGCGCGGCGTCATTCAGGTGATGGAGGGCCGCCATTGTTTCGAGCATCTGACGGTCGAGGAAAACCTGATGACCGGTGCCTATACGCGCCGCGACGGCGCCGCGGCGGTGCGCCAGGACCTGGAACGCGTCTACGAATATTTCCCGCGGCTCAAGGAACGCGCGCGCAGCCAGGCCGGTTATACCTCCGGCGGCGAACAGCAAATGACCGCCATCGGCCGGGCCCTGATGGCGAAGCCCAGGATGATCCTGCTGGACGAACCGTCGATGGGGCTGGCGCCGCAACTGGTCGAGGAAATCTTCGAGATCGTCGCCCGCCTCAATCGCGAGGAAGGCGTGACCTTCCTGCTCGCCGAACAGAACACCAACATGGCGCTGCGCTATTCCCGCTATGGCTACATCCTTGAGAACGGCCGGGTCGTGCTGGACGGCGCCGCCGACGCGTTGCGCGAGAACGAGGACGTGAAGGAATTCTATCTCGGCCTGTCCGGCGGCGGCCGCAAGAGCTATCGCGATGTGAAACATTACCGCCGGCGCAAACGCTGGCTGGCGTGAGCCGGACCTGAACCGGACCTGAGAAGGACGGGCGCATGACCGACTATTTCGACGATTTGGAGACACGCGATCCGGAGGCGCGGGAAGCATCGCTGATGGCGGCGCTGCCGGAACAAATCGCGCGCGCCCAAAGGGACGCGCCGGGCTTCGTCAAGATTCTCGCCGGCATCGATCCTGCCGGGATAAACAGCCGCACGGCGCTGGCAAGCCTGCCGGTCACACGAAAATCCGAGCTGATCGGCCTGCAGGAAGCCAACCCGCCCTTCGGCGGGCTGAGCGCAACGCCGCCGCGGGAATTGCGCCATCTGTATCTGTCGCCAGGGCCGATCGCCGAGCCCGAGGGCACAGGCGCCGATTGGTGGCGCATGGGGCGCGCGCTGTTTGCCGGCGGGTTCCGCAAGGGCGACATCGTGCACAACTGTTTTTCCTACCATTTCACGCCGGCCGGCATGATGCTCGAATCCGGCGCCCGTGCGGTCGGCTGCGCGGTCTTCCCGGGCGGGGTCGGCAACAGCGAGGAGCAGGCGCGCGCGATGGCGCATTTCCGGCCCGACGGCTATGTCGGCACGCCCGACTTCCTGCAGATCATCCTCGACAAGGCCGCCGAATTGAAACTCGACATATCGTCCTGCCGCAAGGCGGTGGTGTCGGGCGGCGCGCTGTTTCCCGACATGCGCACGCGCTATGCCGAACAGGGCGTCGCCGTGCTGCAATGCTACGGTACCGCCGATCTCGGGCTGGTCGCCTATGAGTCGGAGGCGATAGACGGCATGATCGCCGACGAAGGCGTGATCCTGGAGATTGTCCGCCCCGGCAGCGGCGACCCGGTGCCCGACGGCGAGGTGGGCGAGGTGGTGGTGACCGCGCTGAACCCGGACTATCCGCTGATCCGCTTCGGCACCGGCGATCTGTCGGCGATCCTGCCGGGGGTCAGCCCCTGCGGCCGCACCGCGCCCCGCATCAAGGGCTGGATGGGCCGGGCCGATCAGACGACCAAAGTGCGCGGCATGTTCGTCCACCCGGAACAGGTCGACCGCGTCGCCAAACGCCATCCGGAAATCGGCAAGGTCCGGCTTGTCGTGGGCAACGAGGCCGGCCAGGACACCATGGTGCTGCGCTGCGAGTCGGATAGCGCCGATGACGCCTTGGCGAGCGCAATCGCCGACAGTATCCAAACCGAATGCAAGCTGCGCGGCGCTGTCGAACTCGTCGCGCCTGACGCCCTGCCGAACGACGGCAAGGTGATCGACGACACCCGGGAATACGGTTAGGCGGGCGGGGCCGTTAATTCGGTTGGCCCATCGGACATCCCGCCGAGATGCATATAGGCCAGCGCCAATCCGGCGTCACCAATCGGTAGCACAAGCCAAGCCACTGCATGATCTACGACAGTAAACCATAGCGCTTGGAGAACGCCCGTGTCGGCAAGATCCTCGGCACCCCAAATACCGTCTACAATCCACATCAGAACGGCTGGCGCCGATGTCAGCAGGCAGATGGCGAATAAAGCCCACATCTGCCCTTTCGTGGCCGCAAATGCGTCTCGCAGCCGGGAGGGGTTTCCGACGGCCGCCGCCGGGAGCGCAAGTATGAACCTTGTCGATAATAGGAGGGCAATAGCTCCTGCGAGAACGAAACCTGTGAACCCAAGGCCAAAAGGCAAATCCGGCCAAATCCTTATTTCGCCATCACCGAAAATTAAATTTGCCAGATACGCCACCAATCCAGGCGGTATCATGAGCAAGGCCAGAAGTAGAATCATTAGCAGGAACAAACAAACGTATCGGAACAGGTACACCCCCTCTGCGTGCCCGACGACAAACCGAGGTGGTTCTTCGGCGCTCACAAGAATGTTGCGCGTCCACGCCGTTGAGACCGGAATAGCAAGGAGCCATATGACTGTTAGCGCGAAACCGCCTAAGGCGGACGCGCCAGTGTCGGCATGTTCGCCTAGGCCAGCCAAATCCCGTTCGTAGGATTGAATTCCAATCGAAACGATCAAAATTAACAGGAACGGCAGCCAGCTCAATCGCAGATAAGCGCCGAAATTGCGAAACAGGATCCGATAGGCCTCCCGCGAAATCGCAAAGGCCGGTAGCATTGGCGTGCTCATCGGAGGGCGGTTCCCTTCGCCATGAAACAGTCTTCGTTCGCGCATGAGCGCGGCAAAAACCCCGCGCCACCGCCATAACGCCACCATAGGGATTGGCCGGTTACCGAAGTCTCAAGATACTAGGTTAACGGCGGGAATAGGCGCGGACCTGTATGCCCTATCCGGTTTCGAGCGGCGACCATCTGCGTTCGGTCATCGGCTCGAAGAGACGGACCGCCGCGCCATGGCTCGCGGCGATCTTTTCGCCCGCCACGCGATCGACAATGGCGAGGCCACGCCGGACGACCGAGCGGTCGAGACCGGCGATGTCGAGCCAGGCGAAGTCGGCTTCGGCGACCGCACTTTCGTCCGCCGTATCGTCCTGCACCAGGAGGCAGGCGTCCATCGGCACCTCCGGCGCCATGTCCAGCCCGGCGAACAGGTTGCGGTGCCAATTGAAGATCATGTCGTCCCAGCCGCCGCCGAAGCTGCCGCCGCCCACGCTTTTGTATTGCGAACCGAGCACATCGGCGTCGCGCAGGGAATGCATGGCGTAATAGGGCGCATCGCAGGGCGTGAGGGCGCGGAACCGCTGCGAGGTGCTAAATCCCGGCACGCTGAGCACCGCCGCGAGTTTGGGCCCGCTGTAATAGGCGTTCCAATCCGCTTCGCGCGCGGGGTCGCTGAACGCGCATTCGACCGTATAGATCACCGGCGACGTCCGTATGTCGTGGGCCAGGGTATTGTGCGCCGGCTCGGCATCGGTCAGTCGCGCTTTCGGGTCGGGCTGGTCGCGGCCACGCTCGGCCGTTCGGACACGCGCCGGTACCACTGGGTAAGGTTCTTGAGTTCTTCCGGAATCCGAATTTTTGCGATCTTGCCGAGATCGAAGGCGCTAACGGCCGTCATGTCGGCCACGGTAAAGCGGTCGCCCGCGATGAAGTCACGGCCGGCCAGTTCGCCGTCGAGCCAGGTCATCCGGTCCTCGATGTTGCGGCGGCACAAATCGCCGAAATCCGGCACCTGCTCGATGCGGCCTTCCCAGTAGGGATGGCTATGGCGGAAACAGCCGGTGACGTTGCCCATGATCTCGAACTCCATGCGGCGGTTCCACATTTCGACCATCGCCTTGTCGCGGGCATCGGTGCCGAGCAGCGGCGGCTCCGGCTGGACTTCCTCGAAATAGCGGCAAATCGCCATTGATTCGGCGAGGTAGGCGCCGTCGTCCAGTTCGAGCACCGGCACGCGGCCCAGCGGATTTTTCGCGACGAAATCCGCATCCAGGTTTTGGCTTTTCGCCAAATCGATCTCGACGATCGGCACGTCGATATTCTTTTCCGCAAGAAAGATCGCAACACGGCGCGGGTTGGGCGCGACGCTGCTGGTGTACAGTTTCATGGGCATGGGTGTTCCCTGGCTGGAGATGGAACCGGCAATCGCATCCGCGCGATTGGATCGGACAGGCCGCCATTCAGGCAGATTGGCGCCCCCAATTCAACCGGGCAGCACCGGGATCGGAAGGCACGCAGCCGCACGGCGTTCGGGACCCGCCGTCAGGCGCAGAATCGATGTTCTTCGGAAGTGCCCGACACGGCCGGCGCGGGACCTATTTATGGCGAAAGGTAATGCGGCCCTTGGTCAGGTCGTAGGGCGTCATTTCGACATCGACCTTATCGCCGACCATGACGCGAATCCGGAATTTGCGCATTTTGCCCTTCGGCTGCGCAATGATTTCATGCCCGTTCTCGAGCTGGACCTTAAACATGGCGTTCGGCAGCTTATCGACCACCGTTCCGCTGAATTCGATCAGTTCCTCTTTCAACTCAACTCCTTGATTTTGCACGGCCTATACGCCGCCGCCCTATGGCAGCGCACCGTCCGCGCAGCAATCGACTGAAAATCAGCGTGAGCGCCTTCTCGCCACTGCGGAAGGCATACTCACAAACGTCGTTAGTCGATCAATTTAACGTTTTCGGCAGCGGTCCTGCCATCACGCCCGGCAGCAAGTTCGAATTCAACCTGCTGTCCTTCATTCACGGTGGAAAGGCCCGCCCGCTCGAGCGCGGAAATATGCACGAACACATCCTTGCCGCCGTCCGAAGGTTCGATAAAGCCGAAGCCTTTCGTCGGGTTGAACCACTTAACTG
>JBFFGE010000108.1:0-15717 GCA_041557595.1 Alphaproteobacteria bacterium
CACTGCTCTAGGATCATTTGGGCCGGATTCCGTTGAGCGATATCAATGTCACCGCCGCAGGCATCGGCGGATGTTCGGTTTCGTATTCCAACAGATGGAAATCGCGGCAAAATGATAAACCCTTTCATCATCGCCACGGCGCTGCTCATCGCGACGATCGCACTGGTAAATCCCGCTTCCGCGCGGGACTCTTCCGCCGATTTGCGTCGGCTCTGTGGAAAATTCGCCGAAATTCACGAAAAGGATCGCCTGTGTTCCTGGGGAACGCGCATGGCGCCCTGGAAATTTGCCCTCAAGGAGGACCCGATAACCGGGGCGCCCTTCTTCGAGGTTGTGACGGTCAATTCCGTCGCCAGTGCGCTTCTGTCGTTCACGTGCAGCCAATCGCGCGCCCTGAATGTTTCGGTCCTTATGCTCGGCAGGGTCCTGTCCCTGACCGGCGAAAAGGGGAAACTGGGCAAGGAGGTCGATGTCCCGGTGGCGTATCGTATCGACAAGAGCGCGCAGGTACAGGACCTATGGCGTACGGGGAAATTCGAAGCGCGGGACGACACGCGCCGCGATCTGATATTGGGCGCGATGACGAAGAATCCGGGCCAAGCGGCCGTCTTCGCCAACGCTCTGTCAAAGGGAACGGGCGCCGCCGCAATGCGCCTGGACGGCCAGACGATCACCTTCAAGTTGGAAGGCTCGGCTCACGCAATTCGGGCATTGCGCAAGAATTGCAAATTCTGAACGCATTGGGCGGCGCGCATGCCAAAGCCGCGGCGTCTATCGCGCGCCGATCAAGCCTTCTTCCAGCGCCTTGATCTGCAAGGCCAGGAATTTCGAATAGATCCGGCACTGCGCAAGGCTGCCGGCCATGAACCACAACCCGTCCTGCGCGGTACGCTTCCACATGTTGGCCATTTCGCCCTCGTCGTCGATGCCCCAGATCGGGCCGACGCGTTCGGCCACCGCATCGCCAAGCAGGCGGCGGACGAGTTCCTGTTGGGTGTGATAGCCGGTGGCAAGCACAAGCAGATCCGCCGGCACCGTCGTGCCGTCATTCAGCAGCGCGCCTTCCGCCGTGAAACGCTTGATCGTATCGAATTGCAGAAGACCGATCTCGCCCTCGATGATCAGGCCGGAACACCCGGCGTCGAGATAATACCCGCCGCCGCGCCGCCGATACTTCATCTGATGGCCGGTCTTGTCTTCGCCCAGATCGTATTTGAAGCCGCGCGCGATCAGCGCCTCGATCAAATCCTTGTCGTACTCGACCATGCGCTCGACCGCCATCTGGTAGCCGCGCACGATCAACGGATAGGTGGCCGTCGCCGCGAACAGATCGCTGTCCTCGAGCGGCGCGCCCTCGTCGTACAACGCGTAATTCAACTTGGCACTCGGGTCGATGCTGACGACCGTGCCCGAGCCCCGCTGGATGATCGTCGTATCCACGCCGTGACTGTGCAAATCCTGCGCGACGTCGTGGCCGCTGTTGCCGGTGCCGAGCACCAGCGCCTTCTTGCCGCGCCACGCCGAACCGTCGGTGAAGCTGTGCGAATGCATGACGTCGCCGGCAAAGTCGTCGAGACCGGGCAGCGCCGGCATCTTGGGGATGCCGCTGACTCCGTTTGCGAAGATGACATGGCGCGGCCGCAACGTTCGCTCGCTGCCATCGGACCGGCGGACCACGGCCGACCAGCATTTCGCCGCATCGTCATAGGCACCGCATACGAATTCGGTGCCGGTCCAGAAATTGATCGACATCGCGTCCGCATAGGATTCGAACCAGTTCCCGAGCATGTCCTTGGGAATGTATTTCGGCCAGGTCGGCGGAAACGGCATATAGGGCAGGTGATTGACATGGATCTGATTGTGCAGCGCCAGCGAATGGTACCGGGTGCGCCAGCAATCGCCGATGCGGGGCAGTCGATCGACCACCAGGGTATCGACGTCGAGTTGGCCGAGCCGCGCCGCGATGCCGAGACCCGCCTGACCGCCACCGACGACGAGCACGGTGGGCTCCCGGTCGTCATAGGCTTGGCTCTTGAGCCGCTGATCCAGCCAGTTCTCGCCACCGAAATTGCGCGAATAAGCCTCGCCTGTCGGACGGCGATCGCCGACGTGTTCCTCGAAACCCTTCAGTTCGTCCAACGCCGTCATCAGGATCCACGCCTTTGCGCCATCTCCAGCGCCGGCGGCGTCCTCGGTCACCAGCCGGATCACGCCGTTCGCGCGACCGACTTCCGTCTCGAATTCGACGATCGCCTCGATCACGTCGATCCCGAGCCGGCGGATTCGGCGCGGCAGCGTCCGGTTCGCGGCGATCCTGAACCCGCGCGCCTTGATCGATTTTTGCGCCGCGACCATTGCAGCGGCGATCTTGTCCGAACCGATGCAAGGAGTGATGTGCCAGGTAAAGGCGACGAGATCGCGCCAATGGCCATCGGCCTGGAACAGGGCGGCGACGGCATCCGGATCGCCCGCGCCGAGTGCCACCTCGAAGGCATTGAGCCAACGGGTCACGAGCAGTTCGGCGGCAGCGGCAGGCCGCTCGCTCAGGGCGGCGAGGTCAACATCGTTCATGGCTTTCCTCTTGCACGGATTACGGCCGATCTGTGCGCGACGCGCAGCGACGATGCATCAAAGGTAGTCGTGGAATTGTTGTCAAGGTGGCCCTAGATATAAGGACCGCCCATAAATTTCTAAAATGAAGTGGCATCCAGCGATGACGGTTGTTCAACGTCGCACAGGCCCCTCCAATCCCTTATCCCAATTCGAAAATTCCACGCAGTTCCAGCGCATCCTCGGGCCGGGTGCGGGTATAGGTCAGAACGTTGGGTTCGATCCGGAAATGACTGATGATGCCGTCCTGCGTGATCATCATGAAACGTTCGCCGCGCTCGCCCAAAAACAGCGACGGCATATTCGACGTCAACCCGAGCGTGCGGGCGAATGAAAGATTACCATCGGAGAGAAACTGGATCTAATGATCCGGGTCGAGTTGGCGCGCCCAATCGTCGACGACAAACGGGTCGTTTGCGGCGATGCAAACAAGCTTCGAGAATCCGTTCTTCTTCAATCGCGCGGCGCTGCGAATAAAGTCCGGAACATGTTTTCCCGTGCAGATCGGCGTAAACGCGCCGGGGACGCCGATCGTAACCGCCCATTCATTCGCATATACCGCCGACGTCTCGATCGTTCGCAGGTCGCCGGCTTGTAGAAATGCCAAGGTTGCATCGGGTACGCGCCGACCCTCGTATTTTTCGGAATTCACTCATCTTTCCCGGCTGTGATGACGTTCGGGGCGACCATCCGCTAATCGGATTAACGTAGCATTAACGGCGGGCGCCATTCGTCATTGCGCGGATTTGCCAAATCCGCAGTACCGCATCACGAAATTCGAAGTTTCGGTATATCGATACCGTCAGTAAAAGACGCCCGGCGTCGAGCCGCCGTCGACGCCGATCGCCTGGCCAGTGACGGCGGCGGCATGCGGCGACGCGAGAAACAGCACCATCGGCGCGATATCGCCCGGCTCCACGATGCGGCCGATCGGGAAATTGGCGGCGAAAGTTGCCTCGGCCTCCGCGAGGCTGATGCCGCGCTCCTTGGCGCGCGCTTCCAGCCGGGCCGGGTAACGGTCGGTCTTGGTGAAGGGTGGATGCACCACGTTGACGGTGATGTTTTCGGGCCCGACATCGTTGCTCAGATGTTTGACGAAATTGGTCAGGGACGAATTTCCGAGACCGCTCGGCAGCGACGCCTTGCCGGCGGCACGGGCCGCCGATCCGCCGATGCAGATAATCCGGCCGCCGCCGGCCTTGCGGAACCATGGCAGCGCGGCGCGGCAGCACCGCATATAGGCGAGCGTCTTGCCGGTCAGGCGCTCCATGAGCTGCTCGTCGGTCAGCGTTTCGAGACTGCCGCTGACGCTGGTCGACGCGTTGTTCACCAGCACGTCAAGCCCGCCGAACGCCGCCGCCGTTTCGTCGACCGCCCGACTGCATCCATCGGCCGTAAACAAATCCGCCGCGATGGCCAGCGCCTTGACGCCGGTCGCCTCGATCTCGCCCTTCACCGCCGCCAGCGCATCGGTGTCGCGGCCGACAATCGCGACGTTTGCGCCTTCTCCGGCAAATGCCAGCGCGATGGCGCGCCCGATCCCGCGGTTGCCGCCGGTGACCACGACGGATTTGTTTTTCATCCCCAGATCCATGATGTGTTTTCCTGCTGTTTGCGAAATTTCAAAGGTCCTCGGCGCCGGCCGCCAGCCCGGCGCTATACCGCGTCTCGGCGGCGCGAAAGACGGCGCGGGTGTGTTCCATATCCCAGGGCTGTTCGGCCAGCGTCTCATGATCCCACTGGCTGCGCGGCTCGGGCGGATTGAAGAAGTCGGCGCCATACACATGGATTGCGCTGGTCAATTTGGTAATTGGATTGGCGACCGAATGGATGATGTCCCGGCCCAGCGTCGCGACCTGTCCCGGTCCCAGGGATTCCGCGCCCGCAGCCTCGATTTGAGGGCCCGCGCCCGGCCCGTCCTCGAGTTGGCGCCAGAACATATTGTCCTCGCGTCCGCTATAGATGCCGATGACGGCAAACATCTTATGGTTGTGTGGCAGCAGGGTCATGCACGGCGCCCAAACGAAATTGATCACTGTCAGATCGGGCGCATGATGCAGCGGATAGACGCCGGCCTTGGTCGGCTCGCCGAGCTCGGCGACGATGCCCGACGGATCGGCCACCGCCTCGAGCATGAGTTCGCGCACCGCGCGCTGTCCCTCCCCGAGCGCCGCCTTGCAATCCTCGATAAATCGATCCTTCTCAAACACCGAAACACTCTCCCCGGATTAATTCGCACGACACCGATCGCGCTACAGATCTCACCTACGCGGTGTGGGATGCATCCTGTTCACGCCCATGTTGGAGATCGTCCGGCTTTGTCGAGTCATCCGGCGTGGCACGGCGTTCCAGCCAGCCGACTCGGCGGCTGGCGGGAACGCCAAGGCAGGATTGCCACCCTATTCGGCCGCGGCGCTTTTCGCGTCGAACAACGTTCCTACCCGGAATTCGCGCCGCTTCAGGCTGGCGACGAATTCTTCGGGAAAACTCGGCGCGACCGAGCCGGTCACCCCGTCATTCGATAGCAACGCGTCGGACCATGCCTGCACCAAGGGAAATGCCTTCAGCAGGCCGGTCTGAAGCTTGGCCTCGACGAAGGCGAAGCGCTGCAGGAACGGGGCATAGGCCGCATCCACCAGACACAGGCTATCGCCGCTGAAATAGGGGCCGTCGTTGCCGCGCTCGTTGGCGATGGCCTCCTCCAGTTTCGCCACCCGCTGCGGGGCCGCTTCCAGTCCCTTCTGCATCTCGTCGGCGGACTTGGTGTAGTAGATGCCGCTCAAGCCGCGCGCGAAATCCGGGACGAAATCGGTCCAGGCGCGATGCCGCGCCCGCTGGACGGGGTCTTCCGGATGCAACCTTGGCGCGATGACCTCGTCGAGAAATTCAGCGATGGCGTTGGACTCGAACAGCGGCTGCTCGTCGACCACGAGGACGGGCACCTTGCCATGCGGAGAAATTTTCAGGAACCAGTCGGGTTTTTCCCGAAGATTGATATAGGTCACGTCGAAATCCACGGATTTGGCACGCAAAACAATCACGGCGCGCTGCACCCAGGGTCACGTAACTGAGCTGATCAGACGGTATTTTTGGGCCATGCAAAACCTCATTTCGGCGCCCATCCCCCGGCCGATCCGGAGGCGAGAGCGCCAAGATAAAAACCCTAGCTCAAATGCGCCCGATTGGCACACGTTTTGGGGTTTGAGGCGATGCTTCAGGCGGCTTGCGGCACCGCGTAGAGGGCAATTGCGACAAAATGGCAGATACTGCCGGCCAGCACCCAGAGATGCCAGATCGCATGGTTAAACGGCAGGCTGCGCCAGAGATAGAAAATCACGCCAAGTGTATAGGCGATACCGCCGGACAGGATCAGCCAGGAGCCCGCGGTTCCCATATGCTCGAAAAACGTGTCGATCCAGAAAAAACCCAGCCACCCCATAATGATGAAGACCGGCACGAGGAACCAATGCGGACGGCCAAGCCAGAGACGGACGGTGATGCCGATGATGGCCAGGCCCCAAATGATGCCGAACAGGACCCAGCCGAGCGGCTTGGGGAAAGCCAACAGACTGATCGGCGTATATGTCCCTGCTATCAATAAGAAAATTGCACAGTGATCGAGCGCAAGAAAGACCGATTTGGTCGGCAAATGCCAGCTTCCGTGATGGATCGAAGACGACAGAAAGGTCAAGAAAAGCGTGCTGCCGTAAACCGCGCTGGCGACGATCGCCCAGGTGCTCCCCGTGCTCGCGGCGATCACGACGAGCAGCGCCAATGCGGCCGCGGCCAGAACGGCACCGATTCCGTGCGTGACCGCGTTCGCAAACTCTTCGTAAAAAGTTTCGCCGTCGCGTTCCATCGCGGCCTGAATCTTCCGACCGATCGTAAGAACTGCTGGATTTCGAGGATGCGCCATGTATTTCATCCACCAATTAACGCCTCATTAGGCCATCGCGTTCCATCGATGGCCAGTGACATTTAGGATGATTGACCTCAATTCTTAATGGACTCGGACGCGAGCGACATGGGGTAATCCCGGGGGCGCTACATCTAGTGCCGGCGCTCAGGGGCGGCGGACGCACTCCATATTTGTGGTGTATTTTCTTGAAGAATCCACCATGAATCGCCCCTCCATCGCCGAGCGGCCGATCAACAGCGGATAGCGCAATTTGGAGCGATCGGAAAGAGTTACCGCTTCCTCCCGGAATATCCCGCCGAGACATAGCGCGAGCAGTACGACGGGCCTATTCAACTCTTTGAGATCGCTGCGCTTGATCCTGACGGTCCGGACAATCGGTCTTTCGAGCACCGCCGACCTGCCGTTCCGGTCCGAAATCGAAAATCGCACCCATGGGCGGCGATTTCGCTCGAACCGGGTAATATTCCTGGCGCCGATAGAGGTGGTATGCGCGCCGGTATCCAACTTCGCTTTTAATTTGAGCATCTCGGGCAGAATCACGACGTGTTCGGCCCAGCCCAATGCCCGCGGACCGGGATTCGCCCCGATCGCGGCATCGATCCCCACGCCGAAAGCACTGGCAATAAAGAAGGTGAGAAAATACAAGCTCCGTATCATCACTTCACGCCGCCGGTCACTGTTTTCTATGGTAAGAGATTTATACCAGACGACGCTGGCCCGCCCTGCGGAATTAAACAGATAGAGGTCTCGACCCTGATGGAAACCCCCAGGTCAAATTGGCTGCTCGGCGCGGCCCGGACCCTCGGGTTGGTCGCATGCATGAACCTTACCGGAGCGTTGGCCGCCAATGCCGGCTTCGAGGACGGCCTCCACGCCTTTGCGGTCAAGGATCATCGGACGGCCTTGCGTGTCTTTCAGGCGGAAGCAGACCGGGGTCATGCGGGCGCGCAATACTACCTCGGCCGCATGTACCTGTTGGGTGAAGGCGTTTCGACGGATTACAAGCGGGCGGCGGCATATTTCAAATCCTCCGCTTCGGCGGGCAACAAGGATTCCCAATTTTATCTCGCCACGCTGCATTATCTCGGCGAGGGCGTGGCGAAGGACAATGCCAAAGCGCTCCTGTGGTTCCAGCGGGCCGCCGCGCAGGACGACCCCGCCGCGCAAACATCGCTCGGAATCATGCACGCGGCCGGCGAAGGCGTCCCCGCGAACACGGTGCAGGCCCTGATGTGGTTCAATCTGGCGGCGCGGTCGGGCTTGCCGTCAGCGATAAAATTCAAGGAATTGCTCGCCCGCTCCATGACGGAAGAACAGATCGCCGAGTCTGAGCGGCTGGCGCGCAACCGGCGCCCGCCGTCCGGCCGCCCGTAAATCGCACCCGGTATCGCGCCCCATTTGTCCGGCCGGGTCTGGCATCCGCAAAAAATTCGCCGCCCATCCGGGGATGAGCGGCGATTGAGTTCATCTGAACTGGCACAGAATGTTCACCCCCCTTCCGGGGGACCATCAAGGATAGGCAGCCGCCGGTTAACGAAAGGTTAAGCGCTTTTGGCGGCGGCGCTTTCGGTGCGGGGCAGACGCAATGTCACGGTCGTGCCGGCCCCCAATTTACTATCGATGATCAATTCACCGCCGAGGCCTTCGGCCAAGGTATTGGATATCGCAAGCCCGAGCCCCAACCCGTCGTCCCGTGCGAGATAGGCGTTCTGATCGGCGCGTTCGAACGGCCGGAGGACACGGTCGATATCCCTTTCGGCAATGCCGGGCCCCGAATCCACCACGCTGATCGCAACAAATTGATCCGTGATCATCGACCGAACGCAGATTTTCTTGCCACGCGGGGTAAATTTTATGGCATTTCCCATGAGGTTGAGCAGGATCTGACGAAATGCCCGGACGTCGCTTTGAATGTCCGGCAACGCCTCGTCGATATCGATTTCCAGAGCTGCGTTTTCGTGGCCGGGCTGTTCGAGGATCAGCCGGCGGCAATCCTCGATTATCGCCATCGGCTGCACGAGTTGGGGGCTAAACGTGTACTTGCCCGATTCGATTCGGGAAATATCCAGAATATCGTTGACCAGTTCCAGCAAGTGCCGGCCCGCGGTCGAAATCGATTCCACATATCCCGCATATCGCGGCTCGTTGATCGGGCCGAAAATCTGCAGGCTCATCATTTCGGACATGCCGATGATGGCGTTCAGCGGTGTCCGCAGTTCATGGCTCATATTGGCCAGGAAATTGGACTTCGCGCGGTTGGCCTCCTCGGCCCGTTTGATCGCGTCCTCGCGCTCCATCTGCGCGCGCTTTTGCTCCGTGACGTCCATCCGGATCGCGACGATGCCGCCATCCGAAGTCTTGCGTTCCGTGATCAGCAGCCAATTGCCGTCCGTCCGATGGATTTCCCGCGGGCCCGCGGGATTGCGATGCTGGTCGACGCTTTCCCGAATCCATTCCTCCTCGCGACCGCGCGCCTCCGCCACCAAGCCGGAGTAGGCGATTTCCTGCATCATATGCTCGTACTTCATGCCGGGTTCGACCGGCGTCTTACACCACGGAAGCTTGTTGTAGCTGGCGCTATTGCAGAGAACGACCCGATCTTCTGCGTCGTACAGGACAAAGCTTTCCGACAAGGATTCGATTGCGTCCAGCAACCGCCGATGCGCCGCCCGCGCCTGCTCCTGAACGACGACTTCCTCGGTGATTTCCCGCGCCATGCCGCGATAGCCGACAAAGTTGCCGCGCGCGTCGTAGACCGGATGACCGCTGGCGCTGAAGTGCCGCCGGTTGCCGTCATTCCGTGTGAAGCTCTGATACCCCAATACCTGCCCGGCATCGTTTACCACGCTTTGTCCGCTCACCCGGTGATAGACGTCGGAATGATCCTCCAGCTTGACGCTATACCGGAAATTCCTAAACGGCCGGCGCGCGTTGAGATCCGCCAGGTGCATGGCCCAACTGGAATCCTCAACGGGATCCCCTTCGGCGAGTTCCCACCGCGTCTTTCCTCGCATCTTCTCCAGCGACACGCCGACTTTCTCGACGGGCGCGACGACCGTGGTCATCCGATGCTGCGCATCGGTCTCCCAAAACCAGTCGGAAGCGATCTCGGCGAGTTCCTTGAAACGCTCCTGTTCGATCCGCAAAGCCTCCTTGGCGCGGATCATTTCTGAGACATCCGTCTGCGTCACCGCGACGCGCCCATCGGGCAGGCGGCTTTCCTTGATGATGTAGGCGGTGCCATCGGCCAGGGTCCGGAGGATCGAACCTGTCGGGTTGCGATGTTGTTGCATCCGCTCGCGGATATGCTCTTCTTCGCGCCCGACGGCGCCCGGAATTTGCCCCCGCTCAACGCTGGCCCGGATCATGTCTTCGAACCGCATTCCCGGCTTGATCATATCTTCGAGATTCTTGTGCAATCGCAAATACTCTTGATTTGCGAACTGCAATCGATCCTCGGAATCGTAAAGGGCAAACCCCTCCTGTAATTGCTCCGCAAGAATACGGATCGCGTCCAGCTCCGAACGCTCGGCGCGCCGGAACCAAGACAATATGTTCAGTCGCGACACGCGGGAACGCGGGCGGGTAAGGCCGGTCAATAGTCGATCGGAGAAATTCGATTCCGCCATGCCCTGACTGCGCAATTTTGCGAGGAAGGCACAAATAATGCGAATTTATTCTTTATTTTCCGTTAATTACAAACGCACCGAACCATCATGCGTTGTATTTACTCCCGAAAAATCTATTTTTTGGGTTTCCAGTTGCGCTTTGCAACCAGCAACCGAATTTCTCCCTCCATGCACAGTGCATCGTTCTGATTGTGCACCGTCGAACGCAAGACCATTACGCCGGTCGTGTTTTGCGCGATCAATTCGGCGATTTCCAGTTCCGGATAAAGCGTATCGCCGGCAAATACCGGGTTCATGAACCGTGACGATTGCTCGAGCATGCCAAGGACGACCACTTCGCTATCGCCGCGGGACATGTCGCTCGCGCCCGGCGCTGTCTGGACCAGCACCTGGAATCCATGCGCCCACATATTGGGAAATCCCATGGCTTTACAGTGCTCGACGTCATAGTGAGACGGACGATTGTCGCCGCTGACAAGCTGAAATGCGTAGAACAGCGCCTCGGTATGGGTTCGCGACGGAATGTTGTAACGCTCGCCGACGTTCAGGTCCTCGAAGAACCGCCGCTTCTTTCCCGTAGGCCGCATCGCGCTCCCTTTCCCCTCAGCGGTCGAGCCGCAGTGAGGACAAGCGGTCTTCATCCAGCTCGAACCCCAGCCCCGGACCTTCGGGTATATGAATTTCGCCGTTCTCCGGTCGAATCGGATCCTGCACCACGTCCGCGGCCAGCGCCCCGCTGACGCCGACGGCGAACACGCCCTCCATCAACGGCTCGGGCCAGGCGGCCGCCATATGGGCCACCGATGCGGTCGCAACGCTCACGCTCGGATGGTTGCCCGGATAGATGCGCATGCCCGCCGCGCCGGCCAGATGCCAGAGCTTGCGGATGTAATAGATGCCGCCGTTCTTCGCCACTTTGGTTTGGACCACGCTGGCCGCCCGCCGACGGATCACGTCCAGCAAGGAATGGTCGGTCGAGACGGACTCGTCGGCCATGATCGGTATCGCGACCGCGCGGCTCAACGCCGCCAGCCCGTCCACGTCCCATATCGCGACGGGCTGTTCGGCCGCGTCGATATCGTAAGGCTCCATCTTCTTGAGAAGCTGTAACGCCGCATCGAACGACATCGAAGCATTCGCATCGACGCGCAAGACAATGTCGTCGCCGAAATGTTTTCGCAGACCTACGACCCCGCGCAAATCCGCCACCGGATCGTTGCCGATCTTCAATCCGAAATGCCGGAAGCCGCGCTCATAAAACGCCTCCGCTTCGGAAACCACTTCTTCGACGGCCGGCTTCATCGACAGCACTGCCCCGACGCGGATGCGGTCGCGGCACTTGCCGCCGAGAAGGTCGTGCACCGGCACGCCGAGCAGCTTGCCGGCCAAATCGTAGAGCGCGTCGCCGATCGCCGCCTGGGCATACAGGCTATTGTAGAGCGTGGTGTTCAGGTCGTTCATGATTGCGGCGATGTCGAACGGCGAGCGCCCGATCAACAACGGCTCGAAATAGCGTTCCACAGCGGTCACCAGGTTCGGCAGGATCTCGGCGCTTCCCTGCCGGCGCCAGGCCTGGGTCTCGCCGACGCCGGCGACGCCCTGATCGCAATGCACCCGCACCAGCAGGGTCTCGATCGTCGCGCGCGGCGCCCCCTGCGAAATCTTGAACGGCGCGGTGAAGGGAATTTCCAGCGGGATCGTTTCGACCGACGTGATCTTCGCCGTCCGGTGCAATGCGGCGGCGCTCTTGCTTGTCAGGATGTCGTCCATCGCGCTTGGCTCCTCGCTAACCGTGTACGATCTTACCGGCTATCAGCCCGTCGATCTCGCCCGCAGTGTAGCCATGCGCCGAGAGGATGTCGCGGGTGTGCTCGCCGATACCCGGCGCGACGCTGTGCGGACTGTCCGCGCCGTGTTGCCCCAGGCCGGGCGGATTGGGCATGGGAATGCGGCCGATACCCGGATGGTCGAGCCAGCTTATCAAGCCGGTCGCCTCGACCTGGGGATGCTGCAAGAAGGCGAAATAATCGTTGACCCTCTCATGCATGATGCGCGCCTCGGCAAGGCCGGCGCACAGCGCAGCGCTATCCAATTTCGCGCAGGCCTCGTTTAGAATCGGCACGAGGGTCAGCTCGTTTTCGAGCCGCGCCGCATTGGTCGCGAATCGCGGATCCGTCGCCAGGGCGGGTTGCCCGATAAGGTCGCAGAACGGCGCGAATTCCTCTTCCTTGTAAACCAGGATATTGACCCAGCCATCCGCCGTCGGAAAAGTGCCGGACGGAATCCGGCCCGGCACGATCTTGCCGCCGTCGAGATAGTTGGAAATCATCCGAACCACCTGGAAACAAGCGGCTCCCTGCATCAAATTCGCGTCGATACGCTTTCCCCTGGGTTCATCCCGCCGGGCGTAGAGAGCGGCCGACAGCGCCTGAAACGCATAGAGGCCGGTCGCCATGTCGCACACGATGACGCCGATACGGTGCGGAATTCCGTCCACCCCCTGATTGACCGACATCAGCCCGGAAAAGGCCTGTAACACGGGGTCCATCGCCGGGCGCTCGCGCATCGGGCCGGTCTGTCCGAAGCCGGAGATGGAGACGTACAGAATACGTGGATTGGCGGCCGCCACGTCGTCGTATCCGACCCCGAGCCGGTCGACGATGCCCGGGCGAAACCCCTCGATGAAGACATCCGCATCCTCGATCATCCGATAGACGATGGCCCGTCCTTCCTCGGATTTCAGATCGAGCGCAATACTGCGCTTACCCAGGTTGGTCGGTACCGAATAGGCCGAATGACCATCGTAATTCTTGGAAATATGCCGGCCCCAATCGCCCTCGAGCGGCTCGACCTTGATCACCTCGGCGCCGTGCTGCGCCATCATCAGCCCCGTATAAGGACCCGCCACACCCTGGCTTAGGTCGACAACCTTCAATCCCTCGAACGGTGCGTCATATCCCATGCCGGCTGCGTCCCTCACCTAGCGGTCGTTTGTCCAACGCGACCGATCGGGCAATAATGATCGGACACGTCGCCGCCATTACACGGTTTCGCCGGCGTCTCGGCAACTCCCAGCGGGGTATATCAGGATGGATTTACAGTTTTCCGAACAAGACCGCGCATTTCGGCAGGAAGTTCACGACTTCATGGCCCAGCATTTGCCCGACGACCTGAGGGAAAAGGTTCGGAACGGGCTGAACCTGAAACGGGAGGATTATGTCCGCTGGATGCAGATGCTGGCGAAAAAGGGCTGGCTCGTCCCGGAATGGCCGGTGGAATACGGCGGTTCGGAGCTAACGCCGGTTCAGCGATACATCCTCAGCGAGGAACTGGCCCGCGGCGACGCCCCCCTCGTCATCAACCAAGGCATCCGCATGGTCGGGCCGGTGATCTATAAATTCGGCACCGACGCGCAAAAGGAAAAATACCTGCCCCGCATCATCGCCAGCGACGACATCTGGTGTCAGGGCTATTCCGAGCCGGGATCGGGGTCCGATCTTGCCTCCTTGCAGACGCGCGCAGTACGCGACGGCGATCACTACATCGTCAACGGGACCAAGATGTGGACCTCGCATGCGCATTTCTCCGACCGCATGTTCTGCCTGTGCCGGACCGATCCCGACGTCAAATTTCAGGAGGGCATCTCCTTCTTGCTGATCGACATGGACCAGCCGGGCATCGAGGTCCATCCCGTGCCGCTGATGGAAGGCACGCACCACGTCAACATGGTCTATCTGACCGACGTCAAGGTTCCGGCCGAGGATCTGGTCGGCGAAGAAAACAAGGGATGGACCTACGCCAAATTCCTGCTCAGCCATGAGCGGATCGGCATCGCGAAGATCGGCATCGCCAAGGCACAACTGGGCAAATTGAAACAGATCGCCGCCAACGAGCCCGAGGGAGGCGCGGCATTGATCGAAGACCAGGATTTCCGCCAGCAGATCGCCCGCGTCGAAATCGACCTGGAAGCGCTGCACCACACCGAGCTACGCTGCATCATGGCGCAGGCGCGCGGCGAAGCGCCCGGCCCGGAGGCCAGCGTGCTCAAAATTCGCGGCACCGAAATCCAGCAGCAACTGTCCGAATTGCTGATGCAGGCGGTCGGCTACTACGCCAACCCCTTCATTCAGGAAGCCCGCGAATACGGCTGGAACGAGGAGCCCGTCGGCGCGGAATACAGCGCCACGCTGGGCGCGAATTATTTCGTCACGCGAAAGGCCTCGATCGTCGGCGGTACCAATGAAATCCAGCGCAACATCATCGCCAAGGCCGTACTCGGGCTTTGAATTCAGGCCCGCACGCGACGCCGTAGCGGTCGATCCTGCCGGGCGGAGACAAAATACTGGCGCGCCGGACGGCCACGGGTATCATCGGATAACGCTACCGTCGATTGACTTGGCGCCGGCCGTTCAGGCGCGCGAATTCGACGGCATCATGACACGACACGCAGCCTGGGGGCGCATCGCGATGGATTTGAATTTTTCCAACAAGGATCTCGCCTTTCAGACCGAAGTTCGCACATTCATCGAACAGGAACTACCGGAAGACATTCGCGACAAGGTGGCGAACGGGTACCGTCTGGGCCGGGAGGACTACGTACGCTGGCAAAAAATCCTCGGCAAGAAGGGCTGGCTCGCACCCCATTGGCCGAAAAAATACGGCGGCAGCGAAATGACCGCGGTCCAGCGCTACATCCTGGGCGAGGAATTGGGACGCGGCCATACGCCCCGGCTGATCGCCTTCGGACTGCGCATGGTCGCGCCGGTGATCTATACCTTCGGAACCGAGGCGCAGAAAAAGGAGTACCTGCCGCCCATTCTCGAGAGCGACCATTTCTGGTGCCAGGGTTATTCCGATCCGGGGTCGGGCTCCGACCTCGCCTCGCTACAGACCCGCGCGGTGCTGAACGGCGACCATTACGTCATCAACGGAACCAAGACCTGGACTACGATGGCGCAGCACGCCGATCACATGTTCTGCCTTGTCCGCACCGACACCAACGTAAAATTCCAGGAGGGCATCTCCTTCATGCTGATCGACATGGATCAGCCGGGTATCGAAATTCGGCCGATCCGCACGATCGACGGCGGCGCCGAAATCAACACGGTCTATCTGACCGACGTCAAGGTCCCGGTCGAAGACCGGATCGGCGAAGAGAATAAGGGCTGGACCTACGCCAAGTTCCTGCTCGGCCATGAACGGTCGGGCATCGCGCGGGTCGGCGCGTCGAAGGCGCAGCTTCGCAAGTTGCGCGATATCGCCGCGAAGGAGCGCGCGGGCGACGGCTACCTGATCGACGACCCGGACTTCAGCCGCGAGGTCGCACAGCTCGAAATCGACCTCTGCGCGCTGGAATACACCGAGCTGCGTTCGCTCACGGGTACTGCCGAGGGCGAAGCGCCGGGGCCGGAAGCGAGCCTGCTGAAGATCCGCGGCACCGAAATCCAGCAGCGCCTTTCCGAACTGCTGATGCAAACGATCGGCTATTACGCGATGCCGTACATTCCGGAATCGCTGGAATACGGCTGGAACGAGGAACCGGTGGGCCCGGAATACGCC